>CAZNCE010000095.1:0-13141 GCA_964571285.1 uncultured Nocardioidaceae bacterium | reverse complement strand
CGCCGCCGACCCGCATGAACATGGCGAGCAGCGCGGCGCCGAAGCCGAAGCCCTCCAGCACCGCCGGGGCCTCGCCGCGGAAGATCAGCACCACCACGGAGGCGCCCAGCAGGCCCAGGCCGACGGTCGCCATGCCGACCACACCGCCGGTGCGGAACGCGATCCGCAACGCCGGTTCCCGGCCCCCGGTCTGCGCAGCGGCGGCCACCCGGACGTTCGCCCGTACCGCCAGCCACATCCCGAGGTAGCCGATCAGGGCGGAGAAGCCGGCACCCACGACGAAGAAGATCGACCGGCCGATCCGGACCGAGGCGTCGCCGGGCAGCACGAACAGCAGCGCGAACGCGACCAGGGCGAAGATGCCGAGCGTGCGGAACTGCCGGTTCAGGTAGGCGCTGGCGCCCTCCTGGACGGCCAGTCCGATCCGCTGCATGTTCTCGGTGCCTTCGGCGGCGGCCAGCACCTGGGAGCGGAACATGGCCGCCATCGCGAGCCCGATCAGGCCGATCACGCCGACCACGATCACTAGTGTCGTGTTGCCGGCGGACAGGGACAGATCAGCCTCGGACGCAGCGAGGTTGAGCGCGGACATTCGTCCTCCTTGGGGTGACCGGGGCCACCGACGATGTCCTGGCGCGGTGTCTTCCCCGTCTAATGCGAAACCGGGCCGGAGTCTACTGTCCGTTCCCCGGTCGAGCGTGCATGGGGTCGGGCCCGGCCCGGTCGCCGGGTCGGGCGATCAGTCGGCGGATCAGATTGGTCCGGGGGCTCACTCCGCGGGGGCGCCGAGCGCCTCCTCCACCGAGGCGTGAATGGGGAAAACCTTGGTCAGGCCGGTGATCCGGAAGATCTTCAGCAGCCGCTCGTGGCTGCACACGAGTTCCAGGCTGCCGTCGTGGCTGCGGACGCGCTTGAGGCCGCCCACGAGCACGCCCAGACCAGTGGAGTCGAGGAACTCGACTCCACCCAGGTCGACCACCAGGTGGTAGTTGCCGGAGCCGACCAGGTCAACCAGGCACTCACGCAGTTTCGGCGCCGTGTAGACGTCGATCTCGCCGCCCACCTGGATGACCGCGCGGTCACCGACGTGGCGGGTTTGCAGTGCGATGTCCACCAGGGGCTCCTCGGGTGCTCGCGATCGCAACGTTCCTGACCAACCATTCAAACACGTCGAGTGTAAGACTCGCCCTGCCATGAGCGTGCACGCCGATCCGCCGTACCACGCAGCCGAGCGGGCTGCGACCACCCCGGCCGAAGGGGCTGTGGACCTGACCGGCCTGCTGGACCGGGTGACCGCTGGCGGCCGGCGGGACCGGCTGGTGCATCTGCAGCGGCTGCCCGCGCGAGCGGCCGAGGCCGTCGCCTGGCCGTCCTGGACACCGCAACGGCTGCGACAGGCCCTCGCGCAGCGCGGCATCACCCAACCCTGGCGGCACCAGGTCGAGGCAGCGGAAGCCGCGTACGACGGTCAGCACGTGGTGCTGGCGACCGGCACCGCGTCGGGGAAGTCTCTCGGCTACCTGCTGCCGGCGCTGAGCGCCCTGTTGGCGGAGCCGGACGGGCGGCACGCGGGGACCGTGCTGTACCTGTCGCCGACCAAGGCCCTGGCGCACGACCAGTTGGCCGGCGTGTCCGACCTGGAACTGCCCGAGCTGCGGGCGACCGCATACGACGGCGACAGCGAGCCGGAGGAGCGGACCTGGGCGCGCGACCACGGCCGCTACGTGGTGACGAACCCCGACATGCTGCATCGATCGCTGCTGCCCGTACACGACCGGTGGGGGCGGCTGCTCGGTGGACTGGCCTACATCGTGGTGGACGAATGCCACTACTACCGCGGGGTGTTCGGTTCCCACGTCGCCCACATCCTGCGGCGGCTGCTGCGGCTGTGCGCCCACTACGGCAGCCGGCCGACCGTGGTGCTCGCCTCGGCCACCGTGTCGGACCCGGAGGTGTCGGCGAGTCGGCTGGTCGGCGAGCCGGTCCGGGCGATCACCGAGGACACCTCCCCCCGCGGCGAGGGCGTGTTCGCGCTGTGGGAGCCCCCGCTGACCGCCGCGCGGGGAGAGAACGGCGCACCGATCCGGCGGACCGCGACCGCTGAGGTCGCCCAGTTGATGGCCGACCTGGTGGTGGCGAACGTGCGCACGCTGGCGTTCGTCCGCTCCCGGCGCGCCGCCGAGACCGTGTCGCTGGCCGCGAAGGGCCATCTCGCCGAGGTGGACCCGCTGCTGACCGGCCGGGTCGCCGCGTACCGGGGCGGCTATCTGCCGGAGGACCGGCGGGAGCTGGAACGGCGCTTGCGCAACGGGTCGCTGCTCGGCCTGTCAGCCACGAACGCACTGGAGCTGGGCATCGACATCGCCGGGCTCGATGCCGTGCTGCTGGCCGGGTTCCCCGGCACCCGGTCGGCGATGTGGCAGCAGGCCGGGCGGGCCGGCCGCGCGGCGCAGGGCTCGCTCGGGGTGCTGGTGGCCCGCGACGACCCGCTGGACACGTACCTGGTGCACCACCCCGAAACGTTGTTCGGGCCGCCCGTCGAGAGCACCGTCTGCGATCCGGACAACCCGTACGTCCTCGGGCCACAGCTGTGCGCGGCGGCCGCCGAGCTGCCGCTGACCGAGGAGGATCTGCCTCGGTTCGGCGGGCGGGCACGAGAGGCGGTCGACGCGCTGACCGAGGGGGGCCTGCTGCGACGACGACCCCGTGGCTGGTTCTGGACCCGCCGTGACCGGGCCACGGACCTGGCCGACATCCGCTCCGCGGGCGGGGCCGGGGTGCGGATCGTGGAGCAGGCCACCGGACGGTTGCTGGGCACGGTGGACGCGGCCGCGTCGCATGCGGCGGTCCACCAGGGGGCGGTCCACCTGCACCAGGGGGAGAGCTTCCTGGTCCGGGAGCTGGACTTGGACGAGCACGTCGCGCTGGTCGAGCCGGCCCAGCCGGACTACACGACCGCGGCGCGCGAGGTGACCGAGATCCGGATCACGGAGTCGGAGCGCAGCGTCGCCTGGGGAGCGGCCACCGTGGCGTTCGGATCGGTGGAGGTGACCAGCCAGGTGGTGGCCTTCCTGCGGCGCCGTCTGGGCACCGGGGAGGTGCTGGGCGAGGAGCCGCTGGACCTGCCGGCACGGACGCTGTCCACCAAGGCGGTGTGGTGGACGCTCGCCCCGGAGCAGGTCGGTGCCTGCTCGGTCCACCCGTCCGACCTGCCCGGCGCGGCGCACGCCGCCGAGCACGCCGCGATCGGGCTGCTACCGCTGTTCGCGACCTGTGACCGGTGGGACATCGGCGGGGTTTCGACCGCGCTGCACGAGGACACCGGCACGCTCACCGTGTTCGTCTACGACGGCCACGCCGGCGGTGCCGGGTTCGCCGAGCGCGGGTTCGAGGTGGCCGCCCGATGGCTCGGCGCGACACGAGACGCGATCGAGTCCTGTGAGTGCCCGGATGGCTGCCCGTCGTGCGTACAGTCACCGAAATGCGGGAATGGGAACAGTCCCTTGGACAAGTCCGGCGCGGTCATCGTGCTGGACCTGCTGCTCGCGGAGAGGTGAGCCAATGATCGCGATCGGAGTCGTGCTGATCCTGGTGGCGCTCGCGGTCATCGCCGCGGCCGTGTTCGGCGGCAGCCAACAAGACGCCACCCTCGAGCTCGGTGTGGTGCAGGTGGACACCAGCGCGCTGGGGATCTTCCTGCTCGGCGCCGGCACCTTGTTGGTGTTTGCGGCCGGACTGGAACTGCTGCGGTCCGGCCTGCAACGCGGCTACCGGCGGCGCAAGGAACTGAAGAGCGCGCGGAAGGTAGTGGCCGCCGACGAGCGACGCCGCGGAGGCACGACCGGCTCTGGTGGCTCCGAGGGGCCGGCCAAGGAGCCGCCAAGGGCGGGGCCGGACACCGTCCCACCACCCGACGAACCCTCCGGGAGCGGCCGAGCCTGAGCAGCTTCGGTCGGGGTTCGAGCTGCCGACGCCGGCCGTTGCCGACCGGGCGGCGCCTGCCTCAGCCACCCGCCGCTCGCCGGCTCACGCAAACGGCGGACCGGCCCTGGCCTGACCGGTGACGGTCGGCGCCACGCCGAACGGACCGCGCAGCCGGCGTTCCACCACCACCAGCACGGTCAGCCCCTCGACGCTGCAGTCCCGGAGCATGGCGCCGTTGCGCTCCGCCGTCCTCCGGGCCGTCGCGCACGGATCGCCCGCGGTCCGGGCACCGGCCAGAGCGGCCAGGTCGGCCGCGGCGGCCACCTGGTGCGAGGCAGCGACCAGCCCGGCCAGGCCGACCGTGACCACGGCGACCAGCATCATCAGCACCACCGCGCCCGCCGCCAGCACCGTGACGTTCCCCCGCTGATCAGGTCGAGCTCGCGCCATCTCAGCCTCCCGCGTCCGTAGCCCCTGGCAGCTCCGCCGGCAGCGTGGACTCCGCGCCGACCTGCAACCGCAGCACCCCGTCGAGCAACCGGCCGGGAGGTGTGGCGGTGTAGCGCACCCGCACCGTGACCCGGCTGGCCGACTGGTCGACGTCGATGCCGGCGCCGTCGGGCGCCGCCGACCGCGCGGCCGCCAGCACGACGGCGCGGTCCTCCGCACGGGCCAGCGCCCGGGCGGCGTCCCTGGCCGCGTCCACACACTGGATCTGGGCGACCCCCACGGTGATCAGCCAGGCCAGCAGGCCGGCGACCGCCACCAGGGCGGGAAGCACCATCGCCGCCTCGGCCGTCACCATCCCCTGCTGGGTCCGCGCCCTCATAGCCGGAATCCCGGGAGCGGCCATCCGATCAGCAGACCCCAGCGGAGCAGGTCGCGAAGGCTCTGGTCCAACCAGCCGAGGAAGTCGGGCCGGGTCAGCACCACGGTGCAACACACCGCTCCGAACAGGCAGAACAGGTACTCCGCGCTCACCTGTCCATACGAGGTCTTTTGCATGTTCATCGCCTCCCAGGCGACCCTGGCCGTCCCGGCGGTGACCGGGACGGCCGATCAGGGCTTCCTAGAAGTACTTGCCGAGGGTCGCGTCGAAGATCGCCTTCAGGATGCTCTTCGCCCAGTCCGACGTGAGCAGCTTGATCAGCACGCCGGCGAAGCTGCAGGACGCCACCGTCCCGACCGCGTACTCGGCGGTGGTCATGCCACGCTCACTGAGCCGAGAACGCCTGTCTGCAAGGGAAATTGCCATGTTGATACCTCCAGTTGATGTGCTCCGGGGACCCCGGGGCACTCGGTGTTGGGACCGACGATTCCTCGGTCTGGGAGTGGCTGGAACCGGGCCCGGCCGGGTTGGGGACGAGGACCGTCGGCCACCCGGGCTGGGGACGAATGCCGGACCGAGCGAACGCCGGTCACCAGACCCGGAACGAGGCGAACGCGGACACCGCCGCGGGCACGATGCCGATCAGGACGAAGGCAGGCAGGAAACACAGCCCTAGCGGTGCGGCCGCTCGGACTCCGACCGCACGGGCCCGGCGTTGGGCGCTGGCCCGCTGCCGGCGCCGCAGGTCGGTGGCCAGTCGGTGCAGGGCATCGGTGAGCGGCGCCCCGGACTCCATGGCCCGGGCCAAGGACCGTCCCAGCGGGCCGAGGGTGCGCTCCCTGGCCACTGCGCGCCAGACCTCGACCGGATCCGCTCCGAGCGCCAGCCGCGCGGCCAGCACCGTGAGCTCCTCGCCGAGCGGTCCGCCGAGCGCCTGCGCAACCTCGCGCAGCGCGTAGGAGGGCGGACGGCCGGCGGACAGACAGGCGGCCATCAGATCCGCGCAGAGCGGCAGCGACTGCTCCATCGACTCACGGCGACGGCGCAATCGCGCCGGCTCCAACCGTCCAATGGCAGCGACGGTGACGGCGAAGACGAGGCCACCGGCGATCACCCCGGTCGCACCGCCGATGAGGACCGCCGCTGCGACTCCGCCGGTGGCCCCCGCCAGCACGGCCGGAGAGACGCGCCGATGTCGCTGGTCGCCGGGGGACGACTCGCCGTTGGCCCCTGCGGCGGCGTCGTACGGCCGCAGCGCGCTCGCCAGCCGCTGATCGGCGACCGGTGGAACCGCCAGCCACAACGCGCCAGCTGCCGCGGCGACGGCCACGATCACCAGCATGCTCACGATCCCCGACCGGTTCGCACCGCGGCGCCCCCTGGTGGCCAGGCTGCCGGCGGTGGCTTCGGCCGCGCCTCGATCGGCTGGCCGCGGGTCTCCACAGAGTCGGCCAGCCGGTCCACCCACCAGACTCCTGCCGACGCGAGCGCCGCGCCCACAGCCAGGCAGATGTTCCCCGGGCCGCTGCGCAGCAGGAATCCGACAGGGTCGCCGCCCAGAGTCGACCCGAGCAGCAACCCGAACAGTGGCAGCACCGCGAGCAGCCGGGCGGTTGCCCGGGGAGCCGCTAGCGACGCCTCCACCTCCTGCCGGCACTCCTCATCGGCGCGCAACCCGGCAGTGACCGTATCCAGCACGTCCGCCAGCCGGGCCCCGGAGTGCTCGGCCACCCGCCAGCCGGCCGCTGCCATCCGAAGTCCGTCCGCGCCCGGCCGGCCGGCGATCGACAGCAGGCAGCCAGGCACGTCGCCACCCACCGCCGCCGCGTGGCTCGCGGGGGCGAGCAGCGGCTGCAGGGCGGCCGTGCGGCGCAACGCGAACAGCAGCGGCTGACCGGAGCGGATCTCCGCGGCCAGCGCGTCGCACGCTTCGATCACCTCGGTCCTGGTCCGCTGCGCCGCCGCCCGCCTACGCCCCGACCGGACCAGCCGCACGGTGATCGCGGCGAGCCCGGCAGCGGTCGCGGCGACGACCGGCGATCCGGTCCACCAGCCGGCCCCTACCGCCACCGGCACCGCCCAGGCGGACCCGAGGACCGGGCCGCCGATGCCGCGACTGCGCGCGACCACCGCCGCTGGTGCCCCGGGATCCGCCGGACTGGTCCCGTCCGCACCACCGGGCAGGTCGACACGTTGCTGCCCCGGGGGCGGACCGAGCCGGTCCAGCAGGGACTGGCCGCGGCCGGCGCCGAGCACGGCCACCGCGGCTGCCGCCAACACCGCGCCGGTCACGCTCAACGGCATCGTCGTCATCGCCGGTGCGCCCCACTGGTCCGGTGCAGCAGCCGTTCGAGTGTGCGGGCACCGGCGTCGGTCCGCACCGATCCGTCGGCGCCGAACAGCACCGCCGGGCGGCTCTCCACTCCGGATTCGGTTCGCTCCAGCACGCATACCTCGTGCACCCGGCGTACCCCGTCGCGACCGCGCGTGAGCTGGACGACCACGTCGAGGGCGGCCGCGATCTGGGCGTCGGCGGCCTCGCGGCTCAGCCCCGCGGCCACGGCCAGCGCCTCGAGCCGGGCCGGCACCGCCGCCGCGGAGTTGGCGTGCACGGTGCAGCAGCCACCCTCGTGCCCGGTGTTCAGCGCGGCCAGCAGGTCGACGACCTCCGCTCCGCGCGCCTCGCCGACCACCAGCCGGTCGGGGCGCATCCGCAGCGCTTGGCGGACCAGCGTGCGCAGGTCGACCCGGCCGGCGTCCTCGACGTTCGCCGGGCGCCCCTCGAGAGCCACCACGTGCGGGTGGTCTGGCCGCAGCTCGGCCGAATCCTCCACCAGCACCAGCCGTTCGGTGGCCGGCACCAGGGACAGCAGGGCGGCCAGCAGCGTCGTCTTGCCCGTGCCGGTGCCACCGCTGATCACGAATGCCAGCCGGGCGTCGACGATCGCCGCGAGCAGGTCGGCCCCCTCGTCGGGCATCGCCCCCGCCGACACCAGCTGCCTCATCGTGAACGCGCGCCGGGCGGGAACCCGCAGGGACAGGCAGGTTCCCGGCGTCGCGACCGGTGCCAGCACCGCATGGAACCGGGTGCCATCGGGCAGCCGGGCGTCCACGAACGGTTGTGCGTCGTCCAGCCTGCGTCCGGCGACCGCGGCGAGCCGCTGGGCGAGCCGTCGGACCGCCGCCTCGTCCCGAAACACGCTGTGGCAGCGCTCCAGCCCCTGGCCCCGGTCGACGAACACCTGGTCCGCACCGTTGACCAGCACGTCGGTCACGCCGTCCTGATGGAGCAGGTCCTCGAGCGGACCGGCACCGGTGATGTCGCGGCGCAGGGCATCGACCACCGCCAGCACGGTGTCGTCGCCGACCACCCGCCCGTCGGACCGCAGCAGGGCCGCCACCCGGCTCGGGGTCGGCTCGCTGCCCTCGCGAGCCAGCTGCTCGCGCACCCGTTCGACGTAGTCGTCGGCCATCCGGGCCGCCACCGGGGCCTCGCCAGGACGCTGCGCGGCTCCCCGACCCAGGGTTCGCGCGGTCACGACGACCTCCGAGCGGGAGTCGGGACGGCCGCCAGCACGCTGCCGCAGGCGCGCGCCAGCGGGCCCTTCAGCCGGCCCCAGGGACCACGCCCGAGGTCGATGTCGCCGGCCACGGCGCGGTCGTCGCGCAGGCGGGCCAGCAGCGGCAGGCCGACCGCCTCGGCGACCGTCTCCGCATCGATACCGGAACTGCCACCGGCGCGCACGACCGCGCCGGCGCGCCCGCCCTGCAGGTGCGGCACCACCGCGCACGCCGCAGCGATCCCCCGCACGTCGCCGCGGATCACCAGCACCGTCAGGTCGGCCTCGTCCAGCGCGACCCGGGACGCCTCGTCGAAGCGTCTCGGCAGGTCCACCACGACCAGGTCGCCGCCCCGTCGCCCGGCGGCGAGCACCCGGCCCATCAGGTCCGCCGACACCGTGGTGGGGACGCCACGCTCCCACGACAGCACGGCCAGGCCGCCGGACCTGGGCAGGCCGTCGTGCAGCGCGGCCGGGCTGACCCGACCGGACGTACTCGCCAGCGTCGGCCACCGGGCCCCCGGCTGCTCCTCGCTGCCCAGCGTCAGGTCGATGCCGCCGGCCAGCGCGTCGCCGTCGACCAGCAGCACCCGCCGGCCGTCCGCGGCGGACACCGCACCGAGCATCGCCGCGAAGGTCGTGGCGCCGACCCCGCCGCAGCCGCCGAGCAGGCACACGACCGGCGCGTTGTCGCGTCCACCCGGCCCGTGGTCCGCGGCGTCGGCCAGCAGCTCGCGCAGGTGCCGCTCGCCGTCGGGGAGCTCGAGCACGCCCTCGGCGCCGATCTCGACCGCGGAGCGCAGCGTGACCATCGGGTCCGGCGAGGACCCATCAGCGTCGCGGCCCGGCGTTCGGTCCCGGGCGACGACGTACACGTCCCCGCGCCGTGGCAGCCTGCGGGCCACGGCGGCGGGCGCGAGGTCGGCACCGAGCAGCACCAGGTCCGCCTGCCGCCAGGTGGCCCGTACCGTGTCGACGGATGGCTCCACCTCGGGCGCCAGCCCGGTGGCCGCAGCCAGCCGCAGCAGGTCGTCCAGCAGCAGTTCATCTCCGGTCAGGATCAGCAGGCTGCCGCAGGGGAGTCGCGGCTGGTCGGGGTCGCTCGGCATCGCCCCAGCGTTCCGGCCGGCGACCGGAACGCGCGGAGGACGGCCGCCGGCTGTGCACAACCTGGGGGCTCGGCCGGGCTGGGGAGGAAAACGGGTCGGCGGTGGCGAGTGCGACCCCTCGGTCAGGTGCCCAGTCAGGTGCCCAGGCACGTGCACGGATGTGGGCCCGGACATGTGACAGCCCCCGGTGGGGGGGGTGACCGGGGGCTGTCGATCCGGTTCACGACCCGGGGGGGATGAGTCGCAACCGGCCAGCGGCGGGGGGGTTGCCGCTGGGGCCTGCATTCCCGCCCGGTAGTCGGTTGAAACTACCCAGACGGGTCGTACACCTCCATGATGCACACGGAGCGACCGAAAATCTAACTCTTGACGGCACCAATTCTGCTGTGTTACCCGATTGTGCACAATCCGGGCCCAGGTGCAAGAGCGGGCGGCACGGTGGTGCCGCCACCGCATTCTATGCTCTACCGATGACCTCGCGGGTGGGAACGGCCGGAACCACACGTGCCGCTGCCTTCTTCGACCTGGACAAGACCGTCATCGCAAAGTCCAGCACGCTGGCGTTCAGCCGACCGTTCTACCGGGGTGGGTTGATCACCCGCCGATCAGTGCTGCGCAGCAGCTACGCCCAGTTCGTGTTCCTCGCGGGTGGGGCGGACCACGACCAGATGGAGCGGATGCGCGCGTACCTGTCGTCGATCTGCACCGGATGGGACGTGCAGACCGTCCGCGACATCGTCGCCGACACGCTGCACAACATCGTGGAGCCACTGGTCTACGACGAGGCGGTGCAGCTGATCGAGAACCATCACGCCGCCGGGCACGACGTGGTGATCGTGTCGTCCTCCGGCGCGGAGGTGGTCGAGCCGATCGGGGAGATGCTCGGCGCGGACCGGGTGATCGCCACCCGGATGGTGGTCGAGGACGGGCGCTACACCGGCGACATCGAGTTCTACGCGTACGCCGAGGGCAAGGCTGAGGCGGTGCGCGAGTTGGCCGCCCAGGAGGGGTACGACCTGGCCCGCAGCTACGCCTACTCCGACTCGGTGACCGACCGGCCGCTGTTGGCGGAGGTGGGACACCCGTACGCCGTCAACCCGGACAAGGCGCTGCGCCGGATCGCCGCGGAGGAGTCCTGGCCGGTGCTGGTGTTCGAGCGCCCGGTGGCGCTGCGGCCGCGACTGACGCTGTCGCCACGACCACGTGCGGTCGCCGCCGTGGCCCTGGCCGCCGGCCTGGCCGCCGCCGGCGTCGTCTATCTGACCGGCCGGCACGACCAACGCCGCTGAGGCCCCTTCCCACCGCCCCACAGGGTGACCCGAAATGCCCGGTGTGCGGACGATGCCATCCCCCTTCCGGACCGCTGCCCGGAGAGCGGAAAGTCGCTCCCGTTCGGGGGTTCCCTTTCCCGGGGCCAGGGCGTACAAAGGGACTACGCAAAACCGCACAACGGCCGAGTACCCACGCGGCGACCTACCCTTCTTCGAGGGTTATCGGCGTCCGGGCTTGACCCGGTCCGATGGTGACGGTGCACGCATTGGTAGCACGGTCGTTGTGCCCGCGGCGGCGTTCTCCGGCGAGGACGCCGCTCGCATGTCCGGCCCCTTTGTCCACGGATTCCCGTGGCTCAGCCAGGCCCGCGATCGGCTGCTCCGGTTCCCAGCGGCGACAGTTCCGCGCCCCGGCCATACGCGAGCGCGCAGTGCAGCAACCACCGCCCGGCCACCCCCGGCAGCCCTTCGGCGTACTCCGTCAGCAGCCCGGAATAGGCGCCGTGCCCGGCGCGCTCCACCGCCAGGTGGCCGGCCTCCGGGACGGTGACCGACGCGGGGTCCACGCCCCGGGCCACCAGCACCAGCCGCTCCGCGGCGCGGCCGACGATGCGGTTGCCGGCGGCGAACGGTTCCCCGGTGGCGATCTCGGCGTGCACGATCGCGGCCACCACCAGCGCCGGCGCCCTGGTTGGCGCCAACAGCCGCCGGGCCAGTTGGTGCAGGCGCCCGGGGTCGCGCACCGGGCGGCCCAGGTCCTCGTCCGGCAACTCCCCGCGCATCGCCAGGGCATGCATCCGGGCCAGCGCCTGCAGCGGCGCGGCGCGCCACACCGGCAACAGCGCGAGCAGCTCGGTGGACAGCCGGGCCGGCCCGGTCAGGTCGTACCCCTCCCCCTCGAGCGCGGCCGAGGCCTCCGCGCCCAGCCGCAGCGACTCCGCGGTGGCCTGGGGGCCGGTGCGGCGAAGCCCACGATCGCGCAGCACCGCGTCGATCCCATCACGGGCCGCCGCCATCGCCGAGGGCACGCCCTCCAAGTCGGCCACCAACGCGAAGTCGTCGTCCGGCTGCACGTGTAACTCCTATGTCAAGCCGCGGTGGCGAGGCAACTCAGGGTGCGGGCTTGGTGGTCGGTGTGGAGGTGGTTGAAGACGACGCGGGCGAGACGTCGCTTGAGACAGCGGAGCGCTTCGGGGGTGGACATGCCTTCGGCCTTCTTCTTCTCGTAGTAGGTCTTGCCGAGGCCGTCGAGGCGGATCTGGGTGACGGCGATGCGATGGATCGCGGCGTTGAGCTGGCGGTTGCCGGACCTGGTCAAGCGGACCCGGCCGGCGGTGTTGCCCGACCAGACCGGGATCGGCGCGATGCCAGCGTGCCGGGCGAAGGCCGCCTCTGACTTGAACCGGGTCACCCCGGCCGCCTCACCGACCAGTTTGGCCGCGGTCAGCGCACCCACACCGGGCATCGCCAGCAGCGTCGGGGCAGTGTGCTCGACCCCCGTAGCTATGCGCCGTTCGAGGTCGTTGATCCGGCCGGTCAGCTCGACGACATCGGCCAGCTCGTCGCGAGCCAGCTCGGCCACCAGCCCGTCGAACTCTGCGAGTGCTGCGGCCAGCTGTCGCTGGCGCTTGCCGCGGTCCAGAGCCGTGGTGGGGATGTCGGGATCGAGCTCGTGGACGCGCCACTGCAGCCGGTTGATCGTGGCGGTGCGGTGCTTGACCAGGTCTTCACGCCTGTCGACCAGCAGTTTCAGCTCCCGCGAGACCTCGTCATGAGTGGCGACAGGGAGGTCGGGCTCGCGCTGGGCAGCCCGGGCGACAGCGAGAGCGTCGATCGGGTCGGACTTGCCGCGGGTGCGACCGACGCGACGCTGCTCAGCCATCATCTTGGGTGGGACACGCACCACTGGCTGGCCAGCAGTCAGCAGGTCACGTTCCAGACGCGCCGAGAGGTGGCGACAGTCTTCGATGCCCCAGGTGAGCTCCCGACCGAACTGCTTCCACGCCCAGGTGATCGCCTTGCGATGGCCCGTCGTGGTCGCAGCGACCGTGATCTGCCCGACCTGCCTACCGACCTCGTCGACCGCGACGAAGGTGTGCGTCCGCTTGTGTACATCGGCTCCAACAACAACCATGGTGGTTGCCTCCATTCACTGTGAGGTGACGGTTGGGCCGGTCGGCGGACACATCTCAGTGGGGGCGATGCCACGCTCCTATCAAGTCACGCCGGCCGGTCCTTCACACCCGATGCCGGCATTACGCGTGCATGCCAGCCCGAAGGCGGCACCGAGGCTATGAGCCAGACACCGGGTGCTCAGGATCCAACCAGCCGCAAGCAGCGGCGGCCATCACCCTGACACTGAGCCCGAGGCTACGCGGCGGGCCGCCCGGCTTTTCGTCACGGGGCGTCCCCGGGCCGACAGCTTCGGCGCGGTGCGTCCCGTGACGA
>CAZNCE010000094.1:7380-13364 GCA_964571285.1 uncultured Nocardioidaceae bacterium | reverse complement strand
GCACGGGTTGGGGGTACGGCCGGAGGCGTACTCGGCGACGAAGTCCTCGACCACGTCGGAGTGGAACCGCTCGGCCATGTCCCAGACGTAGAACGGGATCCCGATCACGTCGCCGGCCCGGCGGGCGTCCCGCGAGTCCTCCAGCGTGCAGCAGCCCCGCGCGCCGGTGCGGTAGGACTGGGCGTTTCGCGACAGCGCCAGATGGACGCCGGTGACGTCGTGCCCGGCGTCGACGGCGCGAGCGGCGGCCACGGCGGAGTCGACGCCGCCGGACATCGCGGCCAGGACCCGCACGGCTCAGACCTCCAAGGTCGGCGAGGTCAGCCCGGCGGCGCGCGCCCGGGCAACGGCGGCCGGCAGCACCTCGACCAGCCGGTCGATGTCGCGCGATGTGGTGGTGTGGCCCAGCGAGAACCGCAGCGAGCCCCGGGCGCCGTCCTCGTCGCACCCCATCGCGAGCAGCACGTGGCTGGCCTGCGGCACCCCGGCCGAGCACGCGGAGCCGGTGGAGCAGGCGATGCCCTGCGCGTCCAGCAGCATCAGCAGCAGATCGCCTTCGCAGCCCGGGAAGGTCAGGTGCGCGATGCCGGGCAGCCGGTGCTCCGGTCCCGGCTCCGGGTCGCCGTTCAGCACCACGTCGGGCACCAGCTCGCGGACCCGGCGGACCAGGTCGTCGCGCAGTTCGGCCAGCTCCGCGGCCCGCCGGGGCTGCTCCTTGACCGCCAGCTGGACCGCGCAGGCGAGCCCGGCGATGCCGGCTGCGTACAGCGTCCCGGACCGCACGTCGCGTTCCTGGCCGCCGCCGTGCAGCACCGGCACCAAATCGACCTCGCGGCGCACGACGAGTGCCCCGACGCCGGACGGACCGCCGATCTTGTGGCCGGTGACGGTCAGCGCGTCGACCCCGGAGGCGGCGAAGTCCACCGGAACCTTGCCCAGCGCCTGCACCGCGTCGGAGTGCACCGGGATGCCGTGCTCGGCGGCGAGCCGCGCGACCTCGTCGATCGGCTGCACGGTGCCGACCTCGTTGTTCGCCCACATCACCGAGATGGCCGCCACGGAGGCCGGGTCACGCTCGACCGACTCGCGCAGCGCGTCCAGTCGCAGCCGGCCGACCCGGTCCACCGGGAGCAGCTCGACCTCGGCGCCCTGCGCGTCGGACAGCCAGTGCAGTGAGTCGAGCACGGCATGGTGCTCGACCGCGGTCGACAACAGCCGGGTCCGACGTGGGTCCGCGTCGCGGCGTTTCCAGTACAGGCCCTTGACCGCGAGGTTGTCCGCTTCGGTGCCGCCGGAGGTGAACACCACGTCGCTGGGCCGCGCGCCCAGCGACGCGGCCACGGTCTCGCGGGACTCCTCGACCACCCGGCGCGCCTCGCGGCCGGCGGCGTGCAGGGACGAGGCGTTGCCGAGCGTGCGCATCAGCTCGGTGGTGACCGTCAGCGGCTCCGCCAGCATCGGGGTGGTCGCCGCGTGGTCGAGATAGGTCGACTCGGAACGCTCAGGCATGACCCGACAAGGATAGTTCGTCCCGCACCAGCGAGTAGAGAACCAGGTCGTGGTGGGCACCGCGGCGGTACTGCGCCCGGCGCAGCACTCCCTCGCGGGTGAGACCGGCCTTTTCCAGGGCCCGCTGCTCGGGGTGGTTGGTGACGTCGGTGCTCGCCTCCACCCGCGCCAGGTCGGGGTACAGCTCGAACAGCAACTCGGCCAGCAGGCGTTGCGCCTCCACGCCCAGCCCCTGGCCGCGAAACTCCGGCGCCAGCGTGATGCCGAAGTTGACCGCCGTCGACTCGGCGTTCGGACCGTAGCGCTCCGGGTGCCAGCTGACGTCCCCGATCAGGACACCGTCGGCGATCCGTTCCACCAGGAGAGCTCCGCGGTACGCGCCGAGCTGCCGCTGGCCGTGGGCCAGCTGCTTCGCCAGCGGGCCGTGTAGCGGACCGCCGAAGTCGCCGTACTCTCCGGCGAAATCCGGGTCGGCGTTCCAGGCATCCACGACCGCCGCGTCGGCCAGGGTCGCCTCGCGCAGCCGTACCCGCTCCCCCGCACGTCGCACGGCGCGATCGGGAGCGGCCATCGGGTTGGCCCAGGGGTGGTCGGGATACAGCCGGCCGATGGTCTCCCGAAGCCAGCCACGGGCCTCCGCGCCGAGCCTCGGCCAGGTGGCGGCGAAGTCGGCATCGTCCTTGGGCCGCAACAACTCTGCCTTGTAGGCAAGGACGATCTCCGGCCGCATGATGCGACGTCCCCGGTCGTCGGTCCAAGTGACCCGGTCCAGCGGCATCGTGACAGTCGGGTCCCGCCGGAACACCCACTGGCCCTCTCGCCGGTCGGAGACGGAGACGTCGAGGCACCACGGGGCGAGCGCGTGCTCGCGCAGCCACACCTGGTTGGAGTGGTCGTGCAGGCCGGGGTTGTCGTCATCGAGCGGCCGCAGGGTGCGGGAGCCGACCGACCACAGGTGGAACCGGCCGGCGAAATGCTCGCGCAGCCGTGGCAGGTCGTCGAGGAAGATCGCCACGTCCACGTCGTCGTGGCCGCGCGGCACCCCGGTGTAGGCCTCGATCGCGTGGCCGCCGACGATCCACCAGGGCGCGGAGAAGCCGGCGAACTCGCGGTCGACGTCGTCCAGGCTCCAGGCCCGCCAGGGCCCGAACCGGCGCTGGAACGCCAGTTCCTCGGGGTCCAGGTCTGGCGCGTACTGCTCCGCTGCGTACGGGTCCGGCTGCGTCACGGCTCGATCATGCCACCGGGCGCTGTCCGGTCCCCCGCCAGCTATTCCGGTCAGCCCCGGGTCAGCCGAGGTCAGCCCTTGCGCTGCTTGATCTGGTCGGTCGCGGCCGGGAGCACGGCGTGCAGGTCGCCGACGACGCCGAAGTCGACCAGCTCGAAGATCGGGGCCTCCTCGTCCTTGTTGATCGCGACGATGGTCTTCGAGGTCTGCATACCCGCGCGGTGTTGGATCGCCCCGGAGATGCCGGCGGCGACGTACAGCTGCGGAGAGACCGTCTTGCCGGTCTGGCCGACCTGGTAGCTGTGCGGGTACCAGCCGGAGTCGACCGCGGCGCGGGACGCGCCCACGGCGGCACCCAGCGCGTCCGCCAGCCCCTCGATCGGGTCGAAGTTGCCGCCGGTGCCCCGGCCGCCGGAAACCACGATCGCGGCCTCGGTCAGCTCCGGCCGGCCGGCGCTGGCGCGCTCGGCCCGCTCCACGACCCGAGCGCCCTTGGCCTGCTCGGATACCTCAGCACTGAACGCCTCGGTGGCGGCGTCGGCGGGCGCCTCCTCGGGGGTGACCGAGTTCGGCTTCACCGCGATGATCGGGATGCCCTTGGTCACCCGCGCGGTCACCGTGTAGTTGCCGGCGAACACCGACTGGGTGGTCACCGGGCCGTCGTCGCCGGCGACCACGTCGACGGCGTCGGTGATCAGGCCGGAGTCGGTCTTCAGCGCTAGCCGTGCGCCGATCTCGCGGCCCTCGAACCCGGCCGGCAGCAGCACCGCGGCCGGGCTCTTGGCCTGCACCAGCTGGGCCATCGCCTCCGCCTTCGGCGCCACCAGGTAGTCGGTGAGCTCGGGCTGGTCCAGCACGTACACCTTCTGTGCGCCGAACCGGGCCAGCTCGGGCTGCGCCTGCTCCGCGCCGGGCCCGATGAACACCGCCGACGGCTCGCCCAGCCGCCGGGCCAGGGTGAGCAGCTCGGCGGTGGTCTTGCGCGGCTCGCCGTCGACGTGGTCGACCAGTACCAGAATCTCGCTCATAACCCGGACCCCTCAGATGAACTTCTGCGTGGCAAGGAACTCGACCAGCTTGGCGGCGCCGTCGCCGTCCTCGTCGGGCACGATGGTGCCGGCGCTGCGCGGCGGCCGCTGCGCGAACGCGTCCACCGTGGTCCACGCCGCGCCCAGCCCGACCTGGTCGGCGGACACGCCCAGGTCGGCCAGCGACCAGGACTCCAGCGGCTTCTTCTTGGCCGCCATGATCCCCTTGAACGACGGGTAGCGCGGCTCGTTGCACTGGTCGGTCACGCTGACCACCGCGGGCAGCGCCGCCTCGACCGTCTCGGTCGCGGCGTCACCGTCGCGGCGTACCCGCACCGCGCCGTCCTCGACACTGACCTGCGAGGCCATGGTCAGCTGCGGCAGCCCCAGCCGCTCGGACAGCATCGCCGGGACCACGCTCATCGTGCCGTCGGTGGAAGCCATCCCGCAGATCACCAGGTCGACCGGCCCCTGCTCACGCAGCTTCTCGATCGCCTTGGCGAGCACCAGCGACGTGGCCGGCGCGTCCGAACCGTGGATCGCGTCGTCGACCACGTGCACCCCCTTGTGGGCGCCCATCTGCAACGACTTGCGGACCGCCTGCTCGGCCTGCTCCGGCCCGACCGTCAGCGCGGTGACCTCCCCGTCGCCGGACTCGACGATCGTCAACGCCTCCTCGACGGCGTACTCGTCGAGCTCGGACAACAAGCCGTCCACGCCGACCCGGTCGACGGTGTTGTCGGAGTCGTTGAACGACCGATCCCCCGTCGCGTCCGGCACGTGCTTCACACACACGACAATGTTCATGGCGCCTGAACTTACCGTCCGGGGCTGCGCCGCGGCACAGGGGTCTCGCGTGCTATACCTCACACCCGCGGCAGCTCCGGCCCGTGCGTCGCAGGCCCCCGGCGGGCCGGCCGGGTCAGCGACCGGTGAAGCGTGCCCGGCCGGGGCCCTGCTCGATGAACGAGGCCATCCCGGACGCGCGGTCCTCGGTGCCGAACAGCCCGGCGAACAACTGGCGCTCGATCTCCAGCCCGGTGGCCAGGTCCACGTCGAGCCCGCGGTCGACGGCCGCCTTGGCGGCGCGCAGGGCCAGCGCCGGCCCGGCGGCGAACTGGCCCGCCCACTCCAGCGCGGTCTCGTAGACGTGCTCGGCCGGGACCACCTTGTCCACCAGCCCGATGGCCAGCGCCTCCTCGGCGCCCACGTGCCGGCCGGTGAAAATCAGGTCCTTTGCCTTGGCCGGGCCGACCAGCCGCGCCAGCCGCTGGGTGCCACCACCGCCCGGGATGATGCCGAGCTGGATCTCCGGCTGCCCCAGCTTCGCGTTCTCCGCACACACGCGGATGTCGGCGCCGAGGGCAACCTCGAGGCCGCCGCCGAGCGCGTACCCGTTGATCGCCGCCACCACCGGCTTCGGGATGCCGCCGACCGAGCACAGCGACGCCTGCAGCGCGCCCGACCGGACCACCATGTCCTGGTACGACAGGTCGGCCATCTCCTTGATGTCGGCGCCCGCCGCGAACACCCGCTCCCCGCCGTACACCACGACCGCCCGGATGTCGTCTCGTGCCGTCGACTCCTGGGCGGCCGCCTGGATCTCCTGCTGCACGGCAGCGTTCAGCGCGTTCATCTTGGGCCGGTCCAACCGGATGGTGCCGACCCCGTCCTGCACCTCTAGGCGTACGAACTCGCCCACGGATCCTCCTCAACAGCGTGACATCCTCGGTCCACCGCGAGCCTAGGGGACGCCGCCGGGTGGCGGGTTCGAGCCCGAGCCGCGTGGCCATCATGGAAAATGCTCGGGTGAACCCGACACCCACAGTGAGCAGGCTGCAGACGGGCACCTGGCCCGGCCGGCCCAGCCCGCTCGGTGTGCGACTCGACGACGGCGGCGCCAACTTCGCCGTGTGGGCGGCCGAGCAGGCCACCGCGGTCGAGCTCTGCCTGTTCGACGAGCACGGGCACGAGACCCGTTTTCCGCTGGTGGAGCGCACGCTCGGTGTCTGGCACGGCTACCTGCCGGGGGTGCGCGCCGGCCAGCGGTACGGCTACCGGGTGCATGGGCCGTGGGACCCCCAGCACGGCCACCGGTTCAACCCGGCCAAGCTGCTGCTCGACCCGTACGCTCGGGCGATCGACGGCGAGTTGGAGGTCCGGGACGAGATCTACGGCTACGTGCGGGGCACCGCCGGCACCGATGCGCCCGGCACCGA
>CAZNCE010000094.1:0-7280 GCA_964571285.1 uncultured Nocardioidaceae bacterium | reverse complement strand
CCGGCACCGATGCGCCCGGCACCGACGAGACCGCCAGGAGCGGGACCGCCGAGGACCAGCCCCGCGACGACCGCGACTCCGCGCCGTTCGTCCCGCGGTCGGTGGTGGTCGACGACGACTTCGACTGGGGGGAAGAACGCCCGCTGCGGCGGCGCTGGAGCAAGACCGTCGTCTACGAGCTGCACCCGGCCGGGTTCACCCGCCTGCACCCGCTGGTGCCCGAGCACCTGCGCGGCACCTACGCCGCCCTGGGCCACCCGGCCGTCACCGACTACCTCACCGACCTGGGCGTGACCGCGGTCGAGCTGCTCCCGGTGCACCAGTTCGCCACCGAGCCGGAGGTCGCCGCACGCGGGCTGACCAACTTCTGGGGCTACAACCCGCTCGGCTTCTTCGCCCCGCACGGCGCGTACTCCTCCGCCGGCACCCGCGGCGAGCAGGTGCGGGAGTTCAAGCAGATGGTGCGCGACCTGCATGCGGCGGGGATCGAGGTGATCCTGGACGTCGTCTACAACCACACCGCCGAGTCCGACGCCTCCGGGCCGACACTGTTCCTGCGCGGCTACGGCGACGCCGCCGCCTACCGCCGGGCTGCCGACGGCGGCTACGCCGACTTCACCGGCTGCGGCAACACCGTGGACGTGACGCACCCGCAGACGCTGCGGATGGTGCTGGACTCGTTGCGCTACTGGGTCACCGAGATGCACGTGGACGGCTTCCGGTTCGACCTGGCCTCGGCGTTGGCCCGCAACAGCCACGGGGTGGACCTGCGCGGGCCGTTCCTGTCCGCCATCGGCCAGGACCCGGTGCTGCGCGAGGTGAAGCTGGTGGCCGAGCCGTGGGACCTGTCCGCCGACGGCTACCTGGTCGGGTCGTTCCCGCCCCCCTGGTGCGAGTGGAACGACAGGTTCCGCGACGCGGTGCGCGACTTCTGGCGCGGGCACGGCGATCTCAGCGAGCTGGCCACCCGGCTGTCCGGGTCGAGCGACCTGTACGCCGACGACGGGCGGCACGCGTTCAACTCGGTCAACTTCGTGACCTCGCACGACGGGTTCACGATGCGCGACCTGACGACGTACGAGACCAAGCACAACGAGGCGAACGGCGAGCAGAACCGCGACGGCACCGACAACAACCGATCCTGGAACTGCGGGGTGGAGGGCGAGACCGACGACGAGGCGGTGAACGCGCTGCGTCGCCGGCAGACCGCCAACCTGATGAGCACGCTCCTGGTCTCCACGGGCGTGCCGATGATCGTCGCCGGGGACGAGCGGGGCCGGACGCAGGGCGGCAACAACAACGCGTACGCGCAGGACAATCCGACGTCCTGGCTGGACTGGACACCACGCCCGGAGTGGGAGCCGCTCCGGCAGCTGACCAGGACGCTGCTGCGGCTACGGGCCGAGCACCCGGTGCTCCGGCAGCGGCACTTCTTCTCCGGCCAGCCGCTGTCCGACAACGGGGCGAAGGATCTGACCTGGCTGCATCCCTCGGGTCGCGAGATGACCCACGCCGACTGGCACGCGGCGGATGCGGTGACCCTCGGCACGCTGCTGAACGGCGGACGGCTCCGCGGCCGCGGGCCGCGCGGTGAGCCGCTGCAGGACGCGTCCTATGCCATCTGGTTGCACGGGGGCGCAGACGACATCGAGGTCCGGTTGCCGCCCGAGATCGGATCCTGGCGGCAGGTGGCGGCCACCGGGCCGGTCGAGCCGGGCGAGAGCGAGCAGTCGCTCCGGCTGCCGGGCCGCTGCGTGGCCGTGCTCGAGGTCGACTGGGCGCCGCGCGACGAGGTCAGAGAGTGACCGACGGCAGCAGCAGCACGCTGGCCGCGGGCGTGCCCGGGTCGGTGGGCGGCGCGAACTCCAGCGACTCGCAGGCCCGGTGCAGCACGTCGCGGTAGATCTCTTTGTCCTCCGTGGTGGGCGTCGCGACGGTGATCAGCACCGCGACCGGCACGTCGGGAGCCTGCACCAGCACCTGCGCCTCATGCAGCCGGATCGGATCCGATCCCTCGCCGGTGGACAGGTCATGGCGGGAGGTCCAGCGCACCGCGGGCTGCCCCGCGTACGCGGTGGTCTCGACGTCGCTGTCGTCATCGCGTCCGCGCAGCGTGGCCACCGTGCCCAACAGTGCCAGGGTGCGGTCGGTGGTGTTGGTCTCGTGGAACCCGACCGTCACCGTCGCCGTGGAGGCGTGGTCACCGATCCGCACCGCGCAGAACGCGGCCGCGGCGATGTCGGCCCCTCTCAGCCTGGTCGCCATCGACTCGAGGTAGAGCGCGACCAGCTCCCGGCGCGGCCCGTCGGCCATGGGCAGCTCGTCGAGCAACGCCGTCTGCGCCGCGACCCGCGCCTGCAGGTCGGCGTCCAGCGGCAGCAAGTGGAACTCCGCGGGCAGGGTCAGCGTGACCCCGGGCAGCCGCGTCGTCGGCGACAACATCACCGGATCGTCTCACCTGCTCGGTGAGGTGGTCGAGTCGTCCTCGCTCCGGCGCGGCGCCGGCAGGGCGAACGAGGCGACCGGCAGGGCGCTCAACGGGATCGCGGGTGCGCGGCGGCGCGCGGCGGCGATCAGCCGGGCCGACGCGGGCGACCCCGCGGCGAGCGAGGTCACCGCCACACCGAGCGCCGAGCCCAGCTCGGCCGACACCGGTCCCGCAGCCTGGCTCACCGTGGTGCCGAGCGCGGAGCCGGCGCCGATCGAGGCGACCGCCCCGGTGAGGGCCTCCCCCTGCGTCTCCACCCAGTCGCCGATGTGGCGATCCAGGCGAGCGAGCAGCGCCTCGGCATGCTGTAGCCAGCCGGTGACGTCCATCGCCCCGGCCGCGGACGCGAGCGTCGCGTCCAGTTCGGACAGCCGTCGGGCCAGTGTCTGCGCCTCGGCCTCGTGCTCGTCGGTGAGCCCACGGATCTGTGCGGCGATCCGCTGCACCTCGGGATCGTGGTCCGGGTCCGCCGGCGTCCCGGTGACCGGATCGACGGCCGCCGCGGCGCCCGCTCGGGCGGTCTCCAGCTCGTCCGCGAGCCGGTCCAGCCGGCGCCGGCGATCGACCAGTGACTCCTCCCAGACCGACAGGGCGGTCACGGCCGTGCGCAGCTGGTCCTCCACGTCTTGCATCCGGGAGCCGAGCAGGTGCACGTGCTCGACGAAGTCCTGGGCCACCGGGCCCTCCCACACCGAGCCTGGGGCGGTCAGCCGCTGCAGCCGTTCCCGGGCGGAGGCAAGCTGGTCACCGGCCCTGGTGAACCCGTCGGCGAGGTCGCGCACCGCCGCCGGCTGACCGGGCAGGTCAGTGGGCAGGTCGGTGGGCATCAGACGCCGCCCTCCACTTCGCCGGTACGGCTGGAGAGCCGGTGCAACATCTGCTCCATCTCGCCGAACGTCATCCCCAGCCGGTCCAGCACCCCGGCCGCATCGTCCACCACCAGGCCGGCGGCCGCGTCGACCTGCTGCGGTCCCAACTGCTGGGGGACGGCCCGGCCCAGGCCGCGGGCAGCCAGCGCGACGTCGTCGCCGCAGTCGCGCAGCACGGCTGCCAACGCGGACATCTCGTCCGCCAGCATGGCCAGGTGGATCACGGGAACTCCTGTCGTCGGCACCGTTCGCCGTGGTGACGATGATGCCCCGTCAGGGGGTCACTGGGCGGGCGACTCCGGCTCGTCCGGCCAGGCGACCACGCCCACCTCTGCGGGAGCGGCCATCATCGGGTGGGACGGCAGCACGCGCACCGAGTAGCCGAAGGCGCCGCTGCGATCCAGCACCACGTCGCCCTGGTAACGATGGCGGCCCGCCTCGTACGACTCGACCAGGGTGAGCGGCACCGTCCGGGTGTCGGTGAGCTCGTCGGTGCGATCCACCTTCCCGTGCACGAGTTGCACCTCGACGTCGGCCGGGGTGAGCGCGCCGGTGGAGCCCAGCGACACGTACACAGCGACGTGCATCCGGGCCCCGATCTCCGGCTGGTCGCCGACCCCGGACGCCTCCACATGTTCCACGCGCACGGCCGGCCACGCCTCGCGGACCCGCCGCTTCCAGGCGGCGTACTCGTGGGCCGCCTCGGCGTCCCGGTCCCGGGAGGACTCCGCTGCGGGCACGTACAGCTCCACCACGTAGTCCCGCACCATCCGCCGGGCCAGCACCTTGGGGCCGAGCGAGCGCAGCGTGTGCCGCACCATCTCCACCCACTGCACGGGTACGCCGGAGGCGTCGCGCTCGTAGAACTTGGGCGCGACCTCGTTCTCGATCAGGTCGTAGAGCGCGGCCGCCTCCACGTCGTCGCGGTGGTCGGGGTCGGCCGAGCCCTCGGCGGACGGGATCGCCCAGCCGTTGTCGCCGTCGTACCACTCGTCCCACCAGCCGTCGCGGATGGACAGGTTCAGGCCACCGTTCAGCGCGGCCTTCATCCCCGACGTCCCGCACGCCTCGTACGGACGCAGCGGGTTGTTCAGCCAGACGTCGCAGCCTGGATACATCGGCTGGGCCATCGACATGTCGTAGTTGGGCAGGAACACGATCCGGTGCCGGACCTGCGGGTCGTCGGCGAACCGGACGATCTCCTGGATCAGCAGCTTGCCGCCCTCGTCGGCCGGATGCGCCTTGCCGGCGATCACCAACTGCACGGGACGCTCCGGGTGCAGCAGCAGCGACTTGAGCCGTTCGGGATCGCGCAGCATCAGCGTCAGGCGCTTGTACGAGGGGACCCGCCGCGCGAACCCGATGGTCAGCACATCGGGGTCCAGGGCGGATTCGACCCAGCCGAGCTCGGCGGGCGTGGCGCCGCGCTTCAGCCAGGCCCGCCGCAGCCGGTCGCGGGCGATCTGCACGAAGTTCGCCCGCAACTGGCGCTTGGTCGCCCAGATCTCCTCGCTCGGCACCTTGTCCACGGCCGCCCAGACGTCCACGGAGTCCAGCGACCCGCCCACCTGCCGCGCCGCCAGGTCGAACACCTCGCGGGCCACCCAGGTCGGCGCATGGACTCCGTTGGTGATCGAGGCGATCGGAATCTCGGTCTCGTCGAACTTCGGCCACAGTCCGGCGAACATGTGCCGGCTGACCTCTCCGTGCAGCCGGCTCACGCCGTTGGCCCGCTGGGCCAGCCGCAGCCCCATCACCGCCATGTTGAACACGGATGGGTCGCCGCCGGAGTAGTCCTCCGCGCCGAGCGCCAGGATGCGGTCGACCGGCATCCCCTCGACCTCGTTGGCCCCGCCGAAGTGCTGCTCGACCAGCTCGCGCGGGAAGCGGTCGATGCCGGCCGGCACCGGGGTGTGGGTGGTGAACACCGTGCCCGCCCGGCTCATCTCCAGCGCCGTGTCGAAGTCGTGGCCGTCCGCGACCAGCTCGCGGATCCGCTCCAGCCCGAGGAACCCGGCGTGGCCCTCGTTGGTGTGGTAGACCTCCGGCTCCGGCTGCCCGGTGATCCGGCAGTACGCACGCAGCGCCTTCACCCCGCCGACGCCGAGCAGCAGCTCCTGCAGGAAGCGGTGCTCCCCGCCCCCGCCGTACAGCCGGTCGGTGACGTCGCGCAGCAGGTCGTCGTTGTCGGTGTGGTCGGAGTCCAGCAGCAGCAGGGGGACCCGGCCGACCTGGGCCACCCAGATCCGGCCGACCAGCGTCTGCTCCCCGGGCAGCGCGATCCGCACCTGCGCCGGCGTCCCGTCGTCCTCGCGCAGCAGGGCAACCGGCAGCCCGTCGGGATCGACGACCGGGTACCGCTCCTGCTGCCAGCCCTCGGCCGACAGCGACTGCACGAAGTACCCGTGCCGGTACAGCAGCCCGACGCCGACGATCGGCACGGCCAGGTCGGAGGCCGTCTTCAGGTGGTCGCCGGCCAGGATGCCGAGACCACCGGAGTACTGGGGCAGCACCGACGTGATGCCGAACTCCGGGGAGAAGTACGCGATCGACCGCGGCGCCTCCGGGCCGAGCGACTGGTACCAGCGATCACCGGTCAGGTAGTCCTCGAGGTCGGCCTCGGCCAGCTGCAGCATCCGGAGGAAGCGGCGGTCGGCGGCCAGCTGCTCCAGCCGGGCGGGGCTGACCGCGCCCAGCAGCCGTAGTGGGTCGCGTCCCGACCGGACCCACAGTTCCGGATCGATGGCCTCGAACAGGTCACAGGTCTCCGGATGCCAGGCCCAGCGCAGGTTCTGGGCCAGCCTGGACAGACCCTGCAACTGTGCCGGTAGGACCGGGCGAACGATGAGTCGGCGGATAGCGCGCACGCGCTGACCGTAGTCGGCGCCGCCACCCGGGGCCAATCGAACCTCCGATTGGTGATCACACTCACGCGGTCCATCCACGTCCGGCCGGACGGGCAACCCCGTTCAACGCGGGACGGCGGGGACGGATCGGCGGTCCGGGAGGAATCCGGCAGAACCGCCGACGCCACACCCATGACACGCCCGGTCACTACCGGTACCTTCGACTCGATGATCGGACGGATACCCGTAATCGACGTCCACCCCGTCGTGGACTGCGGCCGGCTGCCCAGCAAGGCCGCGGTGGGCGAGACGTTCACCGTGTCCGCCACCGTGTTCCGCGAGGGCCATGACGAGCTCGGAGCCGGGGTGGTGCTGCACGGCCCGGACGGCAAGGCCCGACCGATCCGGGCGATGCGGCGGGTCGGCGACCGGCCGGACCACTACGAGGCCGAGGTCAGGGCCGACCTCGAGGGCCCGTGGACCTACACGGTCGAGGCGTGGAGCGACCCGATCGGCAGCTGGCGACACGCCGCCAAGATCAAGATCCCCGCCGAGATCGACGTCGACCTGATGCTGGCCGAGGGTGCCGCCCTGCACCGGCGGGCGATCGACGCGCTGCCCGGCGACGCCACCGACGCGAAGACCGTGCTCGAGGGTGTGCTGCACGCGCTCGACGACGACTCCCGGCCGGCTGCCGCCCGGCTGGCGGCGGCGCTGTCCCCGGAGGTCGACGCGGTGCTCACGGCACACCCGCTGCGCGATCTGGTGAGCAGCTACGGTCCGTACCCGTTCTTCGTCGACCGTCGGCGGGCCCTGGTCGGCTCCTGGTACGAGATGTTCCCGCGCTCGGAGGGCGCGCATCGCGACCCGGAGACCGGGCGCCCGGTGTCCGGCACCTTCCGCACCGCGGCGGAACGCCTGGACGCGATCGCCGCGATGGGCTTCGACGTGGTCTACCTGCCGCCGATCCATCCGATCGGCGAGGTCAACCGAAAGGGTCCGAACAACACGCTGGTCGCCGGGCCGGACGACCCCGGCTCCCCCTGGGCGATCGGCTCCAAGGACGGTGGCCACGAC
>CAZNCE010000093.1:0-13473 GCA_964571285.1 uncultured Nocardioidaceae bacterium | reverse complement strand
CTGGAGCCGACCACCGCCCCAACGCGCCACGGTGGACCCGCGGCCGCAGCGCCTCAGCGGAACGGCGGCAGCGTCTGGTTCTGCACCAGCATCCCGCGGAACACGTCGCCAACCCGGTCCAGCCGGTCGACCACGGTCCGGATCGTCCACCGGTCCGGCGCCAGGTCCGGGTCGTCCAGCTCGTGCCAGCCGATCGGCACGCTGACCGGGGCGCCCGGTGCCGGCCGCGGCGAGTACGGCGCGACCAGCGTCTTGTTGATCGCGTTCTGGGTGTAGTCCAGCCGGGCCAGGCCGCGACGCTGGCTCCTCTGCCACTTCCAGCTGACCAGGTCGGGCAGCACCCGGCCGACCGTCTTGGACACACCCTCCACCCAGGCTCGGGTGTCGGCGAAGCTGGGCCCGCGGCGAATCGGCACCCAGATCTGGATCCCGCGCCGCCCCGTCACCTTCGGCTGCGCCCGCACCCCGAGCCGCTCGAACGCGGTTCGGTGCAGCCGGGCCAGCTGCAGCACCTCCGCCCAGGACGTCCGGTCCCCCGGGTCGATGTCGAACAGCGCATAGGTGGGTTGCTCGGGTTCGTCGGCACGTGAGGTCCAGGCATGCCACTCCAACGCGCCGAAGTTCGCCGCCCAGACCAGCGCCGCCGGCTCGTCGACCACTAGGTAGGTGCGCGTCTCACCGGGATCGGCCAGCGGGTTGTCCCATCGCGGCAGCCAGTCCGGCGCGTGGTCGGGCAGCTCCTTGTGCCAGAAACCGGGACGCGACGCACCGTCGGGGAAGCGGTGCAGGTTCAGCGGCCGGCCCTCCAGATAGGCCAGCAGCGTCGGCGCGATCAGCGCCGCGTACCGCACCAGGTCGCGCTTGGTCACCGGCTGCTCGCCCTCGCGCGCGGGGAACAGCACCTTGTCCAGGTTGGTCAGCCGCAGCCCGCGCCCGAACACCTCCCAGTCGCCGGCGTCGCCCAGCTCGTCCAGGCCACTGGTGTCCGGCCGCTGCTGCGTGGGCTCGGCGTCCTGCTCGGCCACCGCCGCGGGCTGGTCCGAGCGCCACACCTTCCGCGGGTCCGCCTTGACCTCCGGGTTGGTCCGCCCGGTCAGCACCGAGCGGGGGTACGCCTCCGGGTCCCAGCCGTCGACGGCGTGCTCGTCGTGCTTGTGCAGCAGCAGCCAGTCCTTGTCCCCGGAGCTGCGGACCAGCACCAGGCGACCGCGCAGTTTCTGCCCGAACATCTCCGCGTGCAGCTCACCGTTCTGTACGGCCGTGGCCGGGTCGTCGATGCCGTGCGGCTCCCAGGTGCCGCGATCCCACACGATCACGTCTCCCCCGCCGTACTGCCCGCCGGGGATTACCCCCTCGAAGTCGGCGTACTCCATCGGATGGTCCTCGACGTGCACGGCCAGCCGCCTGACGCCGGGGTCGAGGGTCGGCCCCTTGGGGACCGCCCAGCTGGCGAGTACGCCGTCGATCTCGAACCGCAGGTCGTAGTGCAGCCGGCGGGCGCGGTGGCGCTGCACCACGAACCGGCGCCGACCGGCGTTCGTCGCGCCGTGCTCGGCAGGCTGCGCGTCGCTCTCAGTGCGTTGCTCGCCGGACGGTTCAGACGTCACCGCGAAGTCGCGCTTGCCGCGGTAGGGCGCGAGCTTGTCCGCTGCCGTCCGGCCGGACGGTTGGCGGCGGGCGGGCGGGGTCATGCCAGACAGTGTGCCCGCGCCCGGGCGGTCAGGCGCGGGCCTGGCTCTCCACGACGGACGCCGATCCGGCTGCCTCGGAGCGGTTGGCCCGCTCGCGCCGCCACGCGGGCAGGTAGAGCGGGGCGGCCGCAGCGAGCACTGCCGCGCCCGCGTAGATCGCGATGCTCACCGAGGCCGCGTCCGCCAGCGCCGTGAGTGCGATCGCACCGAGAGCGCCGGCCGGCTGGGCGATCATCGAGTTCAGCGACACCACGGTGGCCCGCATCGGACCGTCGACCTGCCGGTGCACGAGCGACATGTGCGCCGGGTTGGACGCGCCGTGCACCAGGTACGCCGCCAGGAAGGCCAGCACCACGCCGGCGACCCCCGCGAACAGGCCGATCCCGACCACCGCGACACCTTGCAGGATCCGCAGCAGCGCGGCGGTCGGCGCGATCCCGAGCCTGCGCCACACGACCGGGACCAGCGCCGCGCCGCCGGCCGAGATCAGCCAAGCGCCCGATCCGGCCGGCCCGGTGATCGCCGCCGCCTGCTGGGTGTCCCCGAGAACCTCGGCGAGCCGCACCGGCGTCAGGCTCTCGAACGTGACCATGCCGAAGCCCCAGAACCCCTCCACGGCCACCAGCGCGAGCAGCACCCGGGACCGACGCAGCAGGCCCAGCCCCGCGCCGATGGCGGCGGGCGCCTCGCGGGCGGACGCCAGGGCGGCGCGGAGACCGCCTCGGCTGCCACGCTCCTCGACCATCAAGACGACGATCCCGGCGAGGTTCACCACCTGCAGGGCGATCGACACCACGACCGGCAGCACCATCGCGGACAGGCCCGGCACCGGGGCCCAGGCGATCAGCCCGCCGGAGAGCAGGGCGCCGCCGGCGATCGCGATCCCCAGCACCACCCCGGCCCCGCTGAGCCCGCGTTCGAACTCGGCCTTGCTGTCCGCGGCCAGCGCCGCGTCGACGTACCAGGCCTCCAGCGGGCCGCTGTCCAGCGCGCGGTAGACGCCCTGCAGCGCGAACGCGATCAGGAAGGCGGTGAACGAGTGGGCGAACACGAACACCGCGATCGAGACCAGGCAGAACAGCGTCGAGAGGATCAGCAGCGGTCTGCGCCCGACCGCGTCGGTCAGGCCGCCGGTGGGCAGCTCCAGCGCCAGCACGACGAACCCCTGGGCGGCGGCCGCCAGACCGAGGTCGGCCAGGCTCAGCCCGCGCTCCAACGGCAGCAGCACCAGCACCGGCATCAACAGGCCGGTCGGCAGCCAGCGCAGCGCGTTCAGCAGCAGGAAGCGACGGCGCAGCGACTTGGGGGTCAGCTGGGTCACGACTGCTCCTCGCTCGGCCCCGCGGGCGAAGCCGGGTCACTGGTCTGGTCCTTGGTCGGCTGCGGGAAGGCGTGCAGGTAGAGGATCACACGGGCGGGGTCCACCCCCGGCTCGGCGATCCGGTAGCGCTCGATCACGGCGTACAGCTCCTGCATCAGCTCGGCGGTCTGGGCGGCGGAGAGCCGGAGCAGGTAGTCGGAGGCGCCGCCGGCGTCCCGCCACTCGTCCGGCCAGTCGGCCTGGGTCTGCTGCCAGTGCGACGCGACGTCGGTGAAGTGGCGCAATCCCTCGCCCGCCAGCCAGGTCAGCGCCGCCTGGCTGTCCGGGTCGCCCGCGAAGTCGCTCGGGACGACGGAGTGCATGTCCTGCGCGGCCCGCCACAACCGCTCCCGGCCGGTGCCTCCCGGCGCCTGCTCGACCAGCCCGACCTCGGCCAGCTTGCGCAGGTGGTAGCTGGTGGCGCCGCTGTTGGTGTCCAGCACCGCGGCCAGCGTGGTCGCGGTGGCCGGGCCCTCCCGGCGCAGCTCGGCCAGCAGCCTTGCGCGTAGCGGGTGGGCCAGCGTGCGCAGTGCGGCTGCGTCGAGGCGGGTGTGGCTGGGCCGATGCGGCCGCGGAACCTGGGTCATGCGATCCACAATAGTCATGCATAGTTATTTTGCATAGTTTCTTTGCACGACTTCTCTGCATAATCGCCTGGTGGCGCCCGGCGCCGAGTTGTCAGGCCGCCGCACGGCATAACAGTGCGACGGTCGGCTGACAGCTTGGGCGGCCACCAGCGGGTGGGAGACTGGGGCCGTGGGCGCGGTTCGGGATCTCAGGCTGCTGCTGACCGGCCGCGACTTCCGTCGGCTGTTCTCGGTGCGGGTGTCCAGCCAGTTCACCGACGGGCTGTTCCAGGTCGCGCTCGCGTCGTACGTGCTGTTCTCGCCCGAGCGGCAGGCCACCCCCACCGCGATCGCCGCGGGATTCGCCGCGCTGCTGCTGCCGTTCAGCCTGCTCGGCCCGTTCACCGGGGTGTTCATCGACCGGTGGTCGCGCCGCCAGGTGCTGGTGTGGAGCAACTGGGTACGGGTTCCGATCGTGCTGGTGGTCGCCGCGCTGGCCGCGGGCGGCGCCGAGGACCTGCTGCTGTTCGTCGCCGTGCTGGTGGCGCTGTCGGTCAACCGGTTCCTGCTGGCCGCGCTGTCCGCGGCGCTGCCGCACGTCGTCGATCGCGACCGACTGGTGATGGCGAACGCGCTCACCCCCACCTCGGGCACCGCCGCGTACCTCCTCGGCGTCGCGGTCGGCGGGGCGCTGCACGAGTTGGCCGGGGCCGCCGGGCTCCAGCCCGACGTGACCGTGCTGGCACTCGCCTGTCTCGGGTACGCCGCCGCCGGCGGGCTCGCCACCCGGATCGCGCGGACGCTGCTCGGCCCCGATCACGACCCGCAGCGTCCCAGCATCGCCGAGCACACCCGCCACGTGCTGCTGGGCCTCCGCGACGGGCTGCGCCACCTGCGCGGCCGCCGACCCGCGGCCGCCGGGCTGGCGGCAATCGGGGCGCACCGGTTCTTCTTCGGGCTGACCACGGTGATGACGATCGTGCTCTACCGCTCGTACTTCACCGACGCCGCGGACCTGGACGCGGGGTTCCGTGGCCTGGCGACCGCGGTGCTGTGCACCGGGGCCGGTTTCGTCACCGCCGCCCTGGTCACCCCGTGGGCCACCGGCAGGATCCCACTGCGGGCGTGGGTGCTGACGCTGCTGCTGGTCAGCGCCGCGGTGCTGGTGTTCCCGTCGATGCTGTTCACCGAGCCGGCCGTGCTGTCCGCGGCGTTCGTGCTCGGGCTCGCGGCGCAGGGCATCAAGATCGCGGTCGACACGCTGGTCCAGGTGGGCGTCGACGACGCCTACCGGGGGCGGGTGTTCGCGATCTACGACGTGATCTTCAACGTGGCGTTCGTCGCCGCCGCCGCGGTCGCCGCAGCGGTGCTGCCGGTGGATGGCCGCTCGTATCCGCTGCTGGCCCTGGCCGCCGGTGGCTGCCTGGTGACCGCGCTGGCCTACGCGCGCGAGTCCCACCACTCCAGGAGCGCCGCCCTGGCCTCCTCCGGTGCCATCGGGCCCTGATCCATCCGCAGCTCCAGCAGGTGGCGGTAGGCCTCCCCCACCAGCGGCCCCGGTTCGATGCCGAGGATCTCCATGATCTGCCGGCCGTCCAGATCGGGGCGGATCGCGGCCAGCTCCTCCTGCTCGGCCAGTCGCTCGATCCGCTGCTCCAGCGCGTCGTAGTCGCGCCGCAGTTGTTCGGCCTTGCGCCGGTTGCGGGTCGTGCAGTCGGCGCGGGTGAGCACGTGCAGCCGGGCCAGCTGGTCGCCGGCGTCCCGGACGTAGCGGCGCACCGCGGAGTCGGTCCACTCGCCCGACCCGTACCCGTGGAACCGCAGGTGCAGCTCCACCAGGCTGGCGACGGCATCGGTGGTTGCGGACGAGAACCGCAACGCCTTCATCCGCTTGCGGGTGAGCTTCGCACCGACCACGTCGTGGTGGTGGAACGTGACGTTGCCGCCCTCGACGAACCGGCGGGTACGCGGCTTGCCCACGTCGTGCATCAGCGCCGCGAACCGGACCACGAAGTCCGGGGACGGCACCGGCAGCCGCGGCTCCAGGTCGATCGCCTGCTCGAGCACCGTCAGCGTGTGCTCGTACACGTCCTTGTGCCGGTGGTGCTCGTCCCGCTCCAGCCGCAGCGCCGGCAGCTCGGGCAGCACATGGTCGGCCAGCCCGGTCTCGACCAGCAGCGTCAGGCCGCGGCGCGGCTCCGGCGCGCAGACCAGCTTCACCAGCTCGTCGCGGACCCGTTCGGCAGACACGATCGTGATCCGCTCGGCCATGTCGCTGATCGCGCCCACCACCCGGTCGGCGACCACCAGGCCCAGCTGGGCCGCGAACCGCGCGGCCCGCAGCATCCGCAGCGGATCGTCGCCGAACGACGACTCCGGTGAGCCCGGGGTGTCGAGCACACCCGCGGCCAGGTCCTCCAGCCCGCCGTACGGGTCGACGAACTCGCGACCGGGCAGCGTCACCGCCATCGCGTTCACGGTGAAGTCACGCCGGGCCAGGTCCCCGGTCAGGCTGTCGCCGTAGCGGACAGCGGGCTTGCGTGATGCCGGGTCGTACGACTCCGAGCGGTAGGTGGTGATCTCGAGCACCATGTCGCCCTTGCGGCAGCCGATCGTGCCGAAGTCGCGACCGATGTCCCACACCGCGTCCGCCCACGGTGTGATCAGCCGCTCGGTGGCCTCCGGCAGCGCCGAAGTCGTGAAGTCCAGGTCGGTGCCGAGACGGCCGAGCAGCGCGTCGCGCACCGAGCCACCGACCAGCGCGACCTGGTGACCGTCCGCGACGAACAGCTTGCTCAACTCGTCGATCACCGGGGCGATCCGGAGCAACTCGGAGACCGCGGTCCGCTGCACCTGCGAGAGCCGCGAACGAGCAGCGGGTCGGTTGGTCACGATCCCCCACTGTAGGGGAGCCGACCGGCGCTCCGGCGGGCCCGCCCGGCGCCACGGGGACGCCGCCCAACCCGGTTAGCATGAGCCACCGTGACCCGGCGGCGCCTTCCCTTCTGTGCGTGTGCGCTCGGCGTCCTCCTCACGGTCTTGGTCGCGGGGCTGCCGCCGACGCTCGCGGCTGGCAAGACCGCCCAGCAGCGCAGCACCACCGCGCCGGTTGGCGCCGCGAAACCGGGCGGCGACGCGGGACCCACCACCACGGCCTCGACCGCGACGCCGCGGCACCAAGCGCGGCCGGTCGTGCTGCGCAGCCTCGCGCCGAGCACGCTGGCTCCGGGCAACGACCTGACGGTGTCGGGCACGATCAACAACGCGACCTCGGACACCTGGGGCGACGTGCAGGTCAGCCTGATCGTCTCCGAGCAGCCGATCACGTCCCCAGACCTGCTCGAGGCCACCCGCTCGGACCGCTCCGCGCTGGCGACCCGGCAGGTGTTGTCGCCGGGCGACCCATTCCAGGATCTCGGCAACATCCCCGCCGGGGGGCAGGCGCCCTTCACGCTGCGCATCCCCTTCGAGCGGTTGCCGATCACCCGCACGCCCGGCGTCTACGTCCTGGGCGCCGAGGTCCGCGCCACCCGCCCCGACGGCCGCCGCAAGCAGGGCGACGCCGCGGTGTTCATACCGCTGGTGCCCGCCAACGCCCGCTCGGCGGTACGGCTGAGCGTGTTGTGGCCGGTGACCGCCGCCGTGCCCCGGCTGAGCGATGGGTACGCGGACGACCGGCTGGCCAAGGCCATGCTGCCCGGCGGCCGACTGGACCAGGTGCTGCAAATGGGTCGATCGGCCGGCGACCAGCCGATCACCTGGGTCGTCGACCCGACAGTGGTGGACGCCGCCCGCGACATGTCCGACGGCTTCAACCTGGCCGATGGCACCGAGGTGCCAGACGACGACGAACTGTCCTCGGCGGCCGACACCTGGGCCACCAACCTGCTGGCGACGCTGAGCACCGCCACCATGCTCGGGCTGCCCTACGGCGACCCCGACGCAACCGCGCTGGTGCACGGTGACCAGGCGCAGGCGCTGGGTACGGCCGTGGGCGCCGCGACGCAGGTATGGCGAGACGTCGAGTTGGACCCGACGCCGGCCACCTGGCCCGCGGGCGGGATGGCGGACCGGGACACCGTCGAGGTGCTGCGCGGCCTGGCGCCGGCGATCACCCTGCTCAGCAGCGGGTCGTTCCGGCAACCACCGTCCAGCGCCTCCGTCGAGCTGGGCAGCGGGCCGGAGGGCGAGCCGCTCACCGGGCTGGTGTTCGACGAGGACCTCGGACCGGAGGGCGACACGGTGCTGGAGTGGCGGCAGCAGGTGCTGGCCGCCACCGCGCTCACGGCGCTGGGTGACGGCACCGGACCGCCGGGCGACGGTGCGGAGCCGTCGGCCATCGTGCTGCCGCCCCGCGACCTGCGACCGGACCCGTTCTGGCGGGACGCCGACTTCTTCGGCGGGCTGCGGGTCCCGTGGCTGCGGCTGGTGCCGAGCACCGAACTGGCCACCGGCGCCGCCACCGAGCAACCCGGCCGGCTGCGCTACCCGCGCTCGGCCCGGCGCGCTCAACTGCCCGCGGCGAACCTGGACGCGGTCGGCCGGGTGCGTGACGCCGCGGGCATCTTGATATCGGTTCTGGCGCAGCCGGACCAGACCGATCTGCGCGTCGACGAGGCGGTGGGCCTGTCCGGGTCGATGCACTGGCGGGCCCGCCGCTCGGATCTGGGGCTGAGGCTGGCGGACAGCTATGCGGCCGACATCAGCGCCAGGATCGGTGAGATCCGGCTGGAGACGCCGCAGTTCATCACGATGAGCGGCACCGAGGGGCGGCTGCCGATCACGGTTACCAACGGCTTGGACGAACCCGTCGAGGTCGGGATCGGCGTGTCGTCGGGGACCAACCAGCTGACCATCGAGCCGATCGGCAACGTGGCCGTCGCCGCCGGCCAGCGACGCAGCATCTCCATGCAGGTCACCTTCGACAACGTGGGTCTGACCGACGTGGTGGTCCGACTGCGGGACCAGCAGGGCCGGGCGTTCGGGACCCCGGTCAGCCTGCGCGTGCGGACCACCCAGATCGGCGTGGCGATCTGGGTGATCATGGGGATCGGCGCGACGCTGCTGCTGGTGACCGCCGCCCGCAACACCTGGCGCCGGATCCGGCTGCGCAGGGGGTCCACCGGCCCGGCGACGCCGGGGACAGAGCCGTGAGCTCGATCCTGCGCTCCAGCGCGGTGATGGCCGCCGGCACCATGGTGTCGCGGGCCACCGGCTTCGTGAAAGCCAGCATGCTGGCCGCCGCGATCGGCATCACCGGGCTACACGCGGACATCTTCAGTTGGGCCAACACCGTGCCCAACATGCTCTACATCCTGGTCGCCGGCGGCGTGTTCAACACCGTGCTGGTGCCGCAGATCGTGCGGGCGATGAAGACCGACGCCGACGGCGGTGAGGCGTACGTCGCCCGGATCCTCACCCTGTCCGGGCTGTTCCTGGCCGGGGTCTCCGCGGTGTTGGTCGCCGCGGCGCCGTGGGTGATGCGGGTGCTCGCCGGCGAGAAGATGTTCGACCCGGATCTGCCCGAGCAGACCCAGTCCTTCATCAACTTCGCCCGTTACTGCCTGCCGCAGGTGTTCTTCTACGGGGTGTTCGTGCTGCTCGGCCAGGTGCTCAATGCCCGCGGCACGTTCGGCCCGATGATGTGGGCGCCGATCGCCAACAACATCGTGATGATCGGCGTGCTCGCCACGTACCTCGCCACGTTCGGCGGCACCTCCGGCGACGCCCCGTACACCCGGGGCGAGGAGTTGCTGCTCGGCCTCGGCTCCACGTTCGGGATCGTGGTGCAGACGCTGGTGCTGATCCCGTACCTGCGCCGATCGGGGGTGCGCTACCGGCCCCGGTACGACTTCCGCGGCACCGGGCTCGGCCACACCCTGCGGCTCGGGCTGTGGACGGTCGGCTTCGTGATCGCCAACCAGATCGCCTATGTCGTGGTCGGCCGGATCGCCACCAACGCGTCCGCGGCCGCGGCGCTCGCCGGCGGCAGCAGCGCCGGGTACATGACCTACAGCCAGGCGTTCCTGCTGCTGATCGTGCCGCACGGGGTGGTGACGGTCTCGTTGGCCACCGCCGCGCTGCCCCGGCTGTCCCGGTTGGCCGCCGACGGCGAGCACACGGTGCTCCGCGACGAGCTGGCCGAGACCTTGCGGCAGGCGATGGCGATCGTGGTGCCGTTCGTGGTGCTGCTCGCGGTGTTGGCGCCCTTCCTGGCCACGGTGATGTTCAGCTGGGGCGCGGCGCAGGGGGCCACCAGCGAGCTGGCGCTGACCCTGGTGGCGTTCGCACCGGCACTGCTGTTCTTCACCACCCACTATCTGATGCTGCGCGGTTTCTACGCGATGGAGGACACCCGCACGCCGTTCTTCGTGCAGCTGTGGGTCTCCGGCACCAACATCGCGGCCGCGGTCGGCTACACGTGGCTGGCGGGAACGAACGTGGTCGCCCCACTGCTCGCCCTGGCCTACGGCAGTGCGTTCGCGGTCGGCGCGGTGCTGTCGGTGTGGCAGTTGAGTCGGCGGCTCGGCCGGGCCCCGCTGGCCGGCTGCTGGTCGACGCTGGGCCGGCTGTTCGTGGCCGCGCTGCCCGCCGGGCTGGCCGCGTTCGGCGTCACCTGGGGGCTGGAGCACCTGGGTCTGGAGACGTCCCGCAAGCTGCCGGCGCTGGCCAACCTGGCCGCGTCCGGGACGCTGGCGGTCGCGGTCTTCGTGGTCCTCGCCAGGTTGCTGAGAATCCGTGAGGTAAACGACATCATGAATCTGGTGTTCGGCCGTCTCATCCCTGGACGCCGCTGATCGGGCCGGCTCTGTGGAGGGGTCCGGCGGGGTGCGACTGGTGACAGGACTCGGGCCCCTCCCGCCGGCAGCCGGCCCGACCGGCGACGTCCACACAGCGTCGGCTGGACGCCGCACGGTGAACAGCCGACGACCGGGCATCCCCCGCACTAGCATGGGACGAAAGGGATGCCGCGTTCCGACGCAGCGTGAGAGGAGGCGGAGCACGTCATGCCGCACCCTGGCTGCGTGCTGGCCGGGCGCTACCGCCTCGAGGACTGCATCGACGACCGGCTGGGCGCACGCTCGTGGCGGGCCGTGGACGAGGTGCTCCGGCGCTCGGTCGCCGTGGAGATCATCTCCGCCGACGCACCCCGGGCCGCCGCGCTGGTCAACGCGGCACGCCGCTCCGCCGCCGTACACGACACCCGGTTCCTGCGGGTGCTGGACGCCGCCCAGGAGGACGGCCACGTCTACGTCGTACGGGAGTGGACCCGCGGCGAGTCGCTGGACCGGGTGCTGGCCGACGGTCCGCTCACCCACCGCCGCGCGGCCTGGGTGGTGCGCGAGATCGCGCAGGCGCTGCTGACCGCGCACCACAACGACATCTATCACTGGCGGCTGATCCCCGAGAACATCATCCTCACCGACACCGGCGCGGTCCGGATCATCGGCCTGGCCACCGAGGCGGCGCTGGAGAACCTGCGGTACGTCGACGCCGAGGCCGAGGCGGAGGACGTCCGCGGGCTGGGCCGGCTGCTGTACGCCGCGCTGGTGAACCGGTGGCCCGGCGGCGACGGGTCGGACCTGCCGCCCGCACCCACCGAGCACGGCCGGCTGCTCCGGCCGCGACAGGTCCGTGCGGGTGTGCCACGACCGCTGGACGACATCTGTGACCGGATCCTCGGCGACCCACCGCGGCACCACGCCGAGCCGATCCGTACCGTGGCCGAGCTCACCTCGGCGCTCGCCGAGGCGGCCGGGCTGGCCACCGACGCCGTACTGTCGCCGGACCCGGAGGCGACCCAGGTCAGCGGGTTCGGCGCGGTGCCGCCGGCGCCCGGGCTGCGGACCCGCCCGCCGGGAGCCTTCGGGATGCCGCCCGGGCCGGCCGGACCCGTGGACTGGAACCACAACCCGGAGGAGACCTCCGCCGAGCCGACCGCGCCGGTGCAGCTGACCGGGCGGATCACCCTCCCCGGGAACCAGCACGGCGACACCAACGGCACCGGCACCGGCCCGGTCGCGACCACCGTCGGTGGGGCCGGTGCCCGGCCGCTGCCTCCGCCCGACGACGCCGGCGGGCGCGGCAACCGCTGGCTGGTGACCGCGCTGACGATCACCGTCGTGGCGGTTGGGGCGTTCCTGCTGGGCTATCTGCTCACCGACCACGGCGGCAGCTCCGGCCTGCTGCCCGGAGGCGGTGACGCGGTGGAGCCCGGGGCCGATCCCACGGCCGTGCACATCACGTCGGCGCGGGCCTGGGATCCGTACGGCGAGGACGGCGAGAACGACGAGCAGGCGCGCCTGGCGGTCGACGGCAAACCCGGCACCGCCTGGACCACGATGACCTACTACAACCGGGCGGCATTCGGCGGGCTGAAGCCGGGCCTCGGCCTGGTGCTCGACCTGGGCAAGCCGGTGTCGGTGTCCCAGGTGCGGGTGAACCTGGGCGGCGACGGCACCGACCTGCAGATCCGCGTCGCGCCGGAGAACGCCCGGACCGCGCCGTCCAGCCCGGACGACTACGCGGTCCGCGCGTCCGCCGACGCGGTCAAGGGCACCCAGCGGCTCGCCCTGGACGAGCCGGCCACGACGCAGTACGTGCTGGTCTGGCTGACCAAGCTCCCGGGCAACGGCTCGGACTTCCGGGGGCAGGTCAACGAGGTCGCGGTCCTTGGGTGAGCGAGCGCAGCCCGCGCACCGGGCCGCTGCCTCCCGGCCCCGGCGAGCGTGAGGGCCGGCCATGAGCGAGCCCGCCGACGAGGAGCTGCTGCGCCGACACGTCGACGGTGACCCGGACGCGTTCGGCGAGCTGTTCCGGCGACACCGGGACCGGCTCTGGGCGGTAGCCCTGCGCACCACGGGTGACCCGGAGACGGCCGCCGACGCGCTGCAGGAGGCGATGATCTCGGCGTTCCGCCGCGCCGATTCGTTCCGCGGCGAGGCGCGGCTCACCACCTGGCTGCACCGGATCGTGGTGAATTCCTGCCTGGACCAGCTGCGTCGCAGCGCCTCGCGGCGGGCCGAGCCGCTGCCGGAGGACCTCGACCGTTCGGCGGAGCTGGCCGACCGGGGGTCGTCCGATCCCACCGACCGGGTGGGCTCGGACCAGGCGGTGCTCGCGGCACTGCGTACCCTCCCCGAGGACCAGCGGGCGGCGATCGTGCTGGTGGACCTGGAGGGCTACTCGGTGGCCGAGGCCGCGGAGATCCTCGGCTGTCCCACCGGAACCGTGAAGAGCCGCTGCGCCCGGGGCCGGGCCCGGCTGCTGCCGTGGTTCCGCGCCCGGCACCCCCGGCCCGCCGACGCCCCCGCACCGGGGAACCGGCCGGAGCGCCGCGGCGTCGAAGTGGTGCCGGATGCATCGAGCGAGCCAGACCAGTCCACCCGCCCAGCAGGAGGTGAGCCGTGAACCACCCGGAGCCGCGGCGCTGGGCGGAGTACGCGCAAGACCGGGTCGGCGACCCCGACGCCGCGCGGCTACGCGACCACCTGGCGTCGTGCGCGGACTGCCGGTCGGTGCTGCACGACCTCGAAGCGATGACCGCGACGCTGGCCCGGACGCCGGCGCCGCCGATGCCGCCCGGGGTCCAGGATCGGCTGGCTGACGCGTTGCGGGCGGAGGCGGCCCGGCGCACCGCCGCCGAACCCGCCAAGGCGGCGCACCCACCGGTCGGGTCCACGATCGAGCCCGACGACCTGGCCCGGCGGCGTGCCCGCCGTGGCCGGCTCGGCCGGCGGCTGCTGGCCGCCGCGGCCGTGGTGGTGGTCGCGGGGGTGGGCGGCACGGTGGCCCTGGACGTGCTCGGTGGGTCGACCGGGGACTCGGCCCAGGGGCCCACCGTGGCCGAGGAGCA
>CAZNCE010000092.1:0-13521 GCA_964571285.1 uncultured Nocardioidaceae bacterium | reverse complement strand
GCTCGATCTACGACACCGCCCGGAGCCTCGCCGCCGAGACCGGGGGCCACTACCTGGACCAGTTCACCTACGCCGAGCGGGCCACGGACTGGCGGGGCAACAACAACATCGCCGAGTCTATCTTCGGCCAGCTGGCGATGGAGCGGCACCCGGTGCCCGACTGGGTGGTGGTGGGCGCCGGCACCGGTGGCACCAGCGCCACGATCGGGCGGTACGTCCGCTATCGCCGGCTGCACACCCAGGTCTGCGTGGTCGACCCGGAGAACTCGGTGTTCTTCGAGTCGTGGACCGGCCACGACCCGCACTGCCGGGGCGCCGTCGGCTCCCGGATCGAGGGGATCGGCCGGCCGCGCGTCGAGCCGTCGTTCGTGCCCGAGATCGTGGACCGGATGATGCAGGTGCCCGACGCCGCCTCGATCGCTGCGATGCGCTGGGGCACCCGGCGGACCGGCCGCCGCCTGGGCGGTTCGACGGGCACCAACCTGTGGGGCGCGCTGCGGCTGGTGGCCGAGCTGCGTGCCGAGGGCCGTACCGGTTCGTTGGTGACGCTGCTGTGCGACAGCGGCGACCGGTACGAGAACACCTACTACGACGACTCGTGGCTGGCCGACCAGCAGCTGGACCTGGGGCCGTACACCCGGGTGCTCGAGGAGTTCGCCGTGACCGGCAGGTGGGACGAACCACCCCCACCGGGCGCCGTTGCTACGAGAAATGGTCACGGAGCGTCCCCGTGACGAGACCCCGGACGCGCGCACCGGGGGCTAGGCGAAGAACAGCCCGGCGGCCAGGCCGACCGCGAACGCCAGCTCGGTCAGCCCGGTGTCGCGCAGCGCGGGCACCAACGCCAGCCCGGTACGGCGGCGGAGCACGGGACCCGCGGCCCGCACCGCCGGCGGCAGGCTCACCAGCCCGAGCAGCGCCCACGGGGTGGCGATCGCCGCGAGCACCACCAGCATCGCGAACGCGATCACCAGCAGCAGCACGTAGAGCGCGCGAGCCGGCTCGTCGCCCAGCCGCACGGCCAGCGTGCGCTTGCCGGCGACCCGGTCGGTGGGGATGTCGCGGAGATTGTTGGCCACCAGGATCGCGCAGGCGATCGAGCCGACCGCGATCCCGGCCAGCAGGCTGGGCACGGTGAACCGCTGCAACTGCACGAACGTGGTGCCCACCACCGCGACCAGCCCGAAGAACACGAACACGCTGACCTCGCCGAGGCCGGCGTAGCCGTACGGCCGCTCGCCTCCGGTGTAGAACCAGGCCGCGAGGATCGCCACCGCACCCACCGCCACCAGCCACCAGGCGGTTGTCGCGGCCAGCGCCAGGCCGGCCAGGCAGGCCACGCCGAAGCACAGGTAGGCCGCTCGCTTCACCGTTCGGGCCGGGGCCGCGCCCGATCCGACCAGCCGCAACGGTCCGACCCGGTCGGCGTCGGTGCCGCGTACGCCGTCGGAGTAGTCGTTGGCGTAGTTCACCCCCACCTGCAGGGCCAGGGCCACGATCAGGGCCAGCAGCGCCTTCCACCACACGAAGCCGCCGGCGTAGCCCGCCGCACCGGTGCCCGCGACGACCGGGCTGACGGCGGCCGGCAGCGTGCGCAGCCGGGCGCCCTCGATCCACTCCGCGGGTGTCGCCACGAGGCGACAGTCTGACAGTCGCGGGAAGCGGGGCACCCGACCACCCGGCAGATCGCCGATCGACCCGCGGCACCGTAGCCTTCGACCATGCCCTCAGCACAGCCGCTGCCCGCCGCCCCGCGCGAGGTGCTTCGGGTGCTGCGGCCGTGGCTGGCCGCGGACCGGCCGCCGCCGCTGGTGGTGCGGACCTCCGGCTCGTCCGGTGAGCCGAAGGAGGTGCTGCTCGGCCGCGACGCCGTGCTCGCGTCCGCCCGGGCGACGCTGGACCGGCTCGGCGGCCCGGGCCAGTGGCTGCTCGCGCTGCCCGGTCACTACGTCGCCGGGCTGCAGGTGCTGGTCCGGTCGCTGCTGGCCGGCACCGACCCGGTGCTGCTCGACGACCATCCGAGCCTGGCACCCGCCACCGCCGCGCTGTCCGGCGACCGGCGCTACATCTCGGTGGTGCCGACGCAGTTGGTCCGGGCGCTCGACATTCCGGCCGAGGCCGCCGCGCTGGCGCGGTTCGACGCGGTGCTGGTGGGCGGGGCCGCCGCGGACCAGACGCTGCTCGAACGCGCCCGTGCGGTCGGCATCCACGTGGTCACCACGTACGGCATGAGTGAGACCTGCGGTGGTTGCGTCTACGACGGGACGCCGCTGGACGGGGTCGGCGTCCGAGTCGCCCAGGACGGGCGGATCCACCTGCGCGGCCCGGTGCTGTTCGACGGCTACGCGGACCGGCCGGATCTCACCGCCGCGGTGCTGGTCGAGCACGCCGGCCGCGAGCTTCGTACCCCCGACCTGGGTCGCATCGCCGACGACGGGCGGCTGGAGGTCCTCGGCCGCGCCGACGACGTGGTGGTGTCGGGCGGCGTCAACGTGGCCCTGCCCGCGGTCGAGGAGCGACTGCGGCGGCACCCGCAGGTGCGCGATGCCGCGGTGTTCGGGGTGCCCGACCCGGAGTGGGGTACGCGCGTGGTCGCCGTGGTGGCCGGGCCACCGGTGCTGGGGGAGCCGTCCGGCCTGGCGCAGTTGCGTGACCACGTGGCCGCGGAGCTGCCGCGCACCTGGGCGCCGCGCCAACTCGTGTGCGTGGACGCGCTGCCGCTGCTGCCCAACCACAAGATCGACCGGTCCGCGCTGCCGAGCCTGCTGCGGGGACCCCGGTGAGCCCGGCGCCCGCAAGCCGGGGGGCGGCCAGCCCGGGGCCCGCCGGTGGCTCGGCCGGGCCGGTCACGGCGTACGCGATCGGCATGCGCACCCGGTTCCGTGGCATCGACGTCCGCGAGGGTCTGCTGCTGCGCGGGCCGGCGGGCTGGGGCGAGTTCAGCCCGTTCTGGGACTACGGGCCGGCCGAGTGCGTGCCCTGGCTGGCCGCCGCTCGAGAGGCCGCCGAGCTGGGCTGGCCGGCGCCGGTCCGCGACGCCGTGCCGGTCAACTGCACGGTGCCCGCGGTCGGTCCGGAGGCCGCGGCGCAGGTGGTCCGCCGGTCCGCCGGCTGCCGTACCGCCAAGGTCAAGGTGGCCGAACCCGGGCAGAGCCTGGCCGACGACCTGGCCCGCGTAGAGGCGGTCCGCGACGTGCTCGGGCCGTCCGGGCGGGTCCGGGTCGACGCCAACGGCGCCTGGAGCCTCGACGAGGCCGTCCGGGCGCTGCGCGAGCTGGACCGGTTCGACCTGGAGTACGCCGAGCAGCCGTGTGCCTCGGTGGAGGAGCTGGCCGCGCTGCGCCGCCGGGTGGACGTGCCGATCGCGGCGGACGAGTCGATCCGCCGCAGCGACGACCCGCTGCGGGTGGCCGCGCTGCAGGCGGCGGACGTGGCGGTGCTCAAGGTGCAGCCGCTCGGTGGGGTCCGGGCGTGCCTGGCGATCGCGGAGCGGATCGGGCTGCCCGTGGTGGTGTCCAGCGCGCTGGAGACGTCGGTCGGCATCGCCGCCGGGGTGGCGCTGGCCGCGGCGCTGCCCGAGCTCCCCTACGCGTGCGGGCTCGGCACTGTCGCGATGCTCGAGCGTGACGTGGTCGCGGACCCGCTGCTGCCGGTCGACGGCCGGCTCCGGCCGCGTCCGCCCTACACCGAATGCCGGGGGACCGACCCGGACGACGCGCCGTCGGAGTTGGACCGACGCTGGGCGCGTCGGCTGACCGCGGTGCGGGCGCAGAGCACGGACGCCGCCGGATCGGCCACCGGGGCGCCGCAGACCGAAGCCGAAGCAGCGACGACGAAGGGCGGGACGCCGTGAGCCCCTCCAGCCGGCTGGCCAACACGATCGTGGACGAGCTGGTGCGCTGCGGCGTCCGCGAACTGGTGCTGGCGCCTGGCTCCCGGTCGGCGGCGCTGGCCCTGGCCGCGCACCGGGCCGAGGCGGAGGGGCGGCTGCGGCTGCATGTGCGCGTCGACGAGCGCACCGCTGGCTACCTCGCCCTCGGGCTGGCTCGCGGCGGCGGATCCCCGGCAGCCGTACTCACCACGTCCGGCACCGCCGTCGGCAACCTGCTGCCCGCGGTGATGGAGTCCTCCCACGCCGGCGTCCCCCTGGTCGTACTCACCGCCGACCGGCCGGCCGAGCTGCGCGGCACGGGCGCCAACCAGACCACCGAGCAGGTGGGCATCTTCGGCCGGTTCCCGCGGTTCGCCAGCGATGCCCTGCGACCCCGCGACCTGCCCCGGCCGACCCAGCCGGACGGCAGCCCGGCCGTCGGCGACGAGGTGCGCCGGGTGGTGGCGACCGCGGTCGCGGCGGCGACCGGGGCCGCCGGGGGGTTCCCCGGCCCGGCGCATCTCAACGTGCAGTTCGTGGAGCCGCTGCTGCCCGCCGCGGACGAGGACTGGCCGGCCGGACGGCCCCAGGGCAGGCCCTGGGTGGAGGTGCAGCGGGGGGTCGCGGCCGATCCGGTCACGCTGCCCGAGGGACCTCGGACCGTGGTGCTGGCCGGCGACGATGCCGGCCCGCCGGCGCGGCTGCTGGCCGAGTCCGCCGGTTGGCCGCTGCTCGCCGAGCCGACGTCCGGTGCCCGCACCGGTGACCACGCCGTGCGCTGCTACCGGCTGCTGCTCGGCGGCGAGCTGGCCCGACAGGTCGAGCGCGTGGTCGTGTACGGCCACCCGACCCTGTCCCGCCCGGTGAACCGGCTGCTGGCCCGCACCGACGTCGAGGTGGTGGCGGTGTCCCGAACCGGGGCAGCCTGGCCCGACGCCGGTCACGTGGTGTCCCGGGTGATCCGTGCGGCGCGCCCGGCGGCGCCGGCCGGGCCGGACTGGTTGACGGCCTGGCGGGAGGCCGACCGGGCGGCGTCGGCACATGTGGATCGGGTCGTGACGGCCGCCGTGGAGACCAGAGCCGGCGACAGCGGCCTGCCCCCGCACGCGGTCGCCCAGGTGGTGCATCAGGCGCTACCGGCGGGCGGGCTGCTGGTCGTCGGCTCGTCCAGCCCGGTCCGCGACCTCGACCTGATGGCGGTGCCGACCGCGGTCGGGGAGCGGCGCAAGACCGTTGCCAACCGCGGGCTGTCCGGCATCGACGGCACCGTCTCCACCGCGGTCGGCGCCGCCCTGGCCCGGCCCCACAGCAGCCGTGCGATCGGCTACCTCGGCGACCTCGCCTTCCTGCACGACGCGAACGGGCTGCTGATCGGCCCGCTGGAGAGCCGCCCCGACCTGACCCTCGTCGTGGCCAACGACGACGGCGGCTCGATCTTCGCCACGCTGGAGCAGGGCGCACCGCGATACGCCGACTCGTTCGAGCGGGTCTTCGGCACCCCGACCGGGGCCGATCTGGGCGACTGGTGCCGAGCGGTCGGGGTGCCGCACCGAAGGGTTGCCGACCTGGCCGGGCTGCAGGCCGCGCTCACCGAGCGTCAGCCGGGCATCGACGTGGTGGAGGTGCCGGTCGACCGCTCCGGCCGCCGGCTGCTCGAGGAGCAGTTGAACCGGTTCCAACTCGACCAGCCCTGACGCACCCGCAGTTGTCAGCCGATTCTCGGGTACGTGCCGCGCGCCGGCGGCTGACAAGTCGGTGGGCCGGCGGACCCACTCGGAGTTGTCAGCCGATTCTCGGAGACGTCCGGCGGACGCGAACCTGACAAGCGATCAGCCGGACAGCGCGTCGCGCACCGGGACGAACTTCGCCTGCGCCTCGGCCAGCTCGGCCTCGGGATCGGACCCGGCGACGATCCCGCAGCCGGCGAACAGCCGTACCCGGTCGCCTTCGATCAGGCCCGAGCGCAGCGCGATCCCGAACTCGCCGTCGCCGGTGCCGTCCACCCAGCCCACCGGCCCGGCGTAGCGGTCGCGGTCCATGCCTTCGATCTCGGCGATCAGCGCCACCGCCTTCTTCGCCGGCGTGCCGCCGACCGCGGCGGACGGGTGCAGCGCGCTGGCCAGCTGCAGCACCGAGCACGGCTCGTCCGGTTCGGCCACCCCGGTCACGTCCGTGGCCAGGTGCATCACGTTCGGCAGGTGCAGCACGAACGGCGACTCGGGCACGTTCATGCTGCTGCAGTACGGGTCGAGCGCGTCGGCCACGGACCGGACCGCGTACTCGTGCTCCTCCAGGTCCTTGCTGGACCGGGCCAGCGAGCCGGCCAGCGCCATGTCGTGGTCGTCGTCGCCGGTGCGCCGGATGGTGCCGGCCAACACCCGCGACGTGACCAGGCCGCGTTCGCGGCGGATCAGCATCTCCGGGGTCGCGCCGAACAGCCCGTCCACGTGGAACGACCAGCAGCTCGGGTAGCTCGCGGCCAGCCGGCGCAGCGGCCAGCGGACGTCCACCGGCGCCGAACCCTGCGCCACCAGGTCCCGGGCCAGCACCACCTTCTCCAGGTCGCCGGCGGAGATCCGACGCACCGCGTCGGCGACCACCAGCTCCCACTCGGCGCCGGACAGTGCGCCGTCGGTGAACACCACGTCGGGGGCGGCGGCCGGCCCGCTGGGCCGCAGCGCCGGCGCCTCGCCCGCCGTGTCGCCGATCGTCGTCACCCAGCACACGCCGTCGCGCCGGCCGACGATCACCTCGGGCACCACCAGCACCGACCGGCCCGGGTGGTCGGCGAACGCGAACGACCCGAACGCCACCAGGCCGCACCCCGGGCGGGACACCTCGTCGGTCACCACGGCGGTCGCCGACAGCCCGTGCATCCATTGGTCCGCCAGCAAGAACCGATCCGCGCCGAAGAACTCCTGCCGGCGGGCCCGTCCCCAGCCGACCAGGCCCTCACCGTGCCGCAGCCAGGACAGCGACTCCTCGGCGGGCAGCAGGTCGGTCAGCCCACCGGGATCGGGTATCTCGACGGTACGGACCACGAGCGGTCCCGAGACGGCCGGCGCACCGGTCGACGAGGGAGCCGAATCGGCCACAGGTTCGGCCACGGGGTCGAATCGCCGGCTGGTCACGATCTGACACAGTAGCGCCATGACCCGCGCCACTCTCGACAAGCAGCCCGATCAGGTGGCGTCGATGTTCGACCAGGTGGCCGAGCGCTACGACCTCACCAACGGCGTCCTCTCGCTGGGCCAGGACCGGCGCTGGCGCCGGATGGTGCGCGACGCGGTGGCGGCGCGGCCGGGGGAATGGGTGCTGGACCTGGCGGCCGGCACCGGCACGTCGAGCGTGCCGTTCTCGGAGGCCGGCGCGCACGTCGTCCCCTGCGACTTCTCGCTCGGCATGCTGCGGGTCGGGCGACGTCAGCAGCCGCAGCTGCGGTTCACCGCCGGCGACGCAACCCGGCTGCCCTTCGCCGACCGGAGCTTCGACGCGGTCACGATGTCGTTCGGGCTGCGCAACGTGGTACGCCCCAAGGAGGCGATCGCGGAGATGCTGCGGGTGACCCGGCCGGGCGGCCGGCTGGTGGTCTGCGAGTTCAGCCGGCCCACCTGGGCACCGTTCCGGGTGGTCTACACCGAGTACCTGATGCGGGCGCTCCCGCCGGTCGCCCGCGCCGTCTCCTCCAACCCCGAGTCGTACGTGTATCTGGCCGAGTCGATCCGGGCCTGGCCCGACCAGGCGGAGCTGGCCGGCTGGCTGGCCGAGGCGGGTTGGTCCCGACCGCAGTGGCGCAACCTGTCGGGCGGGATCGTGGCGCTGCACCGGGCGGTCCGGACATGACTCTTTTCGCAACGCCTGTGTTTGCTAAATCCGCAGGTCAGCCCGGGTTTTTTCCCGACGCGAGGCAGGCTCGCGGGACGCCAGCGAAGGTCCTAGACTGGCCCCGGCAGCGGCTCGTGAACTTTTTCACGATCTCGCAAGCCGCACCGACACGACCGTCGACAACCGTCCGAGTACGGGGCGTGTTCAAAGGACCGTCCCACCAACTACCGTCTGACCCAGCCCCGATCGAGTGAGGATGAGGATGGCACCGAGCACCGCCTCCGAGCGGCAGGCCGATGTCATCGTCGTCGGCGCCGGCCCGGCCGGGTCGACCACGGCCCACTACCTCGCCCAGGCCGGCCTCGACGTGCTGGTGCTGGAGAAGACCACGTTCCCGCGGCCGAAGGTGTGCGGCGACGGGCTCACGCCGCGGGCGGTCCGACAGCTGATCCGGATGGGCATCGACATCGACGCGCCAGGCTGGATCCGCAACCACGGGCTGCGGATCGTCGGCGGCGGTCACCGGCTCGAACTGCCTTGGCCCGACCTGGCCACGTTCCCCGGCTACGGGTTGGTGCGCACCCGCACCGACTTCGACGACATCCTCGCCCGGCACGCGCAGAAGTCCGGCGCACAGCTGCAGGAGGGCACCGCGGTCACCGGCCCGGTTCGTGACGAGCAGACCGGCCGCGTGGTCGGCGTCCGCGCCCGCACGGTCGACGACGCCGGCCGCCGGACGGGGGACGAGCGTTCCTACCGGGCCCCGGTCGTGGTCGCCGCCGACGGGGTCTCCGCCCGGCTGGCCCTCGCGATGGGCTGGCAGAAGCGCGACGACCGGCCGATGGGAGTGGCCGTCCGCACCTACTACACCAGCCCGCGCCACGACGACGACTGGATGGAGTCCTGGCTGGAGCTGTGGGACGGCGACCCCAAGGACGGCGGCAAGCTGCTGCCCGGCTACGGCTGGATCTTCGGCGTCGGCGACGGCACCTCCAACGTGGGCCTCGGCATCCTCAACACCTCGCACGCCTTCGGCAAGGTCGACTACAAGGACGTGCTGCGCGCCTGGCTGGCCAACACGCCGGCCGAATGGGGCTTCCGGCCGGACAACCAGGTCGGCGAGATCCGCGGCGCAGCGCTGCCGATGGGTTTCAACCGCAAGCCGCACTACGGCGACGGGTTGCTGCTGGTGGGCGACTCGGGCGGCATGGTCAACCCGTTCAACGGGGAGGGCATCGCCTACGCGATGGAGGCCGCCGAGATCGCGGCCGGCGTGATCGTGCAGGCGATCCGTCGCCCAGAAGCCGCCCGCGAGCAGGCGCTGCGGGGCTACCCGGCCGCGCTGGACGCCGAGTACGGCGGCTACTACACGCTCGGCCGGTTGTTCGCGTCGTTGATCGGCAACTCCGCCGTGATGAAGTACGGCACCCGGTACGGGCTGCCGCGCACCACCCTGATGCGCTTCACGCTGAAGCTGCTGGCCAACCTGACCGACCCGCGCGACGGGGACGCGATGGACCGCACCATCAACGCGTTGCGCAAACTGGCTCCGGTGGCATGATGCAGCACCGAGCCAGAATCGCTTGCAGACGGGACAGAGAGGAGTAGCCGGCCATGGACCTCTACGTGCCGATGCTTGGCCTTGGCGTGCTGGCTGCCGTGTTCGCGGTGTTCTCGGTCGGCGTCGCGTGGCTCACCGGCCCGCGGCGCTACAACCGCACCCAGCTGGACTCGTACGAGTGCGGCATCGAGCCGACCCCCCAACCGCAGGGCGGCGGCCGGTTCCCGATCAAGTACTACATCATCGCGATGATGTTCATCGTCTTCGACATCGAGATCATCTTCTTGTACCCCTGGGCGGTGCACTTCGACTCGATGGGACTGTTCGGCCTGGTGGAGATGGTGCTGTTCATCGCCACCGTATTCACCGCCTACGCCTACGTCTGGCGCCGCGGTGGACTGGAGTGGGAGTGACATGGGCATCGAGGAGAAGCTTCCCGCCGGTGTGGCGCTGAGCACCGTCGAGGGGCTGGTCGGGTACTTCCGGAAGGCATCGGTGTGGCCGGCGACGTTCGGCCTGGCCTGCTGCGCCATCGAGATGATGACCACCGGAGCACCGCGCTACGACCTGTCCCGGTTCGGCATGGAGGTGTTCCGCGCCTCCCCACGGCAGGCCGACCTGATGATCGTGGCCGGCCGCGTGAGCCAGAAGATGGCCCCGGTGCTGCGCCAGATCTACGACCAGATGATGGAGCCGAAGTGGGTGCTGGCGATGGGGGTGTGCGCCTCCAGCGGCGGCATGTTCAACAACTACGCGATCGTGCAGGGCGTCGACCACATCGTCCCCGTGGACATGTATCTCCCCGGCTGCCCACCGCGCCCGGAGATGCTGATCGACGCGATCCTCAAGCTGCACGACGACATCCAGCACGCGAAGCTCGGCGCCCACCGGCGTGCGGAGATCGAGCAACAGGAGCAGGACGCGCTGACCGCGCTGCCCACCTCGCACCAGATGGGACTGCTGCGATGAGTGACGAGAAGCCCGACAGCAAGCCCGAGGACAAGCGCCCCGACGCGCAGACCCCTGCGACCAGCGGGGACAACCCCGCCAAGACGCCGGAGTCCACCCCGCAGCGGATGCCGGACAACGAGCCGTCGCCGCTCGGCGCCGACAGCGGCGAGGTCATCCGCGTCCGCCGCGGCATGTTCGGTGTGGACGGCACCGGGGACACCAGCGGGTACGGGCGGTTGCGTCGGCCGGTGATGATGCCCGGCTCGTCCGCGCGCCCGTTCGGCGAGTGGCGCGACGCGGTGGCTGACCGGCTGGACGCCGTACTGGCCGAGCGCGGCTGGGAGGACGCCATCGAGAAGGTGGTCGTGCACCGTGGCGAGATCACCTTCTGGATCAAGCGCGAACGTCTGCTCGGGGTTGCCCAGCAGCTGCGCGACGACCCCGAGCTGCGGTTCGAGTTCTGCTCCGGCGTCTCGGGCGTGCACTACCCGCACGACAAGGGCCGCGAGCTGCACGCGGTCTACCACCTGCTGTCGATGACGCACGTGCGGCGGATCCGGCTCGAGGTCACCTGCCCCGACGCCGACCCGCACATCCCGTCGATCGTCTCGGTCTATCCGGGCAACGACTGGCACGAGCGCGAGACGTACGACTTCTTCGGCATCCTCTTCGACAACCACCCCGCACTGACCAGAATCGAGATGCCGGACGACTGGCCCGGGCATCCCCAGCGCAAGGACTACCCGCTCGGCGGCGTTCCGGTGGAGTACAAGGGCGCCACCATCCCGCCGCCGGACGAGCGGAGGGCGTACAACTGATGAGCACCCCGAACTGGAACCGCACCGAGGACCCCTACGCGTCCTCGCACGAGAGCAGCAGCGGGACCGTGTTCACGGTCACCGGACAGGACTGGGACTCGGTCGTCGCCGGCGTCAGCGACTCGACCGAGGACCGGGTCGTGGTCAACATGGGTCCGCAGCACCCGTCCACGCACGGCGTGCTGCGGCTGATCCTCGAGCTCGAGGGTGAGACGGTGACCGAAGCCCGGTGCGGCATCGGCTACCTGCACACCGGCATCGAGAAGAACATGGAGTACCGCACCTGGACGCAGGGCACCACGTTCTGCACCCGGATGGACTACCTGTCCCCGTTCTACAACGAGGCCACGTTCTGCCTCGGCGTGGAACGGCTGCTCGACATCGAGGACGAGATCCCCGAGAAGGCCACCGTGATGCGGGTGCTGCTGATGGAGCTCAACCGCATCTCGTCGCACCTGGTGGCGATCGCCACCGGCGGCATGGAAATCGGCGCCCTCACCGTGATGACCATCGGGTTCCGCGAGCGTGAGCTGGTGCTGGACCTGTTCGAGCTGATCACCGGCCTGCGGATGAACCACGAGTTCATCCGTCCCGGCGGCGTCTCGCAGGACCTGCCACCGGGCGCCCTGGAGGCGATCCGCGAGTTCACCAAGCTGATGCGCAAGCGGCTGCCCGAGTACGCCGACCTGTGCAACGAGAACCCGATCTTCAAGCGCCGCCTGGAGGACGTCGGCTACCTGGACCTGGCCGGCTGTCTGGCCCTCGGCGTCACCGGGCCCCCGCTGCGGGCCACCGGCTACCCGTGGGACATCCGCAAGGTCGAGCCCTACTGCGGCTACGAGACCTACGACTTCGACGTCCCGACCCGCGACACGTGCGACTCCTACGGCCGGTTCCGGATCCGGCTGGACGAGATGGCCGAGTCGCTGCGGATCGTGGACCAGTGCGCCGAGCGGCTGTCGAAGCTCGAGGGCGCGCCGGTGATGGTGGCGGACAAGAAGATCGGCTGGCCTGCGCAGCTGGCCGTCGGCAACGACGGCCTGGGCAACTCGCTGGACCACATCCGCCACATCATGGGCGAGTCCATGGAGGCGCTGATCCACCACTTCAAGATCGTCACCGAGGGCTTCCGGGTGCCCGCCGGCCAGGCGTACGTGCCGATCGAGTCGCCGCGCGGCGAGCTCGGCTGCCACGTGGTCAGCGACGGTGGCACCCGCCCCTACCGTGCGCACTTCCGTGACCCGTCCTTCTCCAACCTGCAGGCGATGCCCGCGCTGTGCGAGGGCGGCCTGGTGGCGGACGTGGTCGTCGCCGTCGCGAGTCTCGATCCAGTGATGGGTGGGGTGGACCGTTGATCAACTCACCGGACAAGCCGTTCGTCGACCGCCCGGAGGACCCGTTCTCCGAGGAGACCGTCGCAGAGCTTCGTCAACTCGCGGAGCGCTATCCGCAGCCGCGGTCCGCGCTGCTGCCGATGCTGCACCTGGCGCAGAGCGTGCAGGGGTGCGTCACCCCGACCGCGATCGAGCTGTGCGCAGAGATCCTGGACCTGGAGGCGGCCGAGGTGTCGGCGGTGGCCACCTTCTACACGATGTACAAGCGCCGCCCGGTCGGCGACTACCACGTCGGGGTCTGCACCAACACCCTGTGCGCGATCATGGGCGGCGACCAGATCTTCGAACGGTTGCAGGACCACCTCGACGTCGGGAACGACGAGACCACCGAGGACGGCGCGATCACGCTGGAGCACGTCGAGTGCAACGCCGCCTGCGACTACGCGCCGGTGGTGATGGTCAACTGGGAGTTCATGGACAACCAGACCCCCGAGAGCGCCGTCGAGCTGGTCGACCGGCTGCGGTCCGGCGAGGAGGTGCGCTCCACCCGCGGGCCGCGGATCGTCACCTGGCGCGAGGCGGAGCGGGTGCTGGCCGGCTTCCCCGACGGCCTGGCTGACGAGGGCCCGGCCGCCGGTCCGGCCACCCTGGCGGGTCTGGAGCTCGCGCGCGAGCGTGGCTGGCGCGCCCCGTCCGCGGACAGCGAGGGCGACCAGGACGGCGCGGCGTCCGTGGGCCACAAGCCGGACGCGCCGGCCGCGGTGCAGGAGGCGCAGACCAGCCGCGCCGAATCCGAGACCACGGTGGAGGAGCCGCCGCCTGAGGAGACCGCCGGCGGCGGCGGAGAGGACGCATGATGGTGGACACGCTGACCCCGGTGCTGTCCGACACCTGGGACGCCGACCGCCCCTGGACGCTGGACAGCTACCAGGACGCCGGCGGCTACACCGCCATCGACAAGGCGTTCGCGCTGGAGCCGGACGCCGTGATCGACCTGGTCAAGGACTCCGGGCTGCGCGGCCGCGGCGGCGCCGGGTTCCCGACCGGCATGAAGTGGGGCTTCATCCCGCAGGGCGACGGCAAGCCGCACTACCTGGTGGTCAACGCGGACGAGTCCGAGCCGGGCACCTGCAAGGACATCCCGCTGATGATGGCCAGCCC
>CAZNCE010000091.1:0-13699 GCA_964571285.1 uncultured Nocardioidaceae bacterium | reverse complement strand
GGTCAGCGGAGGTCGCCGCGGAGGTACTCCAGCTGGGCGCGCACGGACAGCTCAGCGGCGCCCCACAGCACCTGCGGGACGTCGGCATAGACGATCTCGACGACCTCCCGCGCCGTCGTCGCCCCCCGCTCGAGCGCGGCGCGGATCTGCTGCAGCCGCTCGGACCGGTGCGCGATGTAGTAGTCCAGCACCGGCAGCGCGTCGTGGATCACCGGCCCGTGGCCCGGCCAGATCCAGGTGACCTCCTGCTCCTCGGCCAGCCGATACAGCCGGTCCAGCGAGTCCAGGTACGCGCCCAGGCGGCCATCGGGATGGGACACCACCGTGGTGCCGCGGCCCAGCACGGTGTCCCCGGTCAGCACCGACCGGTCCGCCGGCACCACGAACGACAGGGAGTCCTGCGTGTGCCCCGGCGTGCCGACCACCCGGATGTCCAGCCCCTCGACCTCCACCACGTCGCCGTGCTGCAGTCCCTCGTCCCCCAGCCGGCAGGCCGGATCCAGGGCCCGCACGCCGCAGCCCACCCGGCGGGCGAAGTCCTTGGCCGCCTCGGAGTGGTCGAGGTGGTGGTGGGTGAGCAGCACCGCCTGCACGTCGCCGGCCGCCTCCGCGACCGCGTCGAGGTGTCCGGCGTCCGTCGGGCCGGGATCGATCACCACCGACGGACCCGATTCGGTGGCGCGCACGATCCAGGTGTTGGTGCCGTCCAGCGTCATCGGCCCGGCGTTCGGAGCCAGCACACACTGCGCATGCGCCCCGAACAAGCCGCCGGCCCACTCGCCGGGGCCGCTGGTCGGCTGGTGGTCTGCTGCGGTCATCCCCGGGATGCTTCCCCGCCGCCGGACTCGTCAGTCCAGGCCAGGTATCCGCCCTCGTCGTCGAACTCCGGGTACGGCTCGATGGTGCGGACCGTGCGCGACCGGGCCAGCACCAGCGCGTCGCCGGGATCGGTCAGCCCGGACAGCTCCTGCATGGTGACGTAGGTCGGGGGCAGCATCCGCATCGAGCCGTCGTCGACGCCGGCCACCGCCGCCGCGGGCCGCATCCACGCCACTCGGTCGGCCTCGCCGGACACGTCCCGGGTGCGCTGGCCGGCCGGCAGCGTCGCCACGAAGAACCGGGTGTCGAACCGGCGCGGCTCGAAGGCCGGCGTGATCCAGTGTGCCCAGTAGCCGAGCAGGTCCGACCGCACCGACAGCCCGTGCCGGGCCAGGAACTCCGAGAACGACAGCTCCCGCCCGATCAGCGCCTTGCGGTCGGCCTCCCAGCCCGGGCCGGTGGTGTCGCCGACCACCGTGGTCTCCGTGGGGCCGGCGAGCAGCACCCCCGACTCCTCGAAGGTCTCGCGGACCGCGGCGCACACCAGCGAGCGGGCCAGCGCCTCCGGGCAGCTCAGCCGCTCGGCCCAGGCCGCCGCGGACGGCCCCGCCCAGGACGTACCGGGATCCTCGTCCCGGTTGTCGACTCCGCCACCGGGGAACGCGAACATGCCACCCGCGAAAGCCATCCCGAGGTGGCGGCGCAACAGGTACGCCTCCGCCCCGTGGGTGCCATCGCGCAGCAGCACCACGGTGGCGGAGTTGCGGGCCGGCACCGGGTCACCGCCCTGTTGGGCGTGCCTGCGAGCCAGCTCGAGCGCCGCGGGCGGCAGCCGCCGCGACCTGTCCACACTGGGCCGGTCGAGCAAGGTCAGGAGACCTCGACGACCATCTCGACCTCGACGGGCGCGTCCAGCGGTAGCACCGCGACGCCGACCGCGGAGCGGGCGTGCTGCCCGGCGTCGCCGAACACCTTGCCGAGCAGCTCCGAGACGCCGTTGGCCACCTTCGGCTGCCCGGTGTAGCCGGGGTCGGAGGCGACGAACGCCACCACCTTGACCACCCGGGTGATGCTGGACAGGTCGCCGATCTCGGCCTTGATCGCAGCCAGCGCGTTCAACCCGCACTGCTGGGCGGCCTCCAGCGCCTGCTCCTCGCTGACCGCGCCGCCTACCTTGCCCGTGGCGACCAGCTCGCCGTCGCGCATCGGCACTTGCCCGGACGTGTAGACGTAGTTGCCGGTCCGCACCGCGGGGACGTACGCGGCCACCGGCGCGGCGACCTGCGGGATCGACAGTCCCAGCTCGGCGAGGTTCTCCTCCGGGTTGGCCATCACGCCTTCTCCCTCTTCATGTAGGCAACGACGTTCTCGGGGTTGGGGCCGGGCACGACCTGGACCAGCTCCCAGCCGTCCTCGCCCCAGTTGTCGAGGATGTCCTTGGTCACGTGCACCAGCAGTGGCACGGTCGCGTACTCCCACTTCGTCATACCCCGGGACTCTATCCGCCGCCCACGGCGGCGGACCGCCAGGTGCGGGGAGCCGTCGGACCACCCGGCTGACGCACGTGCGCGCCGGCCGGTTCCCATCGGGCTCGGTGAGGAGGAGGGTGTGGGCATGCAGCCGATCGACCAGGCCAGCGCGGACCGGTTGTGGGACGCCTACGTCGCCGAGCACGCGGAGTACGGCGAGGAGCGGCCGCCCGCCGAGCGGTTCGGCGACTCCGCCGAGCTCGCCGACGAGCTGCTGGGGCTGGTGCTGCACGGGCCGAAGCGGGCCACCGCCGGCTCGGTCGCCGAGTTCCGTCACGAGGGCCAGCCGCTGCCGCGGATCGGCGGCCACTGGGTGGTCGCGGACGGCGGCGGGACCGCCCGGGCGGTGCTGCGCAGCACCGAGCTGCGGATCGGCCGGCTGGACAGCGTGGACGACGCGTTCGCCTGGGACGAGGGAGAGGACGAGCGGACCCGCGACTCGTGGCTGGACGGTCACCGCCGCTACTTCGCCCGCACCCTGCCCCGGATCGGGGTGGAGTTCCACGACGGCGTCGAGGTGGTCTTCGAGCGGTTCACGGTCGTCTGGCCGCCCGAGTTCGCCGATTGAAGCTGGGCCGGCGGATGCGGCGCGGTGCGGCCGACGGGTGGTGGACGTCCTACCGTGGGCCGCATGGAGAGCCGTGACGTGCTGAGCCGTGCCGCACGCGGCCCGGACGCGGTGTTCCGGTACGGGCCAAGGCACGAGCAGCTGGTCGACGTGCACCTGCCGCTGCGCCGCCTGTCCGGCGCCGACGCAGCGTCCGCCGTCCCGCCGGCGCCGGTCGTGGTGCTGCTGCACGGGGGCTTCTGGCGCCAGGAGTTCGACCGCACCCACACCCGGCCGATGGCCGAGGCCCTGGCGACCGCCGGCTACGTGGTGGCCAGCCCGGAATACCGCCGCTGTGGCGGCGCCGGCGGCTGGCCGCAGACCTTCGAGGACGTGCGGGCCGCGCTCGCGGCGGTCCCGGCGGCGCTGCACGACCTGGCGCCGGGCCGGGCCGACACCACGGCGCTGACGCTGCTCGGCCACTCGGCCGGCGGGCAGCTGGCGATCTGGGCGGCGCTGCACCCAGCCGATCGGGACGTGCCGGGGGGCTCCGAGCGGCCCCGGATCCGCCGCGTCGTGGCGCTGGCGCCGGTCGCCGACCTCTACGAGGCGTACCAGCGGGACCTGGACGACGGCGCGGTGGCGGCGCTGCTGGGCGGCTCCCCGGGTCAGCACCCGGCGGCCTACGCCGCCGCCGACGCGGCGCGGCTCCTCGCCCACCGGGCGGCAGGGCCGGAGTCGACGGCCGACCCGGTCTCCGTCGTCGTGCTACACGGCGACCGGGACCAGCGGGTCCCCGTGGAGATGTCTCGCCGCCTGGCCGGGGTGGACTACCGCGAGCTGCCCGGCGTGGACCACTTCATGCTGATCGATCCGCTGTCGACGGCCTGGCCCGCGGTGCTGCGGGCGCTGGACGGACCGGCCGGCTGACCGGTCAGCGGTACGGGGAGAAGTCCGGGTCGCGCTTCTCCGCGAACGCCTTGGCGCCCTCCATGCCCTCGTCGGAGTGCACGAACATCTCCAGCCCGTCGAACGCGATGTTGGACAGCCCGGCCACGTGGTCGGTATCCGCGTTCAGCGAGTGCTTGAGGAACTTCAGCGCGGTCGGCGAGTACGAGCCGATCTTGCGGGCGTACTCCCGGGCCTTGTCGAGCAGCTGGTCCGGCGGCACCACGTCGTTGACCAGGCCCCACCGCTCGGCGGTCTCCGCGTCGTAGAGGTCGAGCAGGAACCAGATCTGGCGGGCCCGCTTCTCCCCGACGACGCGGGCCAGGTAGTTGGACCCGAACCCGGCGTCGAACGACCCGACGCGCGGCCCGGCCTGCCCGAACCGCGCGGTGGACGAGGCCACGGACAGGTCCGCCAGCACGTGCAGCACGTGCCCGCCGCCGACCGCCACCCCGTTCACCGCGGCGATGACCGGCTTCGGCACGTCGCGGATCATCCGGTGCAGCCGCTCGATCTCGAACGTGCCCCACTCGGTCTCGCCGTACGACCCGGTCTCGGCACGCTCCTTGACGTCACCGCCGGCGCAGAACGCCTTCTCGCCGGCCCCGGTGAGGATGATCGCGGCGACCCGCCGGTCCACCCAGGCGTGCTTGAACGCATAGAGCAGCTCGTCGACCGTCCGGCCGCGGAACGCGTTGTAGCGCTCCGGCCGGTTGATCGTGATGATCGCGTACGTGTCCTCCTCCACCGCGTAGGTGATGTCGGTGAACTCTTCGGGCTTGATCACGCTGCTTCCTTCCTGACGACGGACGACTCACTCCACGCGGACGAGCACGGCCTGGCCCTGGCCCACCCCGATGCAGGCGGCGGCGACGGCCAGTCCCCCACCGCGGCGGCGCAGCTCGCGGCACGCGTCGACGATCACCCGGGGCGCGGACGCGCCGAGCGGGTGGCCGAGCGCGATCGCGCCACCGTGCACGTTGACCCGGTCCCGATCCACCTCGGGCAGCCCGTGCAGCGTGGACAACACCATGGCGGCGAACGCCTCGTTGATCTCCCACACCGCGACGTCGGGGATCCCGACTCCGGCCCGCGCGAGCAGTTTGCGCACCGCCCCCACCGGGGCGATGCTGAACCGGTCCGGCTCCACCGCCACGGTCGCGCTAGCGACGATCTCGGCCACCGGCGCCACGCCGAGCGACTCGGCGCCGCGCGTACTGCCCAGCAGGCAGGCGATCGCGCCGTCGTTGATCGGCGACGAGTTGCCCGCGGTCACCGTGCCATCCGGGGTGAACGCCGGTTTGAGCCCGGCCAGCACCTCAGTGGTGCTGTCGGGCCGGATGCTCTCGTCGCGGGCGACCCCGTCGACCGGCAGCACGAACCCGTCGTGCAGGCCCTTCTCCCAGGCCTCGTGGGCGCGCTGGTGCGACCGGGCGGCCCAGGCGTCCTGCTCGGAACGCCCGATGCCGAGTTCGGCGGCGACCCGTTCCGCGGAGCCGCCCAGCGAGTCGGTCCAGGCCTCCGGGAACCTGGGGTTCACCATCCGCCAGCCGACCGTGGTCTGGTACACCGCCTGGGTGCGCTGCAGCGGCTCCTCCGCCCGCGGCAGCACGTACGGCGCGCGACTCATCCCCTCGACGCCACCGGCGACCACCAGGGACGCGTCACCGGTCGAGATGGCGCGGCCGGCCTGCACCAGCGCCTCGCCGCCCGACCCGCACAGCCGGTTCACGGTCACGCCGGGCACCGTGACCGGCAGCCCGGCGAGCAGGCCCGCCATCCGCGCGACGTTGCGGTTCTCCTCCCCCGCGCCGTTGGTGTTGCCGTAGTAGATGTCGTCGATGGCCGCCGGGTCCAGGCCCTCGGTGCGGTCCACGAGCTCGCGGATCGGCAGCGCGGCCAGGTCGTCGGTACGGATGCCCGACAACCCGCCCCGATAGCGGCCGAACGGCGTCCGCACGGCGTCCAGCAGCCACACACGATCCAGTTCGGTCATCGTTGTCACCACGCTCGTAGGGTATGCCGCAATCTTGACGGTCGTAACGTACACATGGCAAGGTCGCTGCGTGCCGGACGACACCACACCTGCTGACCAACCTAGCCCCGGGAGGCTGCCGGGCGTCGCCCTGGTGACCGGGGCGGGGCGGGGCATCGGCCGCGACGTCGCGGTGCGCCTGAGCCGCGACGGGGTCCGGGTCGCGCTGACCGCGCGCGGCGAGGACCAGCTGGCCGAGACCGCCGACCAGTGCCCCGGCGAGACCCTGGTCCTGCCCGCCGACATCACCGAGCCGGACGCGGCCGAGCGGCTGTTCGGCGCGGTCGAGCAGCGGTGGGGCCCTGTGGACGTACTCGTCGCCAACGCAGGCGGCGGCGTGTCCGCGCCCGTGGCGAGGACGACCGACGAGCAGTGGCACCGGATGCTCGACCTCAACCTCACCGCACCGTTCCGCTGTATCCGCAGGGCGATTCCGTCCATGGTCGAGCGCGGGTACGGCCGGATCGTGGTGATCGCATCGATGGCGTCGAAGATCGGCGAGCCGTACATCAGCGCCTACACGGCGAGCAAGCACGGGGTGCTCGGACTGGTGCGCTCGGCTGCGGTGGAGCTGGCCACCAAGGGGGTCACCGTGAACGCGGTCTGCCCGGGCTATGTGGACACGCCGATGACCGAGCAGACCGTGCAGGGCATCGTGTCGATGACCGGCCGCAGCGCCGAGGAGGCCCGCCGCATCCTCGACGACAAGCAGCTGATCCGCCGGCTGATCACCACCGAGGAGGTATCGGAGGCGGTGCTGTTCTGCGTGCGCAACGCGGCGGTCACCGGCCAGGGGCTCAACGTCGATGGAGGCAGCGTCCAGTCATGAGCGAGATCGAGCGCGTCAATCCCCCGGAGCTGGGCAAGCCGAGCGGCTTCTCGCACGCCACGGTCGGCTCCGGGCGGCTGGTGTTCCTGGCCGGCCAGACGGCCCTGGACCCGGACGGACGGATCGTCGGGGACGGGATCGTGGAGCAGTTCGAGCGCGCGCTGGGCAACCTGCTGACCGCGCTGCGCGCCGCCGGCGGCGATCCGACGCAGCTGGCCAGCCTGACCGTGTACGTCGTGGACATGGACGACTACAAGCAGCGCGCCCGCGACATCGGCGGCGTCTGGCAGCGGCTGATCGGGCGCACCTACCCCGCGATGGCCGCGGTCGGCGTCGCGCGCCTGTGGGACGTCGAGGCGCTGATCGAGGTCCAGGGCTTCGCCGTCCTCTGAGCCCGCTCCCCGATTCGTCTGCGGTCGCCCACCGCGACACGCCCGCGTTATCGCAGACGAATCCGTTGGACGTGGCCGTTGGCGGGGCCGGCCAGCCGTTCCTGCAGGGCGAAGAACAGGTCCGCGGCCGCCCCGCCCGCCCAGTCCTCGGGCAACAGCTCGGGCGCCAGACCGGGATCCAGGAACGGCAGCCGCCGCCAGGTGGTGAGCGCGCGCACGTAGTCGGCGAACGCCTCCTGCTCGTCGGGGGATCGACGACGGCGCTTCCACTTCGCGAGCACCGGCGCGTACTCGGCGACGAACTCGGTGTAGAGCTGCTGCAGCTGGGCCAGGTCCCACCAGGTCGCCACCTCCGTCCGCAGGTCGGCGAAGCCGAGGTAGTCGGCCCGGAACAGGTCCACGAAGGCGTCCAGCTGCTGCCGGTGCAGCACGTCGCTCGTCTCGTCCGCCAGGTGGTGCGGTGCTATCCACACCCCCGCCGACACCGTCCCGAACCCCAGCCAGGTGAGCCGCGAGCGGAGCGTGTGCCGGCGCTGCCGCTCGGACTCGGGCACGCTGAACACCGCCAGCACCCACCCGTCGTCGCGGACCTGCCGCCGACGGCCGAAGATCCGGCGGTCGCCCTCGTCCAGGATGTCGCGCGCCTCCGCGGACAGCGCGTACCCGGCGACCCCGTCGACCTTCTCGGACTCCAGGATGCCGCGCCGCTTCAGCCGGGAGATGGACGAGCGCACCGCCGGTTCGTCCACGTCCAGCGCGGACATCAGCCGGATCAGCGAGCTGATGCTCAACCAGCCACCGGCCTCCCGGGCATACAGCCCGTAGACGGTGACGATCAACGCCCGGGGGCGGGCACGACCCTGGGCGACGGGGGCCTCGGTGAGCTCGGATACCGACACGCACGAACTGTAGCGCCAGCGTGACCGTCGTAGCCCTCGCGCCATACCCCCGGGGAGTTGATACAAGCTGTCAGCCGGCTGTCGCACTGTTCCGCCGGGCGGCGACCTGACTGACCAACCGGACGGCGCCGACCGCGGCCCAGATTCCGCTCCCCGGACCTCGTTGCCGGGCATCGTGGGCTCTTGACTGTCGTCATCTAGGGACCATACTGAGACGGGACAGTCGCCTCCCAGCGGAAGCCGGTCCTATGCAACTCACCCCGTCCGCCCATTCCGACACCTTCTGCCGGGACAACCTGCCACCAGCCGGCACCTGGCCGGAATTCCGGTTCGACCTCCCCGACGTGCAGTACCCCGACCGGCTGAACTGCGCGGTCGAACTGTTGGACAAGGTGATCGACAGGTACGGCGGGGATCGCCGCTGTCTGCTGGATCCGGCCGGCGAGGTGTGGACCTACGCGGACCTGCTGCGGGTGGCGAACCAGGTCGCGCACGTGCTGGTGGACCGCAACGGCATCGTGCCGGGCAACCGGGTGCTGCTGCGTGGCCCCAACAACCCCTGGCTGGTGGCCTGCTGGTTCGGCGTGCTCAAGGCCGGCGCGGTCGTGGTCACCACGATGCCGCTGCTGCGGCCCGGCGAGCTCAGCACCATCCACGAGATCACCCAGCTCGATCTGGCGCTGTGCGACGCGCGGTTCCTCGACGACCTGAACGCCGCGGACCTCGGCGACGCGAAGGTCATCCCGTACGGCGGCAACGGCGAGGACGACCTGCGCCGGCTGGTGGAGCACGAGCCGGGCGAGTTCGCCGCCGTCGACACGGCCGCGGACGACGTGGCCCTGCTGGCGACGACGTCGGGCACCACCGGGCGACCCAAGGCCACGATGCACTTCCACCGGGACGTCTTGGCCAATGCCGATACCTTCTCCTCCCACGTGCTCAAGCCGACCGCCGACGACCTGTTCACCGGCACCCCGCCGCTGGCGTTCACGTTCGGGCTGGGCGGGTTGGTGGTGTTCCCGCTGCGGGTGGGCGCGGCCACGCTGCTGGTCGAGCGCGCCACGCCCGACCAGCTGGCGGACCTGATCGCCGAGCATCGGGTGACCATCTGCTTCACCGCGCCGACGGCGTACCGGGCGATGATCGCGTCCGGCCATGCCACCAAGCTGCGGACGCTCCGCCGGGCGGTGTCCGCCGGGGAGCATCTGCCGGAGGCGACCTGGCATGCGTTCCACGAGGCGACCGGGGTGAAGCTGATCGACGGCATCGGGTCCACCGAGATGCTGCACATCTTTGTGAGCTGCAGCGACGACGACATCCGGCCCGGCTCCACCGGACGGGCCGTACCCGGCTATGTCGCCATGATCCTCGATGCCAACGGCGACCCGGCCCCCGACGGGGAGATCGGCCGGCTCGCGGTGAAGGGTCCGACCGGCTGCCGCTACCTGGCCGACGAGCGGCAGAGTGTGTACGTCCAGAACGGCTGGAACGTCACCGGCGACACGTTCATCCGGGACGAGGACGGCTACTTCTGGTACCAGGCGCGCAGCGACGACATGATCGTGTCCTCCGGCTACAACATCGCCGGACCGGAGGTCGAGGAGGCGCTGCTCGCGCACGACGCGGTCGCCGAGTGCGGCGTGGTCGGTGCTCCCGACGAGGCCCGCGGCAGCCTGGTGAAGGCCTACATCGTGCTGGCTCCGGGCACCACCGGCGACGCCGCGCTGGTCCGGGAGCTGCAGGACTTCGTCAAGACGCGGATCGCCCCGTACAAGTACCCGCGGGCGATCGAGTTCGTCGCCGAGCTGCCGCGCACCAGCACCGGGAAGCTGCAGCGGTTCCGGCTGCGGCGGATGGCCGAGCGGGCGCCCGACCCAGGCGGTGAGCCGGCCGGTGACACGGCCAGCGACCCGACGCCGGCATGAGCGCGCGTCCCAGCGCGACCATCACGCGGATCGTGGAGTGGCCGGACACCGACGCCGCCGGGCACTATCACCACTCCACCGTGGTGCGCTGGGCGGAGGCGGCCGAGGCCGAGTTGCACGAGCAGCTCGGGCTGCTGGAGTTGTTCGGCAGCGTGCCGCGGGTGCGCTACCAGGCCGACTACACCGCCCGGCTGTGGTTCCGCGACGAGGTGGCGATCACGATCACGGTGGCCGAGGTCGGCCGCACGTCGCTGCGGTACGAGTTCGTGGTGCGCCGCGGCGACGAGGTCGCGGCCCGGGGCAGCATGGTCTGCGTGCATGCCGACCCGAGGGGCGACGGTGCCACGCCGTGGCCTGCGGACGTACGCGCCAAGCTGCTCGCGCCCTGAGCGGCCCGCCCGGGCCTCAAGATCCGACGCCAACATCCGACGGGCGCAGGCGGGCCGTACGCCCGAAACGTCGGACCCCACCGTCGGATCTTGAGGCCAGGGGCGCGGGGCGAACGCGCTACAGCGGCATGAACCGGCCGCCGTTCACGTCCAGCACGACCCCGGTGATGTAGGACGCCTCGTCGGAGGCCAGGAACAGGATCGGGTCGACCGCCTCGCGCAGCTCGGGGAACCGGTTCAGCGGGATCGCGTCCAGCACCTCACGCCGGTCCGCCGCCGGCATCTCGTCGTACATCTGCTGCAGCCGACCGGTCAGGAACAGGCCCGGTGCCACCGCGTTCACCCGGATCCCCCGGTCGCCGAACTCCCGAGCCAGCCGCTTGGTCAGCCCGACCACGGCCGCCTTGGACGTCGCGTACGGTACGCCGGTGACCGGGGACGGCTGGCGGCCGCCGATGGACGACACCGTGACGATCGCACCGCCCCCGGCCTCGACCATGTGCGGGACGGCGGCCTGGCAGCAGTACAACGTGCCCTTGACGTTGACGTCGACGACCAGGTCGACGTGCTCGGGCGTGATCGCGGCCAGGTCGCGCGGGGTGCCGAGCGACCCACCGGCCAGCGTCACCAGCAGGTGCGGCCCGCCCATCCGCTCGTGCACGGTCGCCATCAGCTCGGCGACCGCGGCGGGGTCGCGGACGTCTACGACCTGCCCGCTGACCAGGGTCTCCCAGCGCCGTAGGGATTCCACGGTCTGGTCCACCAGAGCCTGGTCGACGTCCACCACCACCACGTTGGCGCCCTCCGCCGCCAGCGCGGTGCAGACCTCCCGGCCGATGCCGCCCGCACCCCCCGTCACGACGGCCGTCCGGCCCTCGAACCGCCGCGCGTGCAACAGTGCTCTGCCGACCTCTGACTCGCTCATGTCTCGTTACGTTATCTTGACGGTCGTCGTGATGCCAACATACTCTTGGTGCGCTGGAGTCCCCGAGGCATGGGAGTACGCGCGTGCGGATCGCGGTCATCGGTGGGGGTCCCGGGGGGCTGTACTTCTCGGTTCTCGCCAAGCAGTTGGGACCCGAGCACGAGATCACCGTCTGGGAGCGCAACGCCGCGGACGACACCTTCGGCTTCGGGGTGGTGTTCTCCGACGAGACCCTCGGTGGCATCGAGCACGCCGACCCGGCGATCTACGCGCAGATGGAACGCGAGTTCGCCCGCTGGGACGACATCGACGTGCACTTCCGCGACCGCGTCATCACCAGCGGCGGACACGGGTTCGCGGCGATGAGCCGCAAACGGCTGCTCCAGCTGCTGCAGGCCCGCTGCGCCGAGGTCGGTGTCACCGTGCACTTCCGCGCCGAGGCGCCGCCGGTCGAGCAGCTCAGCGGCGAGTACGACCTGGTGCTGGCCGCCGACGGCCTCAACTCGGTGGTCCGCCGCACCTACGCCGAGTCGTTCCGCCCCAGCCTGGACGTACGGGCCTGCAAGTACATGTGGCTGTCCACCGACAAGGTGTTCGACGCGTTCAAGTTCTACATCCGCGAGACGCCGCACGGCGTGATGCAGATCCACGGCTACCCGTACGACTCGACCGGCAGCACCTTCATCGTGGAGATGCACGAGGACGTGTGGCGGGCCGCCGGGTTCGAGCAGTTCGACGACCGCGACTGGCGGCCGGGCGACTCCGACGAGAAGTCGATCGAGCTGATCCGCGAGCTGTTCGCCGACGTGCTGGAGGGGCACGGCGTGCACGCCAACAACTCGCGGTGGATCAGCTTCACGACCATCCGCAACGAGTCGTGGCGGCACGACAACGTGGTGATCCTCGGCGACGCGGCGCACACCGCGCACTTCTCCATCGGCTCCGGCACCAAGCTGGCGATGGAGGACGCGCTGGCGCTCGCCGCCTGCCTGCACGAGCACTCCGACCTCCACGAGGCGTTGCAGGCGTACGAGGACGAGCGCAAGCCGGTGGTGCAGTCCACCCAGCGGGCCGCGCAGGCCAGCCTGGAGTGGTTCGAGAACCTCGGCCAGTACACCCACCAGGAGCCGGAGCAGTTCGCGTTCAACATCATGACCCGCAGCCGGCGGGTCACCTACGACAACCTGCGCATTCGCGACCCCGAGTTCGTGGCCGGCATCGACGCCTGGTTCGCCGACCATGAGCGGCGGGTCGGTGTGGCGCCCGGCGACGTGCGGCCGCCGATGTTCCAGCCGTACCGGCTGCCCACCCCCGACGGATCGGGGCTCGAGCTGAACAACCGGGTCGTGGTCTCGCCGATGGACATGTACGTCGGGGTGGACGGGCTGCCCAACGAGTTCCACCTGGTGCACCTGGGCGGCAAGGCGCTCGGCGGGGCCGGGCTGGTGATGACCGAGATGGTGTGCCCGTCGCTGAGCGGCCGCATCTCACCCGGCTGCACCGGGATCTGGTCCGACGAGCAGGAGCAGGCCTGGCGGCGGGTCACCGAGTTCGTGCACACGCACACCAAGGCCAGGATCGGCCTGCAGCTCGGGCACTCCGGCCGCAAGGGCTCCACCAAGCTGATGTGGGAGGGGATCGACCAGCCGCTCGACCAGGGCAACTGGGAGGTCGTCGCCCCGTCTCCGCTGCCGTACGCGCCGGGGGTCAACCAGGTGCCGCGCGAGCTCACGCTGGCGGAGCTGGACCAGATCAAGACCGAGTTCGTCGAGTGCGCCCGGCGCGGTGCCGCCGCCGGATTCGACCTGCTCGAGCTGCACTGCGCGCACGGCTACCTGCTGTCGTCGTTCATCTCCCCGGTCACCAACCACCGCACCGACCGCTACGGCGGCGACCTGGACGCCCGGATGCGCTACCCGCTTGAGGTGTTCACCGCGATGCGCGAGGTGTGGCCGGACCACCTGCCGATGACGGTGCGGATCTCGGCCACGGACTGGGTCGAGGGCGGCGTCACCGTCGACGACGCGGTGCGGATCGCCCAGCTGTTCCGGGACGCCGGCGCCTCCGCGATCGACGTGTCCACCGGCCAGGTGACCCCGCAGGAGCGACCGGCCTTCGGCCGCTCGTACCAGACGCCGTTCGCCGACGCGATCCGCAACCGGGCCGGGATCCCCACCATCGCGGTCGGCGTGATCTCGTCGTACGACGACGTGAACTCGCTGGTGCTGGCCGGCCGGGCGGACCTGTGCGCGCTCGGGCGGGTGCACCTGTACGACCCGAACTGGACCCTGCACGCCGCCGTCGAGCAGGACTACGACGGCCCGGGCGCGATCTGGCCGATGCCGTGGCGGGCCGGCCGCCGCAAGCCGCAAACCGGCCGTACCGACGGACCCAAACCACGCCTGGAGCTGATCCGCGAGGGCGTGCCCACCACGCGACACGCGCGCTGGCGGCCAGACCAG
>CAZNCE010000090.1:5151-13913 GCA_964571285.1 uncultured Nocardioidaceae bacterium | reverse complement strand
CCGACAGCGACACCGTGACCACGGTGACGTCGCTGCCCTCGCGGACCACCCGGGCCTTGCCGATCGGTACCGTCAGCTCACCCTCCGGGACGTTCTCCATCGCCCGGGCATTCTTGGCCATCCAGGCCAGCCCCATCACGCCCTTGTGGAAGATGTAGACCACCGGGTTGTCGTCGCGGATCGCCGACGTCATCAGGCCCTTGGCGTCGGCCGGGCTGGACGGCACGACCACCTTCATGCCGGGCAGGTGGGCGAAGGTTCCCCACAGGCATTGGGAGTGCTGCGCGCCGTCGGAGTAGCCACCACCCGCGGCCATCGTGAGCACCATCGGCACCTTCACGTTGCCGCCGGACTCGAAGTGGATCTTGGCCATGTGGTTGTAGATCTGGTCGAGGCACACGCCCATGAAGTCGGCGAACATGAGCTCGACGATCGGGCGCATCCCTTCGACCGCGGCCCCGATGCCGAGCCCGATGAATGCGGTCTCCGAGATCGGGGTGTCGATGACTCGCTGCGGTCCGAACCGCTCCAGCAGGCCGGTGGTCGAGCCGAAGATGCCGCCGTACGCGCCGACATCCTCGCCCATGTAGAACACGGACTGGTCGCGTTCCATCTCCTCCGCGATGGCCTCGACCATCGCCTTCGACGTGGTGAGCCGCCGGCTCGGTGCTTCGGTGATCGCCATGATCGGCTCCCTTCAGGCGAAGACGTAGTGGGTGGCGGTGGACGGGTCGGGGACCGGGCTGTCCTTCGCGAACGCGACGGCTTCCTCGACGGCCGCGGACGCGCGCTGCTTGGCGGTCTCGACAGCCGAGTCGTCGAGCAGTCCGTCGGTGCGCAGCCTGGTCTCGTAGGCCGGGATGGGGTCGCGACGCGCCGCGTCCTCCAGGTCGTCCCGGTACGCCTGCGCGTCGCCCTCGAAATGGCCCCACAGGCGCACGGTGTGCACCTCGATCAGCGAGGGGCCCTCACCGGCGCGGGCCCGGGCGACGGCCCGGCCGGCGGTCGCGTAGACCGCCTCGACGTCGTTGTCCACGCGTTCGCCGGGCATGCCATAGGCCGCCGCCCGGACAGCGTTGGAGTCGACCGAGGTGGACGCGCTGCGCGGCACCGAGATACCCCAGTCGTTGTCCTCCACGACGAACACGACCGGCAGCGACCAGAGCGCAGCCAGGTTCAGCGCCTCGTGGAAGCCGCCCTGGTTCGCGGCGCCCTCGCCGGTCACGGCAACCGCGATCCGGTCGGTGCCGCGCCGATGGAACGCGAACGCCTGACCGAGCGCAGGCGGATAGCCCTCGGCGATGATGCCGGAGCAGGAGAAGTGGGTGGCCGGGTCGAACAGGTGCATGTGACCCCCGCGCCCTCGGCCCAGCCCGGTCTCGCGGCCGAAGATCTCGGCGGTCATCGCCTTCAGGTCCACGCCGTGCGCGACGGCGAAATGGTGCGGGCGGTGCGTCGCGGTGACCGCGTCGTCGGCGGTCAGATGCGCGCACACACCGGCCGCCACGGGCTCCTGCCCGGCGGCCAGGTGCATCTCCCCCGGCACCAAGCCCTTGCCGATGTCGAAGCCAGGCCCCTTGTCCGCGTGGTACTCGCGGAGCAGCGCCTCCTCGTAGACGCGGCTCAGCACCATCGTCTGGTAGAGACTCCGGCGTAGGTCCGGGTCGAGGGTGGACGCTCGCGGGTCCGGCTGGAGAACCGATGTCGATGCAGGTGAGTCTGTGGTCATACCGACCTCCCGGGGTGCGTTCCTGCCACCCTAGAACTGCCGGACCGTCCCGAACAGGGGCCGGAAGTCCCACCGGCCACCGCACTCACGACCCTGCCCGGCGCCACCTGCGAACAGCAGACGACCGGCCGGTCAGCCCTGGCCCGGCACGATGTGCAGCCGACGCGCGGCCTCGGCGATCGACCCCGACATCGACGGGTAAACGGTGAACGCCTGGGCGACCTGGTCGGCGGTGAGCTGGTCCGCGACGGCCAGCGCGATCGGGTGGATCAGCTCACTGGCCCGCGGGCCGACCACCACCCCACCGACGACGATGCGCGTACCCGGGCGGCAGAACAGCTTCACGAAGCCGTCCCGGACGCCCTGCATCTTGGCGCGGGGGTTGCCGCTCAGCGGCAGCATCACCGTCTTGGCCGATATCTCGCCCTGGTCGACGGCTTGCTGCGACCAGCCGACGGTGGCGATCTCCGGCGCGGTGAAGACGTTCGACGACACCTGCTTGAGGTCCAGCGGGCGCACCGCGTCGCCGAGCGCGTGCCACATCGCGATCCGGCCCTGCATCGCCGCGACCGAGGCCAGCATCAGCACTCCGGTGCAGTCGCCGGCCGCGTAGATGCCCCGCGCGGTGGTCCGCGACACCTTGTCCACGGTGACGAACCCACGGTCGTCGACCTCCACCCCGACCGAGTCCAGGCCCAGGTCGGCGGTGTTGGCGATCGAGCCGACGGCGAGCAGGCAGTGTGACCCGGTGACGGTACGGCCGTCGGTGAGCGTGACCGTCACGGTGTCGCCGTCGCGGGTGACGCCGGCCGCCCGTGACCGAGAAAGCACGGTCATGCCGCGGCGCCGGGACACGTCCTCGAGCACCGCCGCCGCGTCCGCGTCCTCGCCGGGCAGCACCCGGTCGCGGGACGACACCAGGACCACGTCGGCGCCGAGCGCGTTGTACGCCGAGGCGAACTCGGCGCCGGTCACCCCGGAGCCGATCACGATCAGCCGCTCCGGCAGGTCGTCCAGCTCGTAGACCTGCTCCCAGGTGAGGATCCGCTCGCCGTCGGGTTGCGCCTCGGGGAGCGTCCGGGGGTGCGCCCCGGTGGCGACCAGGATGTTCTCGGCCTCGAGCCGGGTGATGGTGCCGTCCGGGTGCTCGACCTGCACCACGTCCGGGCCGTCCAGCCGGCCGGTGCCGGCGACCACCGTGACACCCTCACGTTCCAGCCGGCGGGCGATGTCGGTGGATTGGGCCTGCGCCAGCGCCAGCACGCGACGGTTCACGGTCTGCAGGTCCACCCCGATACCGGGGCGGTCCGCATCGCCCGCGGCGGAGCCGATCCGTACCCCGAGTTCCCCGGCGCGGCGCATGTCGCCCATCAGCTCGGCGGTGGCGATCAGCGTCTTGCTCGGCACGCAGTCGGTGAGTACGGCGGAGCCGCCGATGCCGTCGCGATCCACCACGGTGACCTCTGCCCCGAGCTGTGCCGCGACCAGCGCCGATTCGTACCCGCCGGGGCCGCCGCCGATGATCACCACGCGTGCCACCCGCGCCATTGTTCCCCATCCGGCGATACGCTGCTGCCCCGTGTCGCTGTATGCCGCTTACGCCTCCAACCTGGACCCGGCCCGGATGAGCCGGCGGTGTCCGCACTCCCCGCTGCAGGGAACCGGCTGGCTGCCCGGCTGGCGGCTGACGTTCGGCGGCGAGGAGCTGGGCTGGGACGGTGCCCTGGTCACCGTGGTCGAATCGCCCGGCAGCCAGGTGTTCGTGGCGCTGTACGACCTGACCCGCGAGGACGAGCGGCTGCTGGACGAGGCGGAGGGTGGCGCCCGCCGGCTCTACAACAAGATCCGGCTGCGGGTGCAGATGCTCGAAGGCGAGCGGCTGGCCTGGTTGTACGCGCTGGACGCCTATGAGGGCGGGCTGCCGTCCGCGGCCACGCTCAGCGTGATCTCGGAGGCCGCGGCGGCCGGCGGGGCGCCGGACGACTATGTGACCGACCTGCGCAACCGGCCGTGCCGATCCATCGGCTGACCGGCCGCGCAGTTGTCAGCCGGTTGCCGGGCACGCCCGGCGGGCAACGGCCTGACAACTCGGCGCGGACCGACGGCCCACCCACAGTTGTCAGCCGGTTGACGAGTACGCCCGGCGGGCGGCGACCTGACAACTCGAGCAGGTCGAGCGGCTAGGGTCGGCAGCGTGACCCCCGAGACCCCCACCCCGTCGGCCGACGACGCCGCCCGGGCAGCGGCCGCCCGGCTCGCCGAGCTGACCGGCGTCGATCACCACGACGTCGCCCTGGTGATGGGCTCGGGCTGGCTGCCGGCCGCGGCCGCGCTCGGCGAGACGGTCGCCGAGCTCGCCGTCGCGGAACTGCCCGGGTTCACCGCAGCCGCGGTCGCCGGGCACTCCGGCACCATCCGGTCGGTGCGCTGCGAGGACGTCAATCTGCTGGTCTTCCTCGGCCGCACGCACTTCTACGAGGGACACGGCGTACGCCAGGTGGTGCACGGCGTGCGCACCGCAGCGGCCACCGGGTGCCGGGCGATCGTGCTCACCAACGGCTGCGGTGGGCTCAACGAACGCTGGAGCCCCGGCACTCCGGTGCTGATCCGCGACCACATCAACCTCACCGGCGCCTCACCGATCGAGGGCGCCAACTTCGTCGACCTGACCGACCTCTACAGCAGCCGCCTGCGCACGCTGTGCCGCGAGGTCGAACCGGGCCTGGACGAGGGCGTGTACGTGCAGTTCCCCGGCCCGCACTACGAGACCTCGGCCGAGATCACCATGGTGCGGGTGATCGGGGGCGACCTGGTCGGGATGTCCACCGCGCTGGAGGCGATCGCGGCCCGCGCGGCCGGTCTGGAGGTGCTCGGCATCTCCTTGGTCACCAACCTGGCCGCGGGGATCAGCGCCGCCCCGCTGGACCACGCCGAGGTGCTCCAGGCCGGGCAGGCGGCGGCCGGCCGGATGGGCGAGCTGCTGTCCGCGGTGGTGCCGCGGATCTGACCGGTCGAGGGAGTCGCCATGCCCGCCACGCATGAGGTGTTCAACCAGGTGCCACCACTGGTCGATCACGACGTCACGGCCGCGGACCCGGCGCTGCATGCGGGTCTCGCCGCGGCCGGCGAGACGGTGGACGAGGAGCTGCTCGGCCTCGGCCGCACGGCGGGCTCGGCGGACACCGTCGAAGCAGCGCGGCTGGCCAACGTGCACCCGCCGATGCTGCGCACCCACGACCGCACCGGCGAGCGGGTCGACGAGGTGGAGTTCCACCCGGCCTGGCATCAGCTGATGGACCGGGCGGTCCGGGCCGGCCTGCAGGCGTGGCCGTGGGACGAGGCCGCCGGGCAGCGACCGCACCTGCGTCGCGCGGCTGGTTTCTACGTGTGGTCGCAGGCCGAAGCCGGCCACCTGTGCCCGATCTCCATGACGTACGCGGCGGTGCCGGCGTTGCGCCACTCCCCCGGTCTGGCCGCGGACTACGAGCCGGGACTGCGCGCCCGCTCGTACGACTTCGGGCTGCGCCCGCCGCACACCAAGACCGGCCTGCTGGCGGGGATGTCGATGACCGAGAAGCAGGGCGGATCCGACGTCCGCGCCGGCACCACCCGCGCGGTGCCGGACGGATCCGACGGCACCTACCTGCTCACCGGGCACAAGTGGTTCACGTCCGCGCCGATGAACGACGTGTTCCTCACGCTGGCGCAGACGCCCGGCGGCCTGTCCTGCCTGCTGTTACCGCGGATCCTGCCCGACGGCGGCCGCAACCCCATCCGGCTGATGCGGCTCAAGGACAAGCTCGGCAACCGTTCCAATGCCTCGGCCGAGATCGAGTACGACGGGGCGGTCGGCTGGCTGGTCGGCGAGGAGGGGCGCGGCGTCGCCACGATCTTGTCGATGGTGACGATGACCCGGCTGGACTGTGTGCTGGGCTCGGCCGCCGGGCTGCGGGCGGCACTGTCGGAGGCCACGCACCACGCCGCGCACCGCAGCGCGTTCGGCAAGCGGCTGGACGAGCAGCCGGTCATGACCGCGGTGCTCGCTGACCTCGCCGCCGAGTCCTGGGCCGCGACGCTGCTGGGCATGCGGCTGGCCGCGGCGGTCGACGCCGGCGAGGACGCGCTGCTGCGGCTCGCCCTGCCGGCCGCCAAGTTCTGGGTCTGCAAGCGGGCGGTGGCCGCGGTCGGCGAGGCCCTGGAGTGCCTGGGCGGCAACGGCTACGTCGAGGAGTCGGTGCTGCCCCGGCTCTACCGCGAGTCGCCGGTGAACAGCATCTGGGAGGGCTCGGGCAACGTCACCGCGCTGGACACGATCCGCGCGCTCGCCCGTACCCCCGAGTCATGGTCGGCCGTACGTGACGAGCTGGACACCGCGCGCGGCAGCGACCGTGCCTATGACGCGGCGCTGACGGAGCTGGAGGCGCTGGTGCGGTCCGCCGACGAGCCGGCCGCCCGCCGGGTCGCGTCGCTGACCGCACGGCTGCTGGCCGCCTCGCTGCTCCTCCGGTACGCGCCCTCGGCGGTGGCCGGTCTGTTCTGCGCCACCCGGCTCGGCGCCTCCGGAGACCGCGCCTTCGGAGAGCTGCCGTCGGCCGGCGACTGGGGCGCCATCGTCTCGGCGGTCACCCCGCGCACGACTGCCGACTGACCGCGACCGAGCCCTGGGGTCGGCCGACGGCGGGTGTGCGGGCCCGGCGCCGATGGCTCGGCGCCGGGCGAGGTTCAGCGGACACCAAGGTGATGCACCACGATCCCGGTCGGCGAGGTGAAGCTGTCCAGCACCTCCAGGTCGGCGTAGGTGTCGCCGAACAGGCGGCTCCCGTTGCCCAGCACCACCGGGATGATCGTCAGCACGTAGCTGTCGATCAGGTGGGCGGCGGCGAGCTGGCGCACCAGGTCGCCGCTGCCCAGCACCACGATCGCGTCCTCGGCCCGCTCGCGCAGCTCGGCGATCTGCCCGATCGCGTCTGGTGCCCGCACTGCCGTGGAGTTCGGGTACGGCAGCGGATCCGACAGGGTGCGGGTCGCCACGTACTTCTGTGTCTTGACGAAGAAATCGGTGAACGGGTTCGGCTCCGGGGTGCCCAGCCAGTGGCCGACCACGTCCTGGTACGTCCGACGGCCGAACAGCATCGCTTCGTGCGGGCCACCCTTGGTCATCGCGTACTCGGCGGCCTGCGGGTCGTCGGCCATCGCGGCGCTGGCCCACCCGCCGCGGTCGAAACCGCCACGCGTATCCCCGTCGGCCTGGCCCGGCGACTGCATGACACCGTCCAGCGACAGGTTCTCCACCACCACGATCCGGCCCATGGGTCCCTCCTCGGTCGCGCGCTGCCCCAGCGCCACCACTGCAGACCGAGGTGCCGCCCGGAACTCATCGGTGCCGCGTGCGCCCCTGCGCCGGCCCGCCTGGCGGGCCGGGCGGCCTCACAGACCGGCGAACATCTTGCCCGGGTTGAGGATCCCGGCCGGATCCAGCGCCTGTTTGACGGCCAGGTGCAGCCGGCGGTTGCCGTCGTCCAACTCGCGCGGCAACCAGTCGCGTTTCAGGTAGCCGACCCCGTGCTCGCCGGTGATGGTGCCGCCCAGGTCCAGCCCGAGCCGCATGATCTCCTCGAACGCCCGCTCGGCACGGGCGATGTCCTCCGGGTCCCGCGCATCGAAGAACACCGACGGGTGGATGTTGCCGTCGCCGGCGTGCGCAACCACCCCGATGTCCAGTCCCGACTCGGCGCGGACCCGGTCCAGCCGGTCGTAGAACTCCGGCATCCGCGAGCGCGGCAGGCAGATGTCGTCCAGCAGCTGGCCCCCGCCGCGCCGACGCGCGTACCGCTCGAAGGCAGGCTGCACCAGCCGGCGGGTGGCGACCAGGGCCTCGTTGTCGGCGGAGTCGTCGCTATAGCCGACGTCCAGGGCGCCGTTCTGCTCGGCGTGCGTGGTGAAGGACTCCACCTCGGCCAGCGCCGCGGCCTGGTTGCCACTGCCGTCGGACTGCATCAGCAGCATCGCACCGGCGCGGTCGTCCAGCCCGAAGTCGCCGTACTCGTTGAGCGCGGTGATCGTGGTCCGGTCCAGCGACTCCAGCATCGACGGCTGGGCGCCCGACGCCATGAACGCGGCCACCGTGGCCGCCGCGGCGCGCTCGTCGGTGAACGTGGCCACAGCCGTCAGCGGCGCCGGCAGCAGCGGGACCAGGCGCAGCGTGATCTCGACGATGACCCCGAGCGTCCCCTCGGAACCGACGAACAGGCCACGCAGATCCAGCCCGGCCACTCCCTTGGCGGTCCCGGTGCCGAGGGTGGCCAGGGTGCCGTCCGCCAGCACGACGGTCAGCTTGCGCACGTAGTCCCGGGTGACGCCGTACTTCACGCAGCACAGCCCGCCGGCGTTCGTGGCGACGTTGCCGCCGATCGAGGAGATGCCCACCGAGCCGGGGTCGGGTGGGTACGACAGCCCGTGCTCGGCAAGGGCGTTCTTCAATTCCTGGTTGATGATTCCCGGCTCAACGGTGACCGTGCGTTCGCCGGTGTCAAGGGCGAGGATGGCCTGCATCCGCTCGACCGACAGCAGCAGGCAGCCCGGGACCGCGTTGGCGCCGCCGGAGATCCCGGAGCGGGCGCCCTGCGGTACCACCGGGATCCGGTGCGCGGACGCGAACCGGAGCGTGGCCTGGACGTCGGCCACGCTGGCCGCCCGGACGAGCGCGACCGCGCCCTCGGCGGGACAGAACAATGCCTCGTCGCGGGAGTAGGTCTCCACCACGTCCGGGTCGATGGTCAGTGCCCCGTCGGAGAGCGCCGGGGCCAGCTCATGGCGCAGCAGGGCGAGCAGGTCTGCCTGGTCGGGCGCGGCTCCCGGGTTCTTGGCCCCGGGCTCGGGTCCGGACGTGGGGCCGGAGGTCGTCATGAATGCACCTGATCCGTCTCAATTCTCAATCGTGCTGCCGCAGGATCCGACGTCCGCGTCGGCTGCCAGGCGGTCCGAACCCCGGCAGGGTCGGAACTCACCGTCGGATCTTGCTGCCCCGGTCGGA
>CAZNCE010000090.1:2868-5051 GCA_964571285.1 uncultured Nocardioidaceae bacterium | reverse complement strand
TGCGGCGTGGGGCCGGTTGCTCACCAGTACTCGTCGGTGGGGGTCCACGGGTCGACCAGGTTGTCGTCGATGTAGTCCCACTCGATGTCGTACCCCATGCCGGGTCGCGTGGGCAGCGCCACGTAACCCTCGGCGTCGATCCGGTCACAGGTCTGGCGCAGGTACGGCTGCGGCGCGTCGTAGTCCAGGCCGGGCGCCATCAGGCCCTTCTCGTAGTACTCCGACGTGTCCTCCGGGGTGGCGCCGAGCACCTGCAGGTTGCCCCAGCCCGACATGTGCACCTCGCAGCGCAGCCCGTACGCCTCGCAGACGACGGCGGTCTTCCGGGCACCGGTGATGCCGCCCCGGACCACGTCGATGCGGCTCATGTCGCCGGCGCCGCGCAGGATCCATTCGGCCCGGGTGAACACGCCGCCGGCCGCGACCTCCGGTGACAGCACCGGGATGGTCAGCTCGCGGCACAGCCGGACGTAGCTCTCCACCCGGTACTCCGGCATCGGGTGCTCGTACCAGTAGTAGCCGGCCCGCTCCAGCTCGCGACCGACCTGCAGGGCCTCCTCCATGGTCATGTACGTCCCCCAGGGGTCGTACATCAGCACGTAGTCGGGGCCGACCGCCTCACGGACCAGGTGGATGGTCTCGATGTCGGCCTTGATGTTGGACGGGCGGCCGGGTGTCGGCTGTCCCGTGGCCGGGTCCCAGAAGTAGTGCGGGTGGATCTTGAACGCCAGATAGCCCTCGTTCTTGCACTGCAGCGCGTAGTCGGCGTACACCTGCGGCGGACCGAGGTTGAGGAACGACGAGGCATAGGCCTTGACCTTGTCCCGGGCGCCGCCGAGCAGCTTGTAGACCGGCTGCCCGGTGGCCTGGCCGGCCAGGTCCCACAAGGCGTTGTCGACGGCGCTGGCCACGTTCTCGGGGAAGTTGGCCACCCACATCCACTTCCAGAACATCTCCCGGTCGAACGGGTCGTGGCCGAGCAGCAGGTCCCGGATCTTGCCCAGCACCAGGCTCTGGTCGACCGGGTTGAGGCCGACCTCGTCGCCGTGCGCGCCGCCGCCGAAGTAGGTCCCGGTGACTCCGTCATCGGTGTGGATGGTCAGCGCCGTTTGGCGGAGGGTCACCTTCGGCAGGAGCCGGGCGTGGCCGACGTCCCATCGGTCCGCGGTGGTGGCGAAGGTCTTGATCGTGACATCGGTGATCTTCACGCGGCCACCATCGCACCGCTGCGCCGACCCGGGCTAGCCGCCGTCTCGGATATCCGGTCGGGCTCGCTGGGCCGGGAGTGCCATCATCGGCCCGTGGGAGCGGCGGGAGGAGGGGACATGGGACTGGTGGCGGAGAGTTTCTACGAGCGGCTGAGCGGGGCGGTGTTCCGCCCGACCGCGGCCACCGAGAGCCCGTGGGATGCGGATGCCCAGCACGGCGGGCCGCCGTCGGCACTGCTGGCGAGGGCGATCGAGAGCACGGTGATCGAGGGACCGCTGCGGATCGCCAAGTTCGACGTGGACTACTTCGGCCAGATTCCGCGGGCCGACTGCACGATCGAGGTCTACACGCGGCGGCCCGGCCGACGGGTTCGGCTGGTGGAGGCGACGATGTCCGTGGGCGGGCAGGTCGTGGTCGGTGCCCGGGCCTGGCTGATCGCCGCGGCGGAGGACCGGGCCCCGGCGTCCCTTGATCCGCTCTCGCTCCCGCCGGTGCCCGAGCCGCAGGAGTTCGCCTTCGACGGGTTGCGACACTCCTGGGGGTACGGAGAGGCGATCGACTGGCGGTTCGTGGCCGGCGGGTTCGAGTCGCCGGGCAGCGCCCAGCTGTGGGTACGGCCCCGGGTGCCGCTGCTCGCCGACGAGCCGATGTCGGACCTGCAGCGGCTGCTGGTGGTGGCCGACTCGGCCAACGGCGTCAGCGGGCCGCTGCCGTTCGACCGGTGGTGGTTCATCCCACCGGGGCTCACGGTGACCGTGCAGCGGCCGCCGGAGGGCGAGTGGATCTTCATGGATGCCCGGACCGAGGTCGAGCCGACCGGGATCGGGCTGACCCGGTGTCTGCTGGCCGATCGACATGGCAGCTGTGGACGCGCCCTGCAGGCACTGTTCGTCGCGCCCCGCTGAGGGCCGGGCTCACCGGCTCCGCATCAAGATCCGACGGTGGGTTCCGACCGCGGGGCCTCAAGATCCGAC
>CAZNCE010000090.1:0-2768 GCA_964571285.1 uncultured Nocardioidaceae bacterium | reverse complement strand
GTACGTTCCGACCAACTGCCCCAAGATCCGACGGTGTGATCCGACGCTCCATCAGCCAACCCCGCGTACGGTCGCGGGTCAGCGTCGGATCTTGGTGGCGGCAACCGATAGGCGGGTCGGATGTCACCGTCGGATCTTGGGGCACAGCCGGTCGGCCAAGTCGGATGTCAGCGTCGGATCTTGGGGCACAGCCGGTCGGCCCGGTCGGAACTCACCGTCGGATCTTGGGGCACAACCCATCGGCCCGGTCGGAACTCACCGTCGGATCGTGAGGCGGGCGGGGGGTACGGCGGCCCTAGACTCGGCGCCATGCCCGAACGGCCGCCAGTGTCCTCCCAGCCATCCCGGGTATCCACGGACGCTCCGGACTCCACCGTCCCATCCCACGAACCGCCCGGCGCGCTGTCCGCAGCGCTGCGCCGGCAAGTGATCGCGTGGCGTGACGGCGACCCGGACCCCGACTCCCGCGCCGAGCTGGACCGCCTGCTCGAGGCCGCAGACGCCGGCGACCCCGAGGCAACCACGGATCTGACCGACCGGTTCACCGGCCGGCTGGAGTTCGGCACCGCCGGGCTGCGCGGCGCGCTGGGTGCCGGCCCGAACCGGATGAACCGCGCGGTCGTCATCCGGGCCGCCGCCGGCCTGGCCGCGTACCTCCTTGAACAGGGCCACGGCGGTGGTGCCGTGGTGATCGGCTACGACGCCCGGCATCTGTCGGACCGGTTCGCGCTGGACACCGCGGCGGTGCTGCGCGGAGCCGGACTGCACGCGCTGCTGCTGCCGCGGCCGCTGCCCACACCGGTGCTGGCGTTCGCCATCCGGCATCTCGGATGCGTCGCCGGTGTGATGGTGACCGCGTCGCACAATCCGCCGCAGGACAACGGTTACAAGGTGTATCTGGGCGACGGCAGCCAGATCGTCCCGCCCGCGGATGCCTCGATCTCGGAGCACATCGACGCCGCACCACGCGCCGCGGACGTCCCGCTCGGCGAGGGCTGGGAGGACCTCGGTGACCGGGTGGTCGACGACTACCTGGCGGCGGTGGCGGCCACCGTTCCGGCCGACCACCCGCGGGAGCTGCGGATCGTCTACACCCCGCTGCACGGGGTGGGCCAGGAGTTGGTGCAGCGCGCGCTGTCCGCCGCTGGGTTCGTGGACGTGCATCCGGTGCCCCAGCAGGCCGAGCCGGACCCGGACTTCCCCACGGTCGCGTTCCCCAACCCGGAGGAGCCCGGCGCCATCGACCTGGCCACCGAGCTGGCGGCGTCCCTGAGGGCCGACGTGGTGGTGGCCAACGACCCGGACGCCGACCGCTGCGCCGTGGCCGTACCCGGCCCGCACGGCTGGCGGATGCTCAGCGGCGACGAGGTCGGCGCGCTGCTCGGCCACGACCTGCTCACCAGGGGCGAGCCCGGCACCTACGCGGCCTCGATCGTGTCCTCCTCGCTGCTCGGCGAACTGGCGCGGCGGCACCAGCGGACGTACGCCGCGACGCTCACCGGTTTCAAGTGGATCGGCCGGGTGCCTGGGCTGCGCTTCGGGTACGAGGAGGCGCTCGGCTACTGCGTGGCGCCGCGGCTGGTCCGGGACAAGGACGGCATCTCGGCGCTGCTGCAGGTGGTGGACCTGGCCGCCAGGCTGAAGGCCGACGGGCGCACCCTGCAGGACCGGCTGGACGAGATCGGCGCGGAGTACGGCGTGTACGCGACCAGCCAGCTGTCGGTCCGGGTCGACGACCTGGCGCTGATCGACAGCACACTGCAGCGGCTGCGCACCGAGCCGCCGGAGGAGCTGGGTGGCCTGGCCGTGGAGCGAGTCGAGGACCTGTCCACCGGCGTGGACGGGCTGCCGCCTACCGAGGGGCTGCGGTTCCGGCTCGCCGACGGCGCCCGCGTGATCGTGCGGCCTTCGGGCACCGAGCCGAAGCTCAAGTGCTACCTCGAGGTCGTGCTGCCGACGACCGACGGGGTGGACGCCGCGCGGATCGCGGCCGCCGGGCGGCTGGACGCGCTGCGCGGGGACCTGGCCGCCGCGGTCGGCATGTGACCGCCGCACGCCGGGCGGACCGACCCGGCAGCTCATCACCCCGAGCAAGACCGGCCACAGCACCTAGACTGACCGGCGTGACCACGGCACCCAGCATCCCCGGCACCCCGGCCGGGTTGGCGGACGTGACCCGCACCGAGGAGTCGCTCCGACGGTTCCTGCACGGCCTGCCCGGCGTCGACCAGGTCGGCTGCGAACAGCGCGCGGCGATGCTGGCGTCACGGTCCATCAAGACCACCGCGAAGGCGTGGGCGCTGGACCTGGCGATCACGATGATCGACCTGACCACGCTGGAGGGACAGGACACCCCCGGCAAGGTGCGCGCGCTGTGTTCCAAGGCGCTGCGCCCCGACCCGGCCGATCCCACCTGCCCGCCGGTGGCGGCGGTCTGCGTCTACTCCGACCTGGTGCCGGTCGCCCGACAGGCGCTCGGCGACGGCGGCGTACACGTGGCCAGTGTCGCCACCGCGTTCCCGTCCGGCCGGGCGGCCCTGGACGTCAAGCTGGCCGACACCAGGTTCGCGGTGGAGGCGGGAGCGGACGAGATCGACATGGTGATCGACCGGGGCGCGTTCCTGTCCGGGCACTACCAGCAGGTGTTCGACGAGATCGTCGCGGTCAAGCAGGCCTGCGGCGACCAGCACCTCAAGGTGATCCTGGAGACCGGCGAGCTCGCCACCTACGACAACGTACGAAGGGCGTCCTGGCTGGCGATGCTCGCG
>CAZNCE010000089.1:0-13997 GCA_964571285.1 uncultured Nocardioidaceae bacterium | reverse complement strand
GGACGCGATCGTGCGGGTGGACGCGGTGACGATCTGCGGCACCGACCTGCACATCCTCGGGGGCGATGTGCCGACGGTGGAGCGTGGCCGTGTGCTCGGCCACGAAGCCGTCGGCACCGTGATGTCCGTGGGCGGAGGTGTACGGGGCGTACAGCCCGGCGACCGGGTGCTGGTCTCGTGCATCACCGCCTGCGGGCGGTGCCGCTACTGCCGGGAGAGCCGGTACGGGCAGTGCATCGGTGGCGGGGGATGGATCCTCGGGCACCGCGTCGACGGGGTGCAGGCGGAGTTCGTGCGTGTGCCCTACGCCGACCGCTCGGTGCACCACATCCCCGATTCGGTCGCCGACGAGGATGCTGTGCTGCTGGCCGACATCCTGCCCACGTCGTACGAGGTCGGCGTGCTGAACGGCCGCGTACGCCCTGGCGACACCGTAGTGATCGTCGGGGCGGGACCCATCGGGCTCGCCGCGGTGGCCACCGCACGCCTGTTCACGCCGCAGCGGATCATCGTCGTCGACCCGGTGCCGGCCCGTCGTGAGGCGGCGTTGCGGGTCGGCGCGGACCAGGCGATGAGCCCGGACGACGACCTGCTGTCGGCCGTGCGCGAGGTGACCGAAGGCCTGGGCGCGGACGTCGCCGTCGAGGGCGTCGGCATTCCCGCGACGTTCGAGCTGTGCGCGACGCTGATCCGTCCGGGCGGGCACCTGGCGAACGTCGGAGTGCATGGCTCGCCGGTGACGCTGCACCTGGAGGACCTGTGGATCAAGAACATCACGGTCACCACCGGGCTCGTGGACACCTACTCCACACCGCTGCTGCTGAACCTCTTGAACAGCAAGCAGCTGCGGTTGCCGGAGCTCGTCACCCACCGGTTCGGGTTGCCGGAGATGCAGGACGCCTACGACGTCTTCTCCCGGCCGGGCGAGACCGGTGCGCTGAAGGTGGTGCTGTTCGGCGACGAGTCCCGGCTCACAGGTCGGTGATGATCTCGAAGTCGAAACCATCTGCTCGCGCGAGATGCACCCTCTGCTGCATTTGTCCTTGATCGAGATGCACAGGGCCCCGGGGTCCGTCGAAACCAATACCCTCACTTGCCCTGATGAGGCACTCCACGTGTGTGCATTGTGCAGCGTCTATGAGCCTGGCCAGGAGGGTGATCCCCTCATAGCACGACTCAGCCTGGTTGTTGAGCGGCGGAGCGTCGGGCCCGAAGCGCTCGACAAAACTTCCCACCAGGTCCATCGAGTTGGTGGTCCTCAGTCCGCGGAAGTATCCAGCAGACACGTACAGATCGTGAGTGGCCTCGACACCCGAAGCGAGGAGCATGTTCTCCTCCATCAAGGGGCTGAATCGAAGCAACTGTTCGTCAAGGCCGCTGGCGGCGAAAACCCGGTTAAAGTCCACAGCGTCCTGACCCACCAAGAACAGCAGCACTCCGTCCGCAGGGACGCGGCGCAGCGACTCCAGTTGCGCCTCGAACCGATGAACCCCCAGGGGCACGTATTGCTGTTGAACGATCTCCAGATCCAGGTCGTGGGCAAACTCCACGACCAGTTGGGCTGTGCGCCTCGGCCATACGTAGTCGTTGCCGATCAGGTGCCAGCGTCGACACCCCAGCGCTTCGCGCAGCCAAGCAAGTGCAGGCGCGATCTGCTGCACCGGCGTCTCCCCCGCACAAAACACTCCCGGCCGATTCTCCCCGCCCTCGTACAGCGAGGTATACAAGTAAGGGATCCTACCGAGGGTTAGTGGTGCCACTTTCTCTCGTACCGACGAGATGTGCCAGCCGGTTAGAGCGTCCAGACGGCCCTGTCTCAGCATGTACTCCACCTCGGCAGCCACCGCAGCCGGAGGTGCACCGGCGTCGATCACCTCGATCTCTACTTGCCGACCGGCGACGCCCGCCTCATTAAGCTGCTCCACACAGAGTTCAGCGACCGCTTCGCACGAGGCACCAAAGATCCCGCCGGGTCCGCTGAGCGGAATCGCAAGACCGATCCGCAACGACTCCCGGGCAGCCAACTGGACATCGTGCCGATGGAATCGCCGAACCTTCAGCATCTGTTCAACCATGGGTGCTTGGGAGCTACGGGGACTTCTCTGATATTGCCCGGGAACCTGCCGAAGTGGAAGGCATCATCTTCGCTAGTGGACCAACTCCCGCCTGACAATTGCGGAGCTTCTGGGCGATCCAGCCATCAGTGCCGTGCGGTGGGGGCGGACGCCCTGTACGCCCACCCCCACAGCACGTTCCCTGGTCACACGCTGACCGGGAACCGACCAAGCCTGCCCGCGCCTAATGAGGCTTGGTCAGAGCCATCTTGAGAGATTCGATCTCGTGATCGGCGAGCAGTCCAACCTCCACGACCGTGGCGTGCAACGCACGGGTCCAACTCTCGTAGTAGGTCTCGCACCCATTGGCCTCATCGATCGCCTTGATCAGATTCTGCCGGAAGGTTTCCCACTCGAAGTTGCCCTGATCGGTGAGACTTACAACGAGGCCGAATGAAGTTGCCTCCCACGGCTCGTTGAACGTGACCTCACCGTTGTCGCGGGGGATCGCCGCATTCCCCGTTAGCGGCGCGAGGCCATCGTCAACGGCCGCCATGGCGCTCTTGGACATTAGACGCCCACCGCCTCCGGGGCGAGCGGACGCCCGACTCCGATCATGCTGTCACGCGTCACGAGGTCAGCTAGCTGCTCCTCGCTCCATCCGTCCGTTCCGCCAGGACGTTCCGGCAGCACGATGTACCGGATCTCCGAGCTACTGTCCCAGACCTTCACCTCAACATCGTCCGGAACCTCGAAAGAGAAGTCCTCTCGCAGCACCGTTCGAGGGTCGGCGATCATCCGTGACCGATACGCCATGCTCTTGTACCAGTGTGGCGGGAGCCCCAGTACTGCCCATGGGTAGCACGAACAGAGCGTGCACACCACAACGTGGTGTTCCTTCGGCCCGTTGGCAACCATCTCGATGTGGTGGGATTGCTCTCCCGCGTAACCCATATCGGCGATCGCGGCTGTGGCGTCCTCCAGCAACCACCTTCGGTACTCGGGATCGGTCCAAGCCTTGGCAACGACCTTGGCGCCACGCATCGGCCCAATGTTCTTCTCATATTCCTCAACCATGGCGTCGACTGCCGCCGGCGTGACGATTCCGCGCTCGTACAGGAGCGTCTCGATCGCCTTGGTGCGCGCTTCGTACTCAGAGTACGAACTGGTGTGTTCGGTAGACATATACAGAGCTCCCTCAGGCAGCGGGAGCCAAGTACGGCTCCCAGAGATCGACGAAAACAGTGTCCTTGGGTCCGGCGTCCTCGCCCCACAACTCCTGAGACGAAAACTCCACCGTGTAGAGCGGCTGGGGGTCAGGACCCTTCCCGATCGCAGCACTGTCGGGGTAGATCTGGCATCCGTGCGACGTCACGACCTTGCCTGTGCTGCCTCGCACGTACTTCGGGCAACGCGTATGCGTCGGTGGATTCATCTTCCGCACCCGCACCTCGTCACCAACCGAGAACGACGGCTTGGGACCGTCCAACTGCAGAGACCGCGCCGCTCGGAAGACCTTGAGAGCACTTTCGATCTGCCCACTCGTCTTGCGCTGGATGGCCTCCTCGGTCTCCTGAGGGAGCGACCGCTGGTACGAGCCATTCAGGATCTGCTCGACACGTTCCGCCCGTTCCTCCTCGGAGATGATGCCTGCATCCACCAGGATTCGCTCCGCAGCGCTGAGCCAGTGCGTGTAGTACGAGCGTTCCAGCTCGTTGACATAGTCCTCGTTGCCCATCTGCTCTCGGAACCACCTGGACTTATCCCAGTGCGAGATCCCCTCGATGTGCATATAGGTGAGCAGGGCGATTGTGCGGCCCTCCCACGGGTAGGTGAACACCGGTTCGGCTTGGCGGTAGTGGACGGGCCCGTAGCCATCCATCCCGCCGCAATCGTGAATACCATCCATGACCCATAGTCCTTACTCTGATGAGATTCGAACCCTGTTTCCCTATGTCGACCTCGCCGTGGCTTCAACGTTCGACGATGCACTGCCTTGCTCGCCGCAGATCGAAGCCGCGAACCGAGGGCGCTCGGCTGTCTGCTGAGTTGTCCGGGTTGCCGTCTCCTTTCAGTCGGTACTTCTCGCAGACACGCATGCACGGGATCAGCGTCGGATCTTCTCCTCTCGGTCCTGGGGACCACACGCGCACACCTGGGGAGCCCACGCAGCGAGTAGGTGGTCTGGCCAAGTAAAAGGTTATCACCAAATGAAAGGATCTTCCAAGAGTCAGGGGCAACGAGTTCGTCGTCCGGTTCGAGGAGTCATCGACGCCTGACCCGACGTTGCCAAGAGCAGAGCCCCTGTGCATGGCGAGACCTGCCAACGTGTGCCAAAGCCCACTGTGGCGCACACAACATGCCCGCCAGGCGAATCAATTTCATTCGGACCTAAGTGATCGCTACTATGATCCTGTGATTCTGAAGGAAGCACGAGTTGAACGCATGCAACCTGCCGACCGAGGCGCGCAGGCCAGTGAAGTCTTCGACGGGCCCGCCTCAGCACACGTCCCAGTGCACCTAATTTCTGCAGCCGCCAGACTGACGGTGGACCACGTCGAGGAGGCTCTGCAAGGGTCTGGTGTCTCGGTAGCCCAATGGGTCGTCATGCTGCACCTCTACGAGGGCCGCGGCTGGACAATGACCGAACTCGGGGCCGCGTCTGGACTTACCGGTGCAACCCTGACTCGCTTGGTCGACCGACTGACAACATCCGCGCTGGCCCACCGAAACGTCGACCCTACTGATCGTCGGCGAGTTCTCGTGCACTTGTCACACCGCGGTCGCACTCTCGTCCGGAAGCTGCAGCCCGCTGTTCGCAGGGGGGAGATCGACGCGGTCTCGCATCTGGAAGAAGATGATCGGGCCACGCTCAGGCACCTGCTGGTACGAATGCTCGGCCCGACATAGCGGCTTGGTGGAGAAGAGCTCACTGTCTGTCACGCTTGAGCAACCGAGCCGTACGGATTTCCGGTCGCTGCCGAGGGCAATCGCCACACTTCGCCTGGCCCTCGACGCGGTAGAGAAGGCAGCATGAGCCACGACGGACCACGGGGTCTGACCGCACTGCCACGAACCGCGGACGTGGCAGCCGTGGGTGCATCCGGGTCACCAGACGCACCGCCAGGTCACACGCGTCCTCGGTTCGGCCTGTTGCGCGCCCAGCCCAGAGCAGTCGACCAGCAATTGAATCGATTGCGATCGACCAGAGGCGCCGGCAGCCCTTGCCGGTAATGCGCTCCACGCTGATTATCGCCTGATCGAGGGCAGCTACCAGCGCGTCTGCGGCGTCACCCGCACAGATACGCGTCGAGCTTGCTCCAACGATCCTGCTGTCCGGCCGATGGTGAAGATAGAGATCGTCCAGAGTCGGACTCAACACTTCGGTTGCCAAGAAGAGACTGGTGAGCGTCGGCAAGACGAGCCAGTTGCTGGCCGAGTACCACCAGAGCGTGCCCAACACGTGCGGATCGCTGGCGCCCCAGATCTGGCCGCGCAACCTCATCTGCTCGGCAAGCCACAGCGGGTTCAGGATGGAGCTTGCCGGTACCTCGCGAGACGCCGCGTCGAGGACGAGAGGGGCTCGTTCAGTTGGAGGTAACAGGGTCAGGCACTTCTGCGTCACCGCCGCGGCCGGCGACAACGCCAGTGCGGACACCTGCTCTACTTGGGCGTTCCTCTCCTTGAATCGCGGCAGCTGGTAGCGGACTGTCCCCATCGGCGGCCTCCTCGAGATCGCTAAGCGAGTGAATACGGTCGGCATAACTGGCTAGGAGCGTCAGGTCGTGGCTTGCCACCGCCACCGCCGTCCCATGCTTCTCCGCCAGGTGGCGCAGCAACGCCGTCACCTCGGCGGCCGTAGTGCTGTCCAGACTCGCGGTTGGCTCGTCTGCGACGATCAGAGATGGTCGAGCAACCACCGCTCTGGCAATCGCTACCCGCTGGCACTGCCCGACGGACAGCTGAGCCGGCACTGAGTTGATCGGCACGTCTGGCAGCCCGACCTTGTCCAGACCACGTCGCGCCCTTGCCTTGCGCTCAGCTCGTGCTAGCCGACGCCGGCCTACCGTCATCGGCTCTGTGATGATGCGCCATAGTGGCCATCTGCTGTCCAGGGATGCGACCGGATCTTGGAAGATCGGCATCGTGCCACCGAACCGAAGCACGGTTCCAGACTCGGGTTGTTCCATGCCGGCCAGAAGACGCAGGAGGGTAGACTTGCCAGTTCCGGACGGCCCGACGATTCCCACGATCTCGCCCCTGTAGAGGGCGAGATTGACCTGCTTCAGCACGCGTACCCTGCGCGAACCCCTTCCGTAGCTGTGGCGCAGGTGGCGGGCCACAACGACGGGTTCTGCGCGTTCGCTCGAACCGACCTCGATCGTTTCGTCCACGCGGGGCTTCGGGCCTCCGCTTCTCGTTGTCGCCGCGCTGGCGACCAGACGTCGGGTGGTCGCATGTCGCCTCAGTCGAAGGACTTCGTCGCCCGAGCCGCTATCGACGACGCTGCCCTCCGACATGACCACCACGCGATCGGCGTGTGCAGTCGCAAGCGCCAAGTCGTGCGTCACGAAGAGCAGTGACCGACTGTGTTCGCGCAAGACGCGCATCACGCCTTCCGCGAGGTCGGCGTCCAAGGCGCTCGTCGGCTCGTCGGCGACCATGAGCTTCGGACCGAAAGCCGTCGCGGCTACGATCGTCGCGCGCTGCAGCATTCCTCCCGACCACTGGTGCGGGAACTCACGCAGTCGCCGACCAGCGTCGGCAATCCCTACGGCTGACAGTCGGCTGACGAGTTCGGCCTCGGAGATCTGCCGTGAGGCGTTGCGCCACGGCTCGCGCACGTGATGTCCAACAGAGCGCAACGGGTCGAAGGCGGAGAAAGGATCCTGGGCCACATACCCGATCTCGGAGACCACGCGCCGCAATTGGCCTTCGCCCAACAATGGGGTGCCATCGAGGTCAATGCTGCCCTGGAACTTGGTGCGTGCACCTAACAGTCCCATGATGGCCCGGATCGATGTCGACTTACCACATCCCGAGTCGCCGACCAGAGCAACACTCTCTCCGTCAGCTACCTCGAATCCAACACCGAAGAGGGCCACCTTTCCGTTTGGATAGGTCACCCAAGCGTCTCGAACCTCCAGAACCGGTTTCCCAGGCATCATCGCACCTCGCGAATGTCGGCCGAGTCTCGAAGCGCATCGCTGATCAAGGTCACGCTCGTTACCGTGATCACCAAGCCGGCGCCGGGCCCCATCAGGAGCCAGGGCGCCACCATCAAATCCACTCGGCTCTCGTTCAGCATGCTCCCCCACTCCGCCGTCGGCGGCTGGACTCCGAGCCCCAAGAACGACAGGCCAGCAAGGCCGAGGATGATCTCGCCGAGGCCCAGGGTGGCGGCAATCAGAACCTGTAGCGAGACGCCCGGGAGTACATGGCCGATCGCGATTCGAATCCCCGGGACTCCGGCCATCCGGGCAGCGATGACATCCGGGCGCATCCTTGCTTCAAGCGCTATGGAACGAGCGAGTTTCGCCGATCCCGCCCAACCGGTCAGGGACATGGCGAGCACAAGGTTGCCGAATCCCGGGCCGAGCGCTCCAACTATCGCCATTGCCAGAATGAGCGACGGCAGGCCCAGCATGACATCGCATATCCGACTCGCCAGCTGGTCGAACCAACTGCCAAGCAATCCCGCCAAGACACCCACCAGAAGCCCCACGATGGTGGTAACGACGAAGATGATGGTCGCTGCCCTGAAGGAGACCTGTGCTCCATGCACCGTCCGAGCAAGCATGTCTCGACCCATGGCATCAGTCCCCAACCAGTGCTTCCCAGATGGGGGGGCCAGCTGATTCTGGTAGTCGGTCGCATTTGGATCGCCGAGCACCAGTTGCCCTATCAGCACCAAGACACCGAGGATGCCAAGGGAGGCCACCCCAGTGCGGAAGCCGCTGTGGCGCAACAGACGCGCACTCACCGTGGCGGCATTACGTCCGTGGTCGCTTGCAGACTGTTCCGCTGCCAGCGAAGGCCCGAGCGCCAAGTTGCGGAGGAACGGAATCGTCATCGCTGCCGCCGAGCCCGTGGGTCGATCACCGTGAGACCCACATCGATCAGCAGACTGATCACGACGTAGGTAGCCACGGCCAGCAAAGTGAACGCAATGACCACGGGCAGATCCCCCGCGTTGATCGCTTGAACCGTGTACGCGCCAACACCAGGCCAGGTGTAGACCGTCTCTACGATTGGAGCTCCGCCGAGCAGAGCTGCCGCCCCCAAGCCAACCACCGTCAGGAACGGAGGAGCCGCGTTTGGAAGACCGTGCACGAGGATCTGTTGAATCTTCGACGCACCCCGAACTCGAGCCACCTCGAGATATGGCGCGGACATCGCCTCCAGTAGCGCTGCCCTTAATATGCGGCCCCAGTATCCGATCGATGCCAGTGCCAGTGTCAGCGCGGGCCAGCCAACGGTAGCCCAGTCGCCGTCGGAGAGAACAACACTAACGTCGAACCCGACCACGACTACATTCAAGATGATCAGGCCGAACAGGAAACCCGGTATCGTTACCATCGTCAGCGTGACGACACGAGCCACCTGGTCGGGCCACCGACGGTGACCGGCTGCCGCCACCACGCCCACCACCAGCGCGCCGGCGAAGGCCGCCACCAAGCTGACAACCGTGAGTCGCAGTGTTGCCGGGAGCCGTACCAGAAACTCTTCCATCACCGGACGGCCGGAACGCCAAGAGAGTCCGAAGTCCCCCTGCAATGCGGCGCTGAGCCAGGACAGGTACCGCCGAATCGGGCTGTCGTCCAACCCCAACTCCTGCCTGGTGTGTGCCACTAGTGCAGGATCGGGCTCCAGGATTCCGCGGCTCTGGAGGACACTGACCGCCGGGTCAGTGGGCACGAGAAGAATGAGGCACCAGACCAACGCGCTCGCTACGAGCAGAGTGATTAGCGCCTGTGCGAACCGCCGAGCGATGACGGTCCACATGGCTAATTGGGGGCCGTGGAGTAGTCCACCCACAGGTTGGCAGCGGGAACTTTGTAGTTCTTCCATTCCGGCCCGACCACCACCCCCGGCACGCGTTCGCCTAGAAAGCCCATGTGCCCCTCGTCGGCGACTCTCTGCTGGATCAGGCGCAGCAGGTCGTCCCGCCTGTCCGAATCCATCGTGACCGCGACCTCATCGATCATCCGATCCAACGCTGGATCCTTCAGGCCATAGAAGTTGTATTCTCCATCCGAAGCGAAATACGTCTGTAGTGGCTTGATCGGATCGCCAGGGAAAGATGTCGTCCCATTGCCCGAGATCGCTGCACCCCATTCGAGGTTCGGGTCGGCCATTGCCTGGTTCAGGTCCGGAACCTGCCGGATCTCGACACCAATGCCGAAATCCTGCAGTTGCGCCTGGATAGCCACCGCAAGAGTCGCGGTGTCTGGCTGTGCGGGGTACGTGAGGAGCGTGAACGATATGCGCTGGCCGTCCATCGCGTACCGACCCTCGCTGTCCTTGGCGTAGCCAGCGTCCGTGAGCAGTTTCGCCGCGGTCTCAAGGTCGGTCACCTGCGTCACCTTTGCGTACGCGGCCTCCTTGGCATACATACCCTTCGCTGTCCGGTATCGTCCATTCATGACGTCTTCGGCAAGTTCGCGATAATCCATTGCGGCCAGCACTGCCTTGCGAACGGCCTTGTCGGAGAAGGGCGCCCTGGTTTGGTTCAGGTTGAACTGGAAGGTGGGCCCCTTCGGAGTGCCGCTCACCCAGTAGGAGTCTGTGCGACCCTCGACACTATTCGCGGAGGCGGTCGGAGGGTACAACGCGAAGTCAGCCTCACCCTTCTGTACCGCGAGAATGCGCGCCTCCTCATCCTCGACGAACTTGACCTGCACGCCAGCCAGTGGTGGGGTACCCGCCCAATGGTCTGCATTCGGACGCATCACCATCGCACGCGTGTCGAGCGTGTCCACAGCGTACGGCCCGGTGTAGAGCTTCGCCGCGATCAAGCCCGCCCGGTCTTCGCCCACCTCCGCATACGCTGCCTGGTCGTAGATCACGAACGCGCCCTCATCGGCGAGGGTGAAAGGGAGGTTGGGTGCCGGGACCGTCGTGGTGAGCCGCACCACACGTTCGTCGACGGCCTCGAGGTTAGTACCGGACAGTGGCGCGAGGCTCGGCCGTTCCTCAATTTGGTGTTCCATGAGCGCGACCAGCGCGTCCGCGTCCAACGCGTTCCCGTTCTGGAACTTCAGATCGGGTCGGAGCGTCAATTCCCAGGTGAGGTCATCGACTGAGGTCAACTCTTCCAGCAGCCAAGGCTCGGGTTCACCGCCCACGACAGGGCGCATCAGCAGTTCACCCCAGCCAAACTCCGGAGCCCAGAAGCCATTTGACATCGGGTCGACGTCATCGATCACGAATCCCGTTGTGAGGATCAACTCTTGAGGACCTTCCGTGCGGTTAGCCGGATCGCCCGTTGCGCACGAACTCAGCAGAAGCACGGAGCAGACCAGCGCGGCCAGCGATCCCCACTGCGCCCTCACGTTCAGAATCGGCTTCCACACGCCACACCTCACGGGTCTCGAACATGCACGCCCTGGTTCACCCAGTTGAACTATCCCCATGTGCAAGTATCTGGCTCTCATGATGCCGCTTCCGTACGATCGGGTCAACGCCCGCGGCGCCGCTCCGGATCGAGCTAGCCACGTCACACGATGATTCGACAGTCAAGGGACGCCCTGATCGGATCGCTGCCAATTCCATCCAGATGAAACGATGCCATGCTTCGTACGGCCGCATAATCCAGCTGCGCGTTGCGTCTACTTGAGGTCGCGACACGAGAGCGCAGCACAGTGGCCGGGTGCGAACCCGGCCACTGCGGAGCGTCCGGCTACTTCAGCCAGCTGTTCCTGGCCACGATCGGCAGCTTCTCCCAGGCCCTGCCAAAGCCCCAGGTGTGGCCCGCACCGACCAGCATCAGCGCGATCAGGACCAGCGCGTAGATGAGGTGGTCGTCCATGAAGGGGTTGTTGTCCGGCAGCAGGACGGCGCTCCACATCAGCACCAGCATCAGCGCGCCCGAGATGGCGCCGACCCGCATCGCGATGCCTGCCATCAGGGCGACACCGATGCCCAACAGGCCGATCATGAACAGCCAGTCGGCCCAGGCAGCGCCGGCGAAGCTCTGGTAGAAGCCGGCCAGGGGACCCTTGGTCCCGAAGGACAAGAAGCCCTCGGTGGGTGATCCGCCGTTGATCCAGGCGGCGTCCCCGAAGTAGTCGACCACCCCGGTCTCGGCGTCCCGCCCGGTCGCGAAGCCGAGCGCGAACAGCTTGTCGAAGAACGCCCACAGGAAGACCCAGCCGATGCTCAGCCGGGTGATCGCTGCGACGTAGCGGAACGCGGTCTGCGACCGGGTCTCGGTCCCCGTGTCCGTGTTGCCCGCGGTGAAGTGACGGCCCGACACCTTGCGGCTCGGGGCCTGTCCGATGGTGCTCATGGCGCCCTCCGAATCGGCTTGGATGCTCTGTGATCCCTTGACACCTCAAGGCTCTCGGAGCGCGTGCGCGCTGCGCAGGGAACGCCGTCCTGTCCTGGTGGGACCAAGGTCACCCGCTGTCGCCGTATGTCCCACCGAGAGACAAGCCGTACTGTGACGGGAGCCGACGGCACCAGCCAGGGACGAATGTCCCGTACTACCGTGACCGATCGCCCCTCGCAGGGCTACGGCCGATCGGCCCAGGCTGGTCATCGAGTGCAGGGAGGTCACCATGGGCAAGGTCATCCTGGTGGGGGTCGACGGCTCGGAGGGCTCGCGGCGGGCGCTGCACTGGGCGCTCGGCGAGGCGCGGCTGCGCGGCACGAACGTCCACGTGATCACCACCTGGCCGGCCCGCGAGCCTGCGGGCAGCCCGCCGGTCGAACCCGAGGAGGCGCGCCGCCGGGCGGACGACATGCAGCGCCACCTGGTCGACACGGTGCTGCGTCAGTTCACCGACCCGCCCCGGGTGTCGTACGAGCTGGTGCAGGGCGACCCGGTCGAGGTGCTGCTGCAGGCCTCCGGCGACGCAGACCTGCTGGTGATCGGCAGCCACTCGACCGCGAGTATGCGCCACGCCATGCTCGGTTCGGTCAGTGAGGCGTGCGCCCGGCTGGCCGGCTGCCCGGTCGTCGTGTTGCCCGTGCCCGACCCAACACCCGAGCCGGACCGGTTGCCGGCGGCCGCGCAGCGGCCGACCGATCACTAGCGACAGCCGGCACCGCTCGGCGCTAGACCGGCGCCTCCCAGCGCACGGTCGTGCCCTCCCCCGACGCGGATTCGATCGTGCAGTCCCCGCCCACTGCGGCGGCCCGCTCGTGCAGGTTGCGCAACCCGCTCTGCCGGCCGGTGAGCCCGATCCCCTTGCCGTCGTCGGTGACCGTTGCCACGACCGCCGTCCCCTGGGCGGTGTCCTCGATCCCGACCCGGACCTCGACCTGGCCGGCCTCGGCGTGTCGCGCGGCGTTGGACAGCGCTTCGCCGAGTACGGCCAGCAGGTGCGGCCGCACCGGATCCGGCACAGCGGTGTCCAGCGGGCCGGACAGGGCCAGCCGGGGCTGGTATCCCAAGACCTCGGCCGCCGCGGCGACGGTGGCCCGGATCTGGCCGCGCAGATCCTCACCGTGACGCGGGTTGGCCAGCTCGAAGATCGTGCCGCGGATGTCCCGGATGGTCTGGTCCAGCTCGGTGATCGCGTCCTGCAGAGCATCGGACACTCGTGGATGGTCCACATTGCGCTTGGCCCCCTGCAGCCGAAGGCCGGTCGCGAACAGCCGCTGGATCACCAGGTCGTGCAGGTCGCGGGCGATCCGGTCCCGGTCGGCCAGCACCGCCAGCGCGGAGCGATCCTGTTCGGCCTGAGCCCGGTCCAGGGCCAGCGCCACCTGGGCGGCGAACCCGCGGAGCGCCTTGAGATCGTCGTCCTCGCGCCACCGGTTCCCTTGTGGGGTGGTCGACCCGACCAGCAGCGCCCCTCCCGCACCACCTGGACCGGTCAGCGGCACCAGCATCGCGGAGACGACGTCCTCCAGCCCGGCCAGCTCCACTCCCTCGGACAGGTGGACGGTGGCCCCGTGGGCGACCACGTCGAGCAGCGCGCCCTGCCGCGGCAGGGACCGGCCGTAGAGCCGGTGCTTGGTGGTTCCTTCCACGGCCTCCACCCGCAGCGAGCCGTCGTCCTGCTCCAGCACGACCGCGGCCAACTCCGCCCCGGCGACCTCGCGGGCGTGCGCGGCCACCTGGGCGAGCGCGTCGGCCCGGTCCACCCGGCGGAGCAGCAGCTGCTGGATGTCGGCGGTCGCCGTCACCCAGCGCTCCCGCTGACGCATCTGCTCGTACAGTCGCGCGTTGTCCACCGACACACCGGCCGCCGCGGCCAGCGCCACGATCACCTGCTCGTCGTCCTCGGTGAAGTCCTGTCCGTTCTCCTTTTCGGACAGGTAGAGGTTGCCGAACATCTGGTCGCCAACCCGGATCGGCACCCCCAGGAACGTGTGCATCAGCGGGTGGTGCGGCGGGACGCCGTAGGCCGCGGGATGCTGGGAGACGTCGTGCAGCCGGATCGGCTTGCCGTCGCTGATCAGCAGACCCAGCACCCCGTGGCTCAACGGCGGAGGTCCGATCAGCTCCCGCTGCTCGTCGGTGAGGCCGTGAGTGACGAAGTCCACCAGCCCGTCGCCGGCGGGGTTCAAGACGCCGAGCGCCACGTAGCGCGCTCCGACCAGCCGGGCCGCAGCCTCCACGATGTGCTGCAGGGTGGCGCGCCGGTCCAGGCCGCCGGCCACGGCGAGCACCGCCTCGAGCAGCGCCTGCATGCGTTGGTCCGCGGTCTCGATGCCGTCCGCACCCCCACCCGGCGCACCGGGCCGGTTCTCGGGCGGCTCCATGGAGCG
>CAZNCE010000088.1:2470-14066 GCA_964571285.1 uncultured Nocardioidaceae bacterium | reverse complement strand
CCGAGGAGATCACCGACGTCGACCTGGTGCAGTCCCAGATGCGGATCGCCGCCGGCGAGACGCTGGCCGACCTGAACCTCGGCCAGGAGCAGCTGCAGATCCGCGGCTTCGCGCTGCAGTGCCGCATCACCACCGAGGACCCGGCCAACGGGTTCCGGCCCGACACCGGGCGGATCACCACCTACCGCTCCCCCGGCGGCGCGGGGGTCCGGCTGGACGGCGGCACGACCTACACCGGCGCCGAGATCAGCGCGCACTTCGACTCGATGCTCGCCAAGCTCACCTGCCGCGGCCGGGACTTCGGCACCGCGGTCGCCCGGGCCCAGCGGGCGCTGGCCGAGTTCCGGGTGCGTGGCGTCGCCACCAACATCCCGTTCCTGCAGGCCGTGCTGGCCGACCCCGACTTCCACGCCGGCCGGCTCAGCACCTCGTTCATCGCCGACCACCCGCACCTGCTGACCGCGCGCTCGTCCGCCGACCGGGGCACGAAGCTGCTGCAGTACGTCGCCGACGTGACCGTCAACCGGCCGCACGGGGTGGCACCGGCCGTGCTGGACCCGCGCACCAAGCTGCCGGACACCGACCTGGACGCCCCGCCGCCGGACGGGTCCCGGCAACTGCTGCGCCAGCTGGGGCCGGCCGGGTTCGCCGCCCGGCTGCGGGAGCAGCGCAAGGTCGCCGTCACCGACACCACGTTCCGCGACGCCCATCAGTCGCTGCTGGCCACCCGCGTCCGTACCCGCGACCTGGTCGCCGCGGCCGGGCACGTCGGCCGCCTCACCCCACAGCTGTGGAGCGTGGAGTGCTGGGGCGGAGCCACCTACGACGTCGCGCTGCGGTTCCTGGCCGAGGACCCGTGGGAGCGGCTGGCCGCGCTGCGCGAGGCGATGCCGAACGTGTGCCTGCAGATGCTGCTGCGTGGCCGCAACACGGTCGGCTACACCCCGTACCCCACCGAGGTCACCACCGCGTTCGTGGAGGAGGCCACCCGGACCGGGATCGACGTGTTCCGCATCTTCGACGCGCTCAACGACGTGGAGCAGATGCGCCCGGCGATCGAGGCGGTCCGTGCCACCGATGAGGCGGTGGCGGAGGTGGCGCTGTGCTACACCGCCGACCTGAGCGACCCCGACGAGCGGCTGTACACCCTGGACTACTACCTGCGGCTGGCCGAGCAGATCGTCGCCGCGGGCGCACACGTGCTGGCGATCAAGGACATGGCCGGACTGCTCCGGGCACCGGCCGCGCGCACGCTCGTGACCGCGCTGCGGGAGCGGTTCGACCTGCCGGTGCACCTGCACACCCACGACACCGCTGGCGGGCAGCTGGGCACCCTGCTGGCCGCGATCGACGCCGGGGTGGACGCCGTGGACGCCGCCAGCGCCGCGCTCGCCGGCACCACCAGCCAGCCGCCGCTGTCCGCGCTGGTCGCCGCCACCGACCAGACCGAGCGGCCCACCGGCCTGTCCCTGGCGGCGGTCAGCGGGCTGGAGCCGTACTGGGAGGCGGTCCGCCGGCTGTACGCGCCGTTCGAGTCCGGGCTGCCGGCGCCGACCGGCCGTGTCTATCAGCACGAGATCCCCGGCGGGCAGCTGTCCAACCTGCGCCAGCAGGCGATCGCGCTCGGCCTCGGCGAGAAGTTCGAGCAGATCGAGGACATGTACGCCGCCGCGAACCGCATCCTGGGCAACCTGGTCAAGGTCACGCCGTCCAGCAAGGTTGTCGGCGACCTGGCGCTGCACCTGGTCGCGGTGGGTGCGGACCCGGACCGGTTCGAGGCCGAGCCGGACAAGTTCGACGTCCCCGACTCGGTGGTGGGGTTCCTCAGCGGTGAGCTGGGCGAGCCGCCGGGTGGCTGGCCGGAACCGTTCCGCACCAAGGCGCTGCACGGTCGTACGGCGCCGAAGCGGGCCGGCGAGCTCACCGACGAGCAGCGGCACGGACTGGCCACGGACCGCCGAAACACGCTGAACGAGCTGCTGTTCCCCGGCCCCACGCGCGCCTTCCTCGATTCGCGGGAGCGGTTCAGCGACGTCTCGGTGCTGCCCACCCGGGACTTCCTGTACGGCCTGGGCGGCGGCGACGAGCATGTCGTCGACCTCGAGGAGGGCAAGCGGCTGATCGTGGGGCTGCAGTCGGTCAGCGACCCCGACGAACGCGGCTTCCGCACCGTCATGTGCACGCTGAACGGGCAGTTGCGGCCGATCGCGGTCAAGGACCAGTCGGTCGCCGCGGACGTACCGGCCCAGGAGAAGGCCGACCCCAACCGGCCCGGCCACGTCGCCGCGCCGTTCGGCGGCGTGGTCACCCCCGCCGTGGGTGAGGGTGACCGGGTGTCGGCCGGCGACACCGTGGCCACCATCGAGGCGATGAAGATGGAGGCGGCGATCACCGCGCCGGTCGCCGGCCGGGTGGCTCGGGTGGCGCTCGACGGACCGCGTCAGGTCGAGGGAGGGGACCTGGTCCTGGTGCTGGAGACGTGAGGGCGAGCCACGGCCGGCGGCGGGTAGGCTCGGCCCGCACCTGCCCTCGACGGCGGGTCATCGGGAGACCGGCCGGCGAGAGGGTCGGTGGAGAGACGGCGATGTCAGGGCGCAGCCCAAGGAGGCAGCTGAAGTGATCACCGCGATCGTGTTCGTGAAGGCCGATGTGGCCACCATCCCCGAGGTCGCCCAGCAGATCGCCGCGCTCGACGGCGTCAGCGAGGTCTACTCGGTCACCGGCAAGATCGACCTGATCGCCCTGGTCCGGGTCCGGGCGCACGAGGACGTGGCCCGGGTGGTCCCCGAAGGCATCAACAAGGTGCCGGGCGTCCGTAGCACCGAGACCCATATCGCGTTCCAGGCGTACTCCCGGCACGACCTGGAGGCGGCGTTCTCCATCGGCCTGGGCGACTGAGCCGTTCGGTGGCCGGCGGCGCGCGGGCTCCAGCGTGGCGCGTTCAGCACCACCGACACCTCTCCCCACGCCACCGTGGCGCGTTCAGCACCACCCGTGTCCGATTTGTCCGGCCTCAACGCGCCACGGTGGACCACCCCGACGCCCCAACGCGCCACGCTGACCCGAACCCGGGCGGGCCTCACGCCCCCAGCGCGGCCGACACCACCTCACGGGCCTCCTTCTGCACCTGCTCCAGGTGCTCCGGCCCCCGGAACGACTCGGCGTAGATCTTGTACACGTCCTCGGTCCCCGACGGCCGGGCCGCGAACCACGCGCTCTGCGTGGTCACCTTCAGCCCACCGATCTTCGCCTGGTTGCCGGGCGCCTCGGTCAGCCGTGCGGTGATCGGCTCGCCGCCCAGCGTGTCGGCGGTGACGTCCTCCGGCGACAGCGCCGCCAGCCGCGCCTTCTGCTCCCGCGAGGCGGGCGCGTCCACCCGGGCGTACGCGGGATCGCCGTACCGCCCGGTCAGCTCCCGGTAGTGCTCGCTGGGCGACCGACCGGTCGCCGCGGTGATCTCCGAGGCGAGCAGGCACAAGATGATGCCGTCCTTGTCGGTGGTCCACACCGACCCGTCCCGGCGCAGGAACGAGGCGCCCGCCGACTCCTCGCCGCCGAACGCGATCGAGCCGTCCAGCAGCCCCGGCACGAACCACTTGAAGCCCACCGGGACCTCGGTGAGGGTACGGCCGGCGGCGGCCGCCACACGGTCGATCATCGACGACGACACCAGCGTCTTGCCGACCGCGGCCGCACCCGGCCAGTCCGGCCGGGCGCCGCCGTACAGGTAGCCGATGGCGACCGCCAGGTAGTGGTTCGGGTTCATCAGCCCGGCGTCCGGCGTGACGATCCCGTGCCGGTCGGCGTCGGCGTCGTTGCCGGTGGCCAGTTGGTAGGCCTCGCGGCGCTCGATCAGCGAGGCCATCGCGTACGGCGACGAGCAGTCCATCCGGATCTTGCCGTCCCAGTCCAGGGTCATGAACCGCCAGGTCGGGTCCACCAGCGGGTTCACCACGGTCAGGTCGAGGCGGTGCCGCTCCGCGATCTCACCCCAGTACCCCACACTCGCCCCGCCGAGGGGGTCGGCCCCGATGCGTACCCCCGCCTCCCGGACGGTGTCCAGATCGACCACCGTGGGCAGGTCGTCCACATAGCTGCCGAGGAAGTCGTACGGCTGCGCGTGGGCCCGTGCCCGGGTGAACGGCACCCGGCGCACCTCGGCCAGCCCGCCGGCGATGAGCGCGTTGGCCCGGTCCGCGATCGCCTTGGTGGCGTCGGTGTCGGCCGGCCCGCCCGATGGGGGGTTGTACTTGAACCCGCCGTCGCGGGGTGGGTTGTGCGAGGGCGTGACCACGATCCCGTCGGCCGATCCCCGCGCCTGGCCGCGGTTGGCCCGCAGGATGGCATGGGACACCGCCGGAGTCGGGGTGTAGCCGTCCCGGTCGTCGACCAGCACCGTGACGTCGTTGGCCGCCAGCACCTCCAGCGCGGAGGCCCAGGCCGGCTCGGACAGCGCGTGGGTGTCGCGGCCGACGAACAGCGGCCCGTCGTAGCCCTGGCCCCTGCGGTAGTCGCAGATGGCCTGGGTGGTGGCCAGGATGTGGGTCTCGTTGAACGCGGTGTCGAGGCTGCTGCCCCGGTGGCCCGAGGTGCCGAACGACACCCGCTGGTCGACCTGCTCCGGATCGGGGACCAGCGTGTAGTACGCGGTCAGCAGCCGGGGGATGTCGACCAGATCCTGCGGCTGCGCGGGCTGTCCGGCCCTGCTGTCGTTCATCCAGCCTCCCGATGCTCGGATTCGTCTGCGGTTTCGCGGGCGTGTCGCGGAGGGCGACCGCAGACGAATCGGGTTATGAGTCTGCCAGGCGGGTGCCGGTCTCGACCCAGCGTTCCAGCACCGCCGCCGCCGAGCCCGAGTCGAGGGCCTCGGCCGCGGTGCGCAGGCCGTCCGCGAGGTGCTCGGTCAGCGACGCGTCGCCGGGGCGCTCGTCGGCGTCCCCGGCCGGCCGGTCCGGACCCGCCGACCCGGCCGGTGCCGCACCGGCGTGCGCGACCAGCGCGGCGGCGGCGTTCAGCAGCACGGTGTCGCGGATCGGGCCGCGTTCACCGGCCAGCACACGTCGCACCACGTCGGCGTTGAACTCGGCGTCCGCGCCGCGCAGCGAGGCCGGGTCGGCCGCCGGCAGGCCGAGCGCGGACGGGTCCAGGGTCACGTGCCGCACCTCGCCGCCGCGCACCCACCACAGCTGCGAGGTGGTGGTCGTGGTGAGCTCGTCCAGGCCGTCGTCGCCGCGGAACACCAGCGCCGACACGCCGCGCCGAGCGAGCACGCCCGCCATCAGCGGCGCCATCCGCAGGTCCGCGCAGCCCACCGCCTGCGCGGTAGGCCGGGCCGGGTTGGCCAGCGGCCCCAGGAAGTTGAACACCGTTGGTACGCCGAGCTCGCGCCGCGGGACCCCCGCGAACCGCAGCGCCGGGTGGAACATCGAGGCGAAGCAGAACGTGATCCCTGCCTCCCGGGCGACCTCGGCCACGACCGCAGGCGGCAGGTCGAGCGGCACGCCGAGCTCCTCCAGCACGTCCGCGGTCCCGCACGACGAGGACGCCGCCCGGTTGCCGTGCTTGACCACGGTGGCTCCGGCGCCCGCGGCAACCAGCGCGGCCATCGTGGAGATGTTCACCGTGTGCGCCCGGTCGCCGCCGGTGCCCACCACGTCCAGCGTGTTGCCGGGCACGTCGATGGCGACGGCGTGTGCGTACATCGTGCGGACCAGGCCCTCGATCTCGTCGACGGTCTCGCCCTTTGCCCGCAGCGCGAGCGCGAACCCGGCGATCTGCGACGGGGTGGCCGCCCCGGAGAAGATCTCCTGCATCGCCCAGCCGGCCTGGTCGCCGGACAGGTCGCCACCGGAGACCAGCGTGGACAGCACCTCGGGCCAGGAGTGGGGGGTGTCCGGTCCGGGCACGACCGGGCTGGCCTGGGCCGGCGTCACCGGGTCGCGAGTCCCTTGTGCGAGCGCAGCACACCGATCACGGTCTCGGCCAGCTCGATCGGGTCCACCGGGTGCGGCACGGAGGCCTCCGCCTTCGACCAGGTGGCCAGCCACGCGTCGTCGCGGCGGCCGGTGAGCACGATGATCGGCGGGCTGTTGTAGACCTCGTCCTTCACCTGCCGGGCGATGCCCATGCCACCGGCCGGGACCGCCTCCCCGTCCAGGATCGCCAGATCCAGCCCGCCGGCCTCGAACTTCTCCATGCACACCGGTTCGGTGGCCGCCTCGACGTACTCGATCACGGGGAAGTCCGGGTGCACCCGCTTGCCCAGTGCGAGCAGCACCGCGGAGCGGGCGTCCACGTCGTCGGAGTACACCAGGATGCGCAGCGGCTGCCGGTCGGCGGGGTTCGGCTCAGTCACCTGCGCGATGCTACCCGGCAGCGCTCTCGCGGCGCGCCTGCGCCTCCAACATGTCGAGCCTGCGGTCCTCCCGGATCGCCTCCCGCTGGCTGTAGCGCACCCACTGCACGAACAGGGCGGCGAAGAACACCATGCCCACGGCGTCTCCCGAGGCCCAAAGCAGCGAGCCGGCCAGGTTCTGGTCCGCCATCCGGGTGGCGTCCCACGGCATGGGAATCCGGCTGTAGAAGTCGCCGGCGATCAGCGTGGTGCGGCTCATGATGGTCACGCCGAGGTACGCGTGGAACGGCAGCGTGAGCACGATCGCGAGCAGCCGGAACGGGTAGCGCATCCGGCCCGGCACCGGGTCGATGCCCAGGATGGGCCAGAAGAACAGGCAGCCCACCGCCACGAAGTGCAGGTGCAGCACCGCGTGCAGGTAGTCGTTGGTCAGCGTGGCGGGGTACCAGCCGGAGAAATACAGCGCCCACGGGCTGAACACGTACAGCACGAACGCCAGCGGCGGGAACGACAGCACCTGAGCCACGCGGCTGTGCAGCACCGCGAGCAGCCACCGGCGCGGGGTACGGGACAGGGTCCGCAGCGCCAGTGTCACCGGCGCGCCCAGCGCCAGGAACACCGGCGTGATCATCGACAAGATCATGTGCTGGACCATGTGCATCGACAGCACCGTCTTGTCGAAGGCCGCCGGGGACGCCTGGGTGGCGATCACGGCACTGCCCAGCCCGAACAGGCAGAAACTGATGGTGCGACCGATCGGCCAGCCGTCCCCCCGGCGGTGCATCACCCGAACCCCCGCCAGGTAGAAGCAGGCAGCCGCGAAGATCGTCCCGGCCGCGACCGGATCGAAGACCCACGTCGTGAAAATTAGATGGGTGGTGTCGGGCCCCGGCATGATGCCAGGGTAGGCATGGACAGAATGTTCCGAGCAATCTCGGAACCAATTTCTCGGCCCCCCGGGGGTCGGGGTGTCATCCGGGACCAGTGACGACATAATGCAACCCGTGGCCACTGCAACGACTATCCCCGCGTCCCGTCTGCACGGGCATCCGGACCGGCCGAGCCTGGTCAGCGTCGGCGTGATCGTCTGGCTCTCCAGCGAGCTGATGTTCTTCGCGGCGCTGTTCGCGATCTACTACACGTTGCGCTCGGTCGTACCGGAGTTGTGGGCGCAGGACACGGCGCTGCTCAACGTGCCGTTCGCCGCCGCCAACACCACCGTGCTGGTGCTGTCCTCGGTGGCCTGCCAGCTCGGCGTGTTCGCCGCGGAGCGCGGCCAGGTGGGGCGGACCGGCTCGGTCTTCCAGGTCGGCAAGTGGGGGTTGCGCGAGTGGTTCATCTTGACCTACCTGATGGGCGCGTTCTTCGTCGCCGGACAGGCCTTCGAGTACGCCGAGCTGGTGCATGAGGGCATCACGATCCCCTCGTCGCCGTTCGGCTCGATTTTCTACGTCGCCACCGGCTTCCACGCCCTGCACGTGACCGGAGGACTGTTCGCGTTCCTGTTCGTCTTGGGCCGGACCTATGTGGCACGCCGGTTCACCCATGAGCAGGCGATCTCTGCCATCGTGGTCTCGTACTACTGGCACTTCGTGGACGTGGTCTGGATCGCCCTGTTCGCGAGCATCTACCTGATCAAGTAGCGAGGGGACGAGGGTTCATCGTGAGATTCCTTTCCGCCCGGCTCTCCGCGAAGCGACGCCACCCGCTCGCCGGCCTGGTCGTACTGCTGCTCGGCTTGGTGATCGCCGGCGGGCTGTACGCCGCGGTCAAGCCCGAGCCGGCCCAGGCCACCAGTGCGCAAGAGGACCTGGTCGCCGAGGGACGCCAGCTGTTCCTGGTCGGGTGCTCGTCGTGCCACGGCTACAACGCCGAGGGCATCCGCACCCAGAAGGGCACCTTCCTCGGGCCCTCGCTGGTCGGCGTGGGTGCCGCCGCGGTGGACTTCCAGGTGGGCACCGGCCGGATGCCGCTGACCCAGCCGGGGGCGCAGGCGCCGCGCAAGGAGGTCATCTACAACGACCACGAGATCGAGGCGCTGGCCGCCTACGTCGCGTCGCTCGGCCCGGGTCCCGCGATCCCCTCCGCGGACCAGTACGACTATTCGTCGCTCAGCCAGGAGGACGTGGTGCGGGGCGGCGAGATCTGGCGGACCAACTGCACCGCCTGCCACAACTTCGCCGGCTCCGGGGGTGCGCTGCCGTGGGGCAAGCACGCACCCACGCTGCGCGGCGTCGAGCCCAGGCACATCTACGAGGCGATGCTGACCGGGCCCGGTCAGATGCCGGTGTTCAACGACGCGACGATGACGCCTGACGACAAGCTCAAGGTGATCGGCTACATCAAGGCGCTGCAGTCCCAGCCGGCGCAAGGCGGCCTCTCGCTGGGTGCGCTCGGCCCGGTCAGCGAGGGCCTGTGGGGCTGGATCATCGGCATCGGCGGGCTGATCATCTTCTGCATCTGGATCGGCTCCGCGGGAGTGAGGGAAAAGTGACCGACCGCACCGACATCGCGACCTACGATGCGGCCGACAGCGACCCGATCCCGGACCCGGGGCTGCCGGAGCACCAGCACCGCCCGACCGACACCGACCCCTCGATGGAGAAGCGCGCCGAGCGGCAGGTCGCCGGCCTGTTCACCGCGGCGATCCTGCTCTCCCTCGGCTTCTGCGTGGTCTACTTCGCGATCCCGCCGGATGCGGTGTTCCTCGGGTTCAACGGGCTGAACATCGCGCTCGGGCTGACCCTGGCCGGGGCGCTGCTGTTCATCGGCATCGGCGCCATCCAGTGGGCCAAGAAGCTGATGAGCGACGTGGAGATCGTCGAGGAGCGGCACCCCGCCGGTTCGTCGCCAGAGGACGCCCGGGACGCTCTCGCCGCGGTCGCCCAGGGGGCCGCCGACTCCGGGTTCGGCCGGCGGAAGCTGATCCGCAACACCTTCCTCGGCGCCGTCGCCGTACTCGGCCTGCCCGCCATCGTCGGCCTGCGCGACCTCGGCCCGTTGCCCAACGGCGCGCCGTCGCGGACCGTGTGGCGCCAGGGCATGCGGGTGGTCATGGACGTCACCGGCACCCCGATCAAGCTGTCCGACGTCGACTTCGGCACGTTGATCAACGCGCAGCCCGAGATCATCGTGTCCAACCCCGACTTCGAACCGCCCGGCTGGGAGACGCTCGAGGGCACCGCGAAGCTGAACGCCAAGGCCAGTGCCTCGGTGATCCTCGTGCGGATCAACCCCGACGACATCACTCCCTACCCCGGTCGCCGGAACTGGAACATCGACGGCGTGCTGTGCTACTCGAAGATCTGCACCCACGTCGGCTGCCCGATCAGCCTGTACGAGCAGACCACCCACCACCTGCTGTGCCCGTGCCACCAGTCCACGTTCGACCTGGCCAACAACGGCATCGTCGTGTTCGGGCCTGCGGCCCGCTCGTTGCCGCAGCTGCCGCTGGCCGTGGACAGCGAGGGCTACCTGATTGCCCAGAGCGACTTCCAGGAACCGGTCGGGCCGAGCTTCTGGGAGCGCGGCGGTGAGGAGGACCGATCCGCATGAGTGACACCGAGCTCAACGCACCAAAGGCGCTCGCCGGACCGGTCAAGTGGCTGGACGAGCGGGTCCGCATGGGCCCGCTGGTCAAGAAGCACATCCGCAAGGTCTTCCCCGACCACTGGTCGTTCATGTTCGGCGAGATCGCCCTGTGGTCGTTCGTCGTGCTGCTGATCACCGGAACCTTCCTCACGTTCTGGTTCCGGCCGAGCATGGCCGAGGTGCACTACACCGGCTCGTACGACCTGCTGCGCGGGCTGGAGATGTCCGACGCCTACGCCTCCACGCTGGACCTGTCGTTCGACATCCGCGCCGGGCTGCTGATGCGTCAGATGCACCACTGGTCGGCGATCCTGTTCATCGCCGCCATGTTCGTCCACATGGCCCGGATCCTGTTCACCGGCGCCTTCCGCAAGCCGCGCGAGCTCAACTACGTGATCGGCGCCACTCTGCTGCTGCTGGGCATCATCGAGGGATTCGCCGGCTACTCGCTGCCCGACGACCTGCTCTCCGGGACCGGGCTGCGCATCATGGAGGGCATGGTCCGCGCCACTCCGGTGATCGGCACCTATCTGTCGTTCTTCATCTTCGGCGGGGAGTTCCCGGGCAGCGCGTTCATCCCACGCCTGTACGGCGTCCATATCCTGCTGCTCCCGGGCATCCTGCTGGCGCTGATCACCGCGCACCTGCTGATCCTGTGGTATCAGAAGCACACCCAGTGGGGCGGCCCCGGCCGGAGCAACCGCAACGTGGTCGGCTACCCGTTCATGCCCGTCTACATGGCCAAGGCCGGCGGCTTCTTCTTCATCGTCTTCGGTGTCACCACGCTGATGGGCGCGCTGATGACGATCAACCCGGTCTGGAAGTACGGCCCGTACAACCCGGCCGAGGTCACCGCCGGCTCGCAACCCGACTGGTACATGGGCATCGCCGAGGGCGCGCTGCGCATCATGCCGAACTGGGAGACCTCGCTGTGGGGCTTCACAGTCAGTTGGAACGTGATGATCCCCGGGCTGGTCGTACCCCTTGTGCTCTGGCTCGTCATCTTGCTGTATCCGTTCCTGGAGGGCTGGGTGACCCGGGACAAGCGCGAACACCACCTGCTGGAGCGACCGCGCAACGCACCCACCCGGACCTCGATCATCGTCGCGCTGATGACGTTGTACGGCCTGCTGTGGATCGCCGGCGGCAATGACATCGTCGCGGACAAGTTCCATCTCAGCCTCGAGGGCATCAGCTGGTTCATGCGCTTCGCGGTGTTCATCGGACCGGTGATCGCGTTCATCGTGACCAAGCGGATCTGCATCGCGCTGCAGCGCGCCGACCGCGAGATGGTGCTGCACGGCTACGAGTCCGGCATCATCTCCCGCTCCGCCGAGGGCGGCTACTCCGAGAAGCACGGCGACCTCAGCACCGAGTCGCTGCTGAAGCTGACCGAACAGCAGCGGCGGATCCCGCCCGAGATGGAGCCCGAGGTGGACGAGCACGGGGTGCGCAACCCCAGGGCCCGGTCCAACCGGATCAGGCGCCGGATGTGGCACTGGTGGTACGGCCACGAGCTGCCGCGGCTGACCAGGGGCGAGCTGGAGGAGGCGCACGCCCACCCGGAGCACCACGGCATCGACCGGGACCACGCGATGGACGGCACGGCACCCGACCAGCCGCACGAACTGGAGCCCGCCGAGCACGACG
>CAZNCE010000088.1:0-2370 GCA_964571285.1 uncultured Nocardioidaceae bacterium | reverse complement strand
GAGCCCTTGGCGTAGGTCTTGAACGGCACGTTCCAGTCCGTGTAGCCGTTGTCGGTCTCCAGCGGCCGCGAGCTGCCGAACACCCGGACGATGTCGCCGCGCTTGGACCGCTCGTACAACCACTGGGCGTCGGAGATGCTCATCCCGACGCAACCATGGCTGACGTTCGCCGCTCCCTGCTGCCCGACCGACCACGGGGCGCCGTGCACGAACTCACCCGACCAGGTCACCCGCAGGGCGTACGGCACGTCCGCGATGTTGTAGTAGTCCGGGTCCCCGGGCTGGATGCCGACCGTGGCCGCGTCCATGTGCTTGGTGCGGAACTTCGCCAGCACCACCTTGATGCCGCCGCGGGTCTGGAAACCTTCCTTGCCCGCGGTGACCGGGATCCGCCGGGCCTTGTGGCCGTTGATGAACACGTCCATGTAGTGCTGCTGCAGGTGCACCTTGCTGATCACCGAGTCACCGATCTGGAAGCTCACCGTGCGATCCAGCTGGCCGTAGATGCCGTTGCCCGCGTTCACACCGTTGACGTCGGCGTGCACAGTGACCTTGGTGCCGGGCTTCCAGTAGTGCACCGGGCGGAAGTGCACCTCGGTGTCGGAGTACCAGTGCCAGGAGCCCTTCATCGGCTTGGAGGCGGTCACGCTGAGGTGCTTCTCGATCGACTTCCGGTTCTGCACGGGCACGTCGAAGTTGATCACGACCGGCATGCCCACGCCCACGGTCTCGCCCTGCAGCGGAGCGATGTTGGGGTAGGTCTGGTGGTCCAGATCGAGGTTGACGGTGTGGAAAAACCGCTTCTGCTGGGTGGTCTGGCCGTCCTCGCCCTTCGCGGTGGTGCGCACGACGTACGTGGAGCCCGGCTCGAGTAGGTCGGTCGCCTTCCAGGTGCCGCCGTCGTCGCTGATGCTGCCCTTGAGCGGCACGTCCTTCTCGCCCTCGCCGATCACCTTCACCTTGGTCAGGGTGCCGTCGGTGGCGCTCACCTGGAGCACCGTGTCGACGGGTACGCCGTTGGCGTTGGGCCGGATGTTGGAGTCGATGGTCGGTGCGGGGACGGGAGCCTCGGTGGGCCCGTCGGACGCGGCGGACACGTCGGCCGTCGGAGTGGCGTCGGCCGGCGGCTCGGCGCCGGACCCGGTAGTGCTCGTGCAACCGGCCAGCACCAGCCCAGTGGTGGTGAGCGCGGCTGCGGCCAGCGCGGCATGACGGAACGGTTTCACCAGACGAACCCCGAATGCGGTAGACGGCCTTCCGCTCCAGCCTAACGCGGGCCGGGGTGCAGGCAGCGCATCTCGGCGCTGCCCGTGCGGACAACGTCACATCGGGGTACCGGGTGCCGGAGCACCCGCCGGTCCTAGTGCGCGTGCTCCTTGCGGTAGTACTCGAACACCCAACCGGTGACCGTGATCGCCTGGAAGCCGGCGCCGATGATGAACAGCCACCAGCCGATCGCCACGCCGAGCGTACACACGGCCATGGCCATCGCGGTCCACAGCGGCCACCAGGAGTACGGCGGGAAGAACCCGAGCTCCCCCGCGCCCTCGGCGATGTCGGCCTCGGGCCGGTCCTCGGGCCGCGCCGGCATCCGCCGGGCGGTGAAGCCGAGGTAGAAGGTGACCAGGCCGCCCAGCGCCGCGCACATGATCAGCGCGGCGGTGCCGGTCGGGTCGTAGGACAGGAACCAGTAGATCGGGGCGGTCACTCCGAAGAAGAAGAAGACCCACCCGAAGACCCAGGCTTCGACCTTCAACGCTGGTCCTCCCCGTCCGGCCGGGTGACGTGCTCATGCCGTCCCGTGTGCTGGGCTTCGTCGGTGAGCCCGCCCACGCCCACGCCGACCGTCTCCAGTTCGATCGCCGACACCTCCGGGTGATGCATGTCGAAGGCCGGGCTCTCGGACCGGATCCGGGGCAGGGACTCGAAGTTGTGCCGAGGCGGCGGACAGGAGGTCGCCCACTCCAGTGAGCGTCCCCAGCCCCAGGGGTCGTCGACCGTGACCTGCGGGTGGTGCCGGCTCTTCCACACGTTGTAGGCGAACGGGATCATCGACGCACCGAGCAGGAACGCGCCGACCGACGACACCTGGTTGAGCATGGTGAACCCGTCCGACGGCAGGTAGTCGGCGTAGCGCCGCGGCATGCCTTCGACACCGAGCCAGTGCTGTACCAGGAACGTGGTGTGGAAGCCGACGAACAGCAGCCAGAAGTGCACCTTGCCGAGAGTCTCGTCCAGCATGTGGCCGGTGATCTTGGGCCACCAGAAGTAGAAGCCCGCGAACATCGCGAACACCACCGTGCCGAACACCACGTAGTGGAAGTGCGCGACGACGAAGTACGTGTCGGTCACCTGGAAGTCCAGCGGCGG
>CAZNCE010000087.1:10281-14067 GCA_964571285.1 uncultured Nocardioidaceae bacterium | reverse complement strand
CGCAGGTCCAGCCCGCCGCCGTGGATGTCGAACTCGTCGCCGAGGTACTTCCCCGACATCGCCGAGCACTCCAGGTGCCAGCCGGGACGGCCCGGTCCCCACGGCGACGGCCAGGCGGCTGTCGGCGGCTCCAGCTCCTTCTTGTAGCCCTTCCACAGGGCGAAGTCGCGGGGGTCGCGCTTGCCCCGGGGATCCGCGTCGGCCGCCGGCTCCATGTCGTCGACCCGCTGATGCGACAGCTCGCCGTAGCTCGGCCAGGAACGCACGTCGAAGTACACGTCGCCGGAGCCGTCCGCGGCGGGGTACGCGTGCCCGTTGACGATCAGCTGCTCGATCAGCTCCAGCATCTCGGGGATGTGCCCGGTCGCCCGCGGCTCGTAGGTGGGCGGCAGGCAGCCCAGCACCCGGTACGCGTCGTGCAGCGCGCGCTCGTTGGCGTACGCGACCGCCCACCACGGCCGGCCGGTCTCGGCCTCGCGGGCGAGCACCTTGTCGTCGATGTCGGTGATGTTGGCGACCAGCGTGACCGCGTAGCCGCGGTGCTCCATCCACCGGCGCAGGACGTCGAACACGACCTCCTTGCGGATGTGGCCGACGTGCGGGGGGCCCTGCACGGTCAGGCCACAGTGGTAGATGCCCACCTGGCCCTCGTGCAACGGCACGAAGTCGCGGACCTCCCGGGTGGCGGTGTCGTACAGGCGCAGGTTCACCGGGCCAAGACTAGCGCCGGCCGGGGGCGACGAAGCGGCCGCCGGGCGGCTCACGGGAGCCGGCCGACGGCCGCTTTCTCGTTCAGCTCAGGTCGTGCCGATCCTCACAGGCCGGAGACCCGGTCCGGAGGTGCGGTCAGGCCCGGGTGCGCACCGAGGTAGTCGACCAGGTTGGCCAGGTCCTCGGCACCACCCAGCAGGTTGGTGCCGGCGCCGAACGCGGTGAACGAGTCGCCGCCGTCGGCGAGGAAGTTCAGCGTCCCGACCCGGTAGGTCTGGTCCAGCTCGATCGGCTCACCGTTGAGGGTCATCGAGCCGGGCACGACCCGATCGCCCTCGGGGCGGCTGTCATCCCACTCGTAGCTGAAGCCCTCGGACACGCCGAGCGCCAGCATGGCCCGTGAACCGCGCTCCTCGATCGGCTGGTACTGCTGCTCCAGCACGTCCTTGATCTGCTGGCCGGTCAGGTCCATGGAGACCAGCAGGTTGCCGAACGGGGCGACGTTGTAGGCCTCCTGGTAGGTGATCTCGCCGGGCTGCTCGCCGGCACTGATCTGGTCCACGATGAACTCGTCGCGGACCCCGCCGATGTTCATGAACGCGATCTGCGCCCCGCCGTTCTCCCCGCTGGTGCCCCACAGGATGGCGTCCGCCAGCAGGTCACCCATCGGCGTCTCGTGCGCGCGGTCGGTGTCCTTGTCACCGGTGATGTCCTCGGCCACGGTTCCGACCACGCGCCCGCCGATCGGCCCGGCGATCGCGTTCCACTTGTCGATGATCGCGGTCTGCACCGGGTCCGGCGCGATGGTGTGCGTGACCAGGTGGTTTACCGCGCTCGCGCTGACCACGTCCCGGGATCGCTTGTTGATCCGCAGCGAGATCTCGGTCGCCACGTCACCGGAGGACGCCGCGCTGGTGGTCAGCAACGGCCCACCCCTACTGGGCAGCTCGCACACGTACGGCTGGTGCGTGTGCCCGGTCACCAGAGCGTCCACCTCCGGGTGCAGCCGCTTGGCGATGTCCACGACCACCCCGGAGATGCCCTGGCAGCCGTCGTAGGTGCCGGTCTGGTAGCCACCCTCGTGCATCAGCACGACGATCGACCGCACCCGGTGCCGCTTCAGCTGGATCACGTAGTGGTTGATCGTCTGCACCTCGTCGAGGAAGTCCACGCTGGCCACGCCGCTGGGCGACACCAGGGCGGGGGTGGTCTTCGTGGTCAGCCCGATGAAGCCGATCTTCACCCCGTCCACGGTGCGGATCTCGTACGGCGGCAGCAGCGTGGACCCGTCGTCCTTGTTCACCACGTTGGCGGCGAGGTAGTCGAAGTCCGCGCCGTCGTACGGGTCGTTCGGGAAGTAGCAGCCGTCCACCGGGTGGCAGCCGCCGTTCTGCATGCGCAGCAGTTCGGTGGTGCCCTCGTCGAACTCGTGGTTGCCCACGCTGGAGACGTCGAGGCCCAGCGCATCCATCGCCTCGATCGACGGCTCGTCGTGGAACAGCCCGGACAGGAAGGTGGAGCCGCCGATGATGTCGCCGGCGGCCACGGTCAGCGTGTTGCCATCGGGCGCGTGCTGACGCAGCGACTCCAGGGTGCTGGCCAGATACTCGACGCCGCCGACCGGGGTCTGCGACGGGTCCAGGGACTCCGACAGCGTGTGCGTGGGGTCGGCCTGCAGCGCGCCGTGGAAGTCGTTGAAGGCAAGCAGTTGAACGTCGACCTGCTTCGCCTTCTTGGCCGCCGATCCTGGATCGGCCAGGGCCGGTCCCGCCGCCGCGAAGGAGACGGCGAGGGAGCCGGCCACCAGAGCCAGGCCGGCACGTCGAACGGAGAGTCGCATGGGGTGTCTCCTCGAAAGTGAGAACGAACGGCCCGAACCTATCCGCCGGTCGCGCCGCTGAATAGTCTCGCCCGGCGGTCCTTTACCGGTTCGTTGCCGAGAAGTCACCGACCGTGTGTGAGGCCGTGCTAGCGCACCGTCACAGCGATCGTGTGCCACCCCGTGGCGCCGTCCGGCAGCACGCCCTGTCGCCGGCCGGTCTGGGTCGCTCCGGTGCGGTCGGTGGCGCGGACGGCCAGTGTGTGCTCGCCGGGGGTCGCGGTCCAGTCGAGGACCCATTGCCGCCAGGTGTCGACACCCGGCACCGCGGCCAGCCGGGCGGTCTGCCAGGGACCGTCGTCCACCCGTACCTCCACCTGCTGGATGCCGCGGTGCTGCGCCCACGCGACGCCGGCGACGGCGACCGATCCCTGCGCGACGGTGGCGCCGTCCCGCGGCGTGTCGATCCGGGACTGGGTCTTCACCGGCCCGCGGGCGGACCAGCCGCGCTCGGTCCAGTAGGCGGTGATGTCGGCAAACCGGCTGACCCGCAACTCGACCACCCACTTGGTGGCCGACACGTAGCCGTACAGCCCAGGCACCACCATGCGCACCGGGAAACCGTGCTCCACCGGCAGCGGCACGCCGTTCATCGCCACGGCAAGCAGCGCTGGTCGACCGTCGGTGAGCGCGGTCAGCGGGGTCCCGCAGGTCCAGCCGTCCGCCGAGGTCGAGAGCACCGCGTCCGCGGACGGATCGACCCCGGCCTCCGCGAGCAGGTCGGCGATTGGTACCCCGCTCCACCAGGCGTTGGAGATCAGCGGCCCGCCCACCTCGTTGGACACGCAGCACAGGGTGATCCAGGCATGCACCAGGCCCCGGTCGAGCAGGTCGCGGTAACGCAGGTCCAGCTCACGCTCAACCAAGCCGTGCACGCGCAGGCGCCACTCGTGCGGCAGCACGACAGGCACCGACAGCGCGGTGTCGATGCGGTAGAACACGTCGTTCGGCGTGCGCCACCGGGCGACCCCGGGTACGCCCACCGAGTACTCCTCGTGGATCCGGCCGGTGGTGACCGGCAGCGCCAGGACGGAGCGCGCCGACTCGACCGCCCGTCGGCCGGCGCCGAGCAGCCGCCCGCTGACCCCGACCGTGACGGCGCCGAGGGTCACCAGCCCCGCGCGGAACACGAAGTCGCGGCGGCTCACGCCGACCGGCACGGCCGATGACGGCAGCGGGCTGGGCTGCGGGCTGGG
>CAZNCE010000087.1:0-10181 GCA_964571285.1 uncultured Nocardioidaceae bacterium | reverse complement strand
GGGTACGAGCCAGCCGAGCAGCACCGCGGCGACCAGGGTGGCGGCGGCTGCGGGGAACACCTCGGAGGATCCCGCATCGGCGGGCCGGAGCGCGGCCCAACCCGCGAACGCGCCGGAAGCGGCCAGCACGAGGAAGCCGGCCCAACGCCGGCGCCAACTCAGTAGGCCCGCTGCGGCCCCCACAGCCAGCGCGCCGATCACGGTTCCGGCGATCAGCAACGGCTTGTCGGCCTGACCGACGGCGGAGATCGCGGTCTCCGCGACCGGGCCTGGTGTCAGCGCTATGACCGCCTCACCGACCGCGAGCACCGGGGATCCGGCCAGGCCCAGCGCTCCGGCGACCAGCTCGGCCGTAGCCAGCCCGCCAGCAACCGAGAGGGCCCCGGCGACCGCGGCTGCTCCGGCGCCGACGACCGGACCGCTGGAGCTCGTGGAGTCCGCCACCCCACCATGGTGCTCCGGTCAGACCAGCGGAACCACCAGCGCGCTGGCGATGGCGGCCAATCCCTCGCCTCGTCCGGTCAGGCCCAGACCGTCGGTCGTGGTCGCTCCGATGGACACCGGGGCAGCCACCACCCGGGAGAGGACCTCTTGGGCCTCGGCCCGGCGGCCGCCGATCCGCGGCCGCTCCCCGATGACCTGGACGGCCACGTTGGCGACCTCGAACCCGGCCCTTCGCACCCGGCCCACCACCTCGCCGAGCAAGTCGGTCCCGGCTGCTCCGGCCCACCGGGGCTCGGCGATGCCGACGGTGCTGCCCAGATCGCCGAGCCCGGCCGCGGACAGCAAGGCATCGCAAGCCGCGTGGCAGACGGCGTCACCGTCGGAGTGGCCGGCCAGCCCGGCCGGCTCATCGGGCCAGTGCAGACCGGCCACCCACATCGCCCGGTCCGCCGCGAAGCGGTGCACGTCGATGCCGATGCCGGTGCGGAACGCGGGGCTGTCCATGCCTCGATCATGCCGTGCGCACGCTCGGCACGCGGCAGCGGCGTGCGCGCCGGGTCGCGGTCAGTTGTCGTCGAGATCTTCCAGCCGTCGCTCGTCCCACGGCGCATCCGGCGCGACCTGGCGCCGCTCGCGCTTGGTGCAGCCGAGCTCGGACCCGGGGACCCAGCCCGGTCCCGGTGCCGGGGTCGTCTGCGGGTCCGGCACCGCGGCCAGCCGGCGCCGGGCTCGGCCTGCCGTCGGCTCAGCGGTCGGCCTGGGGACCGGTCCGGGTCTCATCTCGGTGGTCAGTTCTGCGGTCATAGTGGCCTCCCCCCACGTGGCGAGTGTCCCACCGGGGTGGTGGCCTGTCCGTGAAATGCGGACAACCGATCGTCACCGGTTGGTGAGGACCGCCTCGGCGATCAGCAGGTCGAACGGCCGGGTCACCTTGCGGGCCGCCTCGCTGCCCTCGACCACGCGCACGGGCAACCCCAGTTCCTCCACCATGCCTGCGTCGTCGGTGGCGTCGCGAACCGTCTGTTCGTGCGCGCGCAGCAGGGTGGCCCGGTCGAACCCCTGCGGTGTCTGCACGGCCACCAGATCGGTTCGGTCCACGGTGCCCACGACGGTGTCCCCGCTGGTGCGCTTGATGGTGTCGGCGACCGGCAGGGCGGGGACCACGGCCGGGGCGCCTTCGCGCACAGCGGTCACCACTCGACGCACGACCGCGGCCGGCACCAGCGGGCGGGCGGCGTCGTGCACCAGCACGATCCGCACCGAGTCGGGGAGCGCGGCCAGACCGGCGGCGACGGAGGCCCGCCGGCTGGCTCCGCCGGCTACCACGGTGAGCGGGTGGTCGGTGGGGAGTACGGGCGTCAGCAGCGCTCGTACCTCGTCCATGCGTCCGGCGGGGGCGGCCACCACGGTGGCGCCGATCAGACCGCTGCCATGCAGCGAGCGCACGGCGTGCACCAGCAGCGGCTCCCCGCCGAGCTCGCGCAACGCCTTCGGGCCCCCCGGGCCCAGCCGCTCCCCGCGGCCGGCGGCGGGAATGATCACCGCCACCTCGTCAACGGCAGGGCGGGTGGCCCGCTGGTCGGGCTGACAGTCGGGAGGGTGGTCGGTCGTGGGCATCAGGCAGCTCCGCTGGACGCTCACATGAGTCGGCCCCCGGATCCCCGGGGGCCGACCGAAGTCAGGAGGCGAGCACCTCGTCGAGGAGCGTTTCGGCCTTGTCCTCGTTGGTCTGCTCGGCGAGCGCCAGCTCGGACACCAGGATCTGCCGGGCCTTGGCCAGCATCCGCTTCTCACCGGCGGACAGACCGCGCTCCCGCTCGCGCCGCCACAGGTCGCGGACGACCTCGGCGACCTTCAGCACGTCCCCGGAGTGCAGCTTCTCCAGGTTGGCCTTGTACCGACGAGACCAGTTCGTCGGCTCCTCGGTGTGCTCCGCGCGCAGAACGTCGAAAACCCGTTCCAGTCCAGCCTTGTCGACGACGTCGCGCACACCCACCAGATCGAGGTTGCACGCCGGCACGCGAACGACCAGGTCGTTTTGTGCGACGATGCGGAGCACGAGGTAGGTTTTGTCCTCGCCCTTGATCTTGCGGGTCTCGATGTCCTCGATGACGGCCGCCCCGTGATTGGGGTAGACGAGTGTCTCTCCGACAGTGAAGGTCATGTGGCACATTCCCCTTTCGAACTACCAGGATATCACGTGTCCGGACCGCCGCCTTGGGCGTTTGTGCAGGTCAGAAGGCAAATCGGGGCTTGACAAACCGTTAGGTTTCGTGCCTGCGACGAACACCGTCCGGCAATCGGAGGAAAGCTGGTACGCGCCGGGTGGAGCGGGTCGGCCCGCTGCTGGATAGGCTGAGCCGCACCACACGCCCGCGCCGAGAGGAAGCCATCGTGCAGGTTCGTGTCCACCGTCCCAGCCGCCGTATCCGCCTGCTGATCGCCGTGGCCCTCGCTGCGGGCAGCCTGCTGCTCGCCGGGTGCACCGGCCGGGGCTTCGACGCCACCGTGCTGCAGGACTACGCGCCGGCCGACGGGACCCAGGACCGGACCGGCGACATCTATGCACTGGACGTGCTGGTGGTCGCCAACGACGACGGCGCCGGGACACTGGTCACCGGCCTGGTCAACCAGAGCGGCAACCCGCAGGAGCTGACCGGCGTGCGAGTCACCTCCTCGCAGGGCGAGGTACGGGCGACCATCGCCGGTGGATCGGTGCCGCTGCCGGACCGCTCGCTGGTGAAGCTGGAGGAGGGCCCGAAGGTGTCGCTGGAGGGGCCCGGCCTGTCCCCCGGCTATACGGTGCAGATCACTTTCGAGTTCTCCGACAGCACGCCGGTGACGTTGGACGTCCCGGTGATGCCGCAGAGCGAGCAGTACAGCGACGTGACGATCCAGAGCTGACGTCGCGGGGTCAGCCCTCGTACCGGTAACCCAGTCCGCGCACGGTGATCAGGTGCCGCGGCAGCGCTGGGTCGGGCTCGATCTTGGCGCGCAGCCGCTTGACGTGCACGTCCAGCGTTTTCGTATCGCCCACGTAGTCGCTGCCCCACACGCGGTCGATCAGCTGGCCACGGGTCAGCACCCGGCCGCTGTTGCGTAGGAACATCTCCAGCAGCTCGAACTCCTTGAGTGGCAGGCGCGTCTCCGCGCCCCGGACCGTGACCACGTGCCGCTCGACGTCCATCCGGACGGGCCCGGCCTCCAGCGTCGCCGGGGCGAGGTCCACGTCCTGCCCGCGGCGCAGCACCGCCCGGATCCGGGCCAGCAGCTCCCGTGGCGAGTAGGGCTTGGTCACGTAGTCGTCCGCGCCGAGCTCCAGCCCGACGACCTTGTCCACTTCCGCGTCCTTGGCGGTGACCATGATCACCGGCACCGTCGAGTTCTGCCTGATCTGCCGGCACACCTCGGTGCCCGGCAACCCCGGCAGCATCAGGTCGAGGAGCACGATGTCGGCGCCGGTGCGCTCGAACTCGGCCAGCGCCTGCTGCCCGTCCTCGGCCAGCGCCACCTCGTACCCCTCCCTGCGGAGCAGGTACGACAACGCGTCCCGGTAGCTCTCCTCGTCCTCCACGACGAGCACCCGGGTCATGACGAGGCCCCTTCCACGAGCGCATCGGTCTCCGTGGCGGACGGCTGTGCGGATGGGTCGTCCAGCGTGCTCTGCCGGCCGCCGACCCGGACCACGCCGGGCAGGCACAGGGTGAAGGTGGACCCCTCACCCTGCTCGCTCCACACCCGGATCTCGCCGCCGTGGCTGGCCACGACGTGCTTGACGATAGACAGGCCCAGTCCGGTCCCTCCGGTCGTACGGGCTCGCGCCGGATCCACCCGGTAGAAGCGCTCGAAGATGCGACCGAGCTCGGCCTGTGGGATGCCCGCGCCGTGGTCGCTGACCGCTAGCTCGAGCCCACCACCGTCGGCGAGCGCCGCGGTGACCACCACGTGCGTCCCGGATGCGCCGTGGGTGACCGCGTTCTCGACCAGGTTCCCGAGCGCCAGCTCCAGCTGGCCGCGGTGTCCGAGCACCTGGACGCCACGCACGCCGGCGCGACGCACCTCCACACCGCGTTCGGCCGCCCCGACCTGCGCCCGGTCCAGGGCAACGGCGATCAGGTCGTCGACGTCGACCGGGGCCGCCGTGTCCACCGGGTCGTCACCCTGCAGCCGGCTGAGCTCGATGATCTGATGCACCAACCGGCCCAGGCGCTCGCTCTCGGTCTGCATACGGCTGCCGAACCTGCGTACGGCGTCCGGGTCGTCGGCCGCCTCGATGATGGTGTCGGAGAGCAGCCGGAGCGCACCGACCGGCGTCTTGAGCTCGTGGCTGACATTGGCCACGAAGTCCCGGCGGATCGCCTCCACCCGACGCTCCCGGGTGCGGTCCTCGATCAGCACCAGCACCAGCCGGCCCAGCGGCGCGACCCGGGCCACGACGTGGCTGTCCACGCGACGGCCGGGACTGCTGCCGGTGGCCAGGGTGAGCTCGGACTCCCGGATCTGGCCGTCGCGGCGGACCTGGTGCACCACATCCAGCAACGAGTCCACCGCGAGCCGGTCGCCGTGGACCAGGCCGAGCGAGTGCGCGGGCGCGCTGGCCTTGCGCACAACGTCATCGCCGTCGATCACCAGGCTCGACGAACCAAGCACGGACAGCACCGCGTCGACGTCGGGCGGCACCGCCGGCTCCTGCGGCGGCACCGTGTGCTGAGCGCGTTCGCTCACCCGGAAGGCGACCACGGCCACCGCGCCCAGCAGGACTCCCACCAGGCCACCGAGCAACAGCGCAACCGACACCGACACGTCGAAAAGCGTACGTGACAAGGCAGTCCAGCCGGAATGCGGACGAGGCTGCTGGCGAACGTTCGGAGAGTGTTCACCCGGCGTTCATCACGGTTCTCCGCGCGGTCATGTTGGCGACCTAGCGTGGCGGCCATGCGAGAGCTCTTCGACGACCAACTGGACGATGTGCTGGACGGCGTGGTGGACATGGTGGACCGGGTCCGTCGCGCGACCGGCGACGCCACCCAGGCGCTGCTGACCGCCGACACCCAGCTGGCCGAGCGGGTGATCGCCGAGGATGCCGAGATCGACGCCGGACGAGAGTCGATCGAGACGCGGAGCTTCCTGCTGCTCGCCCGGCAGCAGCCGGTGGCGGGCGACCTGCGAATGCTGGTCGCGGCGCTGCGCATGGTGGCCGACCTGGAGCGGATGGGCGACCTTGCGGCGCACGTCGCCAAGCTGGTCCGGCTGCGGCATCCCGAGCACGTGGTGCCGCGATCGGCGATGCCGGTCATCCATGAGATGGCGGTGGTCGCGGACCGGATGGTCGGAGACTGCCGCACCGTGGTGACCAACCGGGACGTGGCCGCTGCGGAGGACCTGGAGCGGGCCGACGAGCTGATGGACCGGCTGCGGCGGTCCTCGTTCCGGATCGTGCTGGACCGGGAGTGGGAGCACGGCGTGGAGGCCGCGATCGACGTCGCGTTGCTGGGCCGGTATTACGAGCGGATCGCCGACCACGCGGTGTCGCTGGCCCGCCGGGTCGTCTACCTGGTCACCGGCGAGCACCCGGTGCTCGCGCGCTGATCTCGGAGTGCACCGTCGTTCGCCGGGACGGCCCCCGCCCGTGCGGCCGTACCCTCGGCGGTCGCGGCCCAGGGCATTAGAGTCTGGCCATGGCTGACACGTCGTACACCCTGATCCTGCTCCGCCACGGCGAGAGCGAGTGGAACGCCAAGAACCTGTTCACCGGATGGGTGGACGTCGGCCTGACCGAGAAGGGCCGGGACGAGGCGGTACGCGGCGGCCGGCTGTTGACCGAGCACGACCTGGCGCCGGACGTGCTGCACACCTCAGTGCTGAAGCGGGCGATCCAGACCGCGGAGCTGTCGCTGGCGGCGTGCGACCGGCAGTGGGTGCAGGTGCGCCGGTCCTGGCGGCTGAACGAGCGTCACTACGGCGCCCTGCAGGGCAAGGACAAGAAGGCCACCCTGGAGGAGTTCGGCGAGGAGCAGTTCATGCAGTGGCGGCGCTCCTACGACGTGCCGCCGCCGGTGCTGTCCGACGACTCGGAGTGGAGCCAGGCCGGGGACCCGCGCTACGCCGCACTGCCGTCGGAGCTGCTGCCCCGCACCGAGTGCCTCGCGGACGTGGTCGTGCGGTTCCTGCCCTACTGGTACGACCGGATCGTCCCCGACCTGCGGACCGGGCAGAACGTGCTGGTCGCCGCGCACGGCAACTCGCTGCGCGCGTTGGTGAAGCACCTCGACGACATGGACGCGGACGCGGTGGTCGGGCTGAACATCCCGACCGGAATCCCGCTGGTCTACCGGTTGGACGCGGACATGAAGCCGCTGGTGCGCGGTGGCGAGTACCTCGACCCGGAGGCGGCCGCGGACGCGATCAAGGCGGTCGCCGCCCAAGGCCGCTGACCACCCGCCGCTTCCCGATTCGTCTGTGGTCGCGCGGTGCGACTCGCCCGCGTTATCGCAGACGAATCGTCAAGACCGTCAGTGCTCGAGCCAGCCGCGGAACGCCTCCAGGTTTCGGGTCGACTCGCCCCGCGCCAGCCGCCACTCCCATTCGCGGCGGATCGAGGTCGCGAAACCCAATTCCAGGATGGTGTTGAACGACTCGTCGGCGGTGGTGAGCACCACGCCCAGCACGCGGTCGATCTCGTCCACCGTGACGGCGTGCAGGCCGAGCCGGCCGTCCAGCCAGATGTCGCCGTTGTGGTCGACGGCGAACGCGATGGCATACAGCCGCAGGTTGCGCTCCAGCAGCCAGCGGTAGACCGCCTCGTGGTTCTCGTCCGGCCGCCGGCACACGAACGCGTGCACGCCCACCGCATGGGCGCCGACGTCGAGTCGGACCGGAGTCTGCAGCTTGCGGGTGCCCGGCAGCGTGGCGGTGAACGTGTGCGGCCCGGCCTGCTCCCACTCGATCTCGAGTTCGTCCAACGCGGTTCGGATCGCGTCGGCCGCCGCCGACCGCGGGTCGGCGGCCGCGGGCTCGGTGCTCGACGGGCTCACTGGCCGACCGCCAGCCGCAGGCCCCATCGGTGCTCGGCCGCGGTGGCATAGACGTCGAGGGTCGCCCGCGCCGTGCGCTCCCAGCCGAACTCGCAGGCGTGCCGCCGCGCGGCCACCGACATCTCGGCCAGCAGGGCCGGGTCCCGCAGCACCCGCTCGAAGGCCGCGGCGTAGTCGGCCGGGTCGTGCCCGTGCACCAGCAGGCCGCTGCGCTGGTCCGCCACGGCCGTGGTGAGGCCACCGACAGCTGAGGCGATCACCGGGGTGCCGCACGCCTGCGCTTCCACGGCCACCAGCCCGAACGACTCGTTGTACGACGGCACGCACACCAGCGTGGCCGCCGCGTACCACTTCGACAACGTCTCCTGGCTCACCGGAGGCACGAACCGCACCACGTCGGTGATGCCCAGGGACGCGGCCAGGTTGACCAGGGCTCGGGGTTCGTCCAGTCCGCTGCCGGACGGACCGCCGACCACGGGTACGACCAGCCGGCTGCGCAGCTGCGGGCACCGGGCGAGCAGCAGCGCCACCGTGTGCAGCAGCACGTCCGGGGCCTTCAGCGGCTGGATCCGGCCGGCGAACATCAGCACGATCGCGTCGTCCGGCAGGCCCAGCGTGCGCCGCGCCGCCGACTGATCCTGTGGATGGAACACCTGCAGGTCGACGCCGGGGTGCACGACCTCGATCGCGGCCGGGTCCGCGTCGTAGAGGTCCACCAACTGCTGCGCCTCGCCGGCGGTGTTGGCCACCAGCACGTCCGCGGCCTCGACGACCTGCTCCTCGCCGACGATCCGGCCGAGCGGCTCCGGGGTGTCACCCACGGCCAAGGCAGCGTTCTTCACCTTCGCCATCGTGTGCATGGAGTGCACGAACGGCACCCCCCACCGGTCGGCGGCCAACGCGCCGACCTGCCCGGACAACCAGTAGTGCGAGTGAATGACGTCATACCAGCCGAGGTCGTGCTCGGCCTCGACCCGGAGCACGTCCCGGGCGAAGGTGCACAGCTGGCCGGGCAGCTCCTCCTTGGACAGTCCCTCGTACGGACCGGCGGTCACGTGCCGCACGCGAACCCCCGGGATCACCTCGACGGTGGGCGGCAGCCCGCTGGACGTCGCGCGGGTGAACACCTCGACCTCGACGCCGTGCGCGGCCAACTGCCGGGCGAGCTCGAGCACGTAGACGTTCATCCCGCCGGCATCGCCGGTACCCGGTTGATCCAGCGGAGAGGTGTGGACGCTCAGCATGGCGACTCGCCGCACCGGCATCGACACACCTCCTGACCCGACTGGAACGAACGACCATCAATCGGAACGCCTGCCCATCCTTCCCCATTCCCGAGCCCCGCAACCGACCGGGTCCAGTGACCGGGCAGCACCCCCGAGCAGGTGTCGACTGTCGCGAGCGGAACGGCGACGAGCAGCCCGAACTGGGCGGGCGGGCCGCCCGGCGCCGTAGAATCGACCGGCCGGATACCCACCCCCGACGGAAGTGAACCGCACCCGCATGCCCGAAGACCGACCCACGGCCACAGCCCCACGCACCCGCGACGACATCCGCAACGTGGCGATCGTCGCGCATGTGGACCACGGCAAGACCACACTGGTCGACGCGATGCTGTGGCAGACCGGCGCGTTCGGCGAGCACCAGCACGTCGACGAACGGGCGATGGACACCGGTGACCTGGAGCGTGAGAAGGGCATCACGATCCTGGCGAAGAACACCACCGTGCACTACCGCGGACCGTCGGCGGCCCAGGGCGCGGTCACCATCAACATCATCGACACTCCCGGCCACGCGGACTTCGGCGGCGAGGTGGAGCGCGGACTGTCCATGGTCGACGCCGTCGTGCTGCTGGTCGATGCGTCCGAAGGCCCGCTGCCGCAGACCCGCTTCGTGCTGCGCAAGGCGTTGGCCCGCCGGATGCCGGTGGTTCTCGTTGTGAACAAGGTGGATCGTCCCGATGCACGGATCTCCGCTGTGGTGGACGAGACGTACGAGCTCTTCCTCGACCTGCTGGAGCAGGACGCCGACCCCGGAGCCCTGGACTTCCCGGTCGTCTACGCCTCGGCCAAGGCTGGCCGGGCCTCCACCGAGCAGCCGGCGGACGGCAGCATGCCCGACTCGTCCGACCTGGAGCCCCTGTTCCGCACCATCGTGGAGCACGTGCCCGCTCCCACGTATGTCGAGGGGGCGCCGCTGCAGGCGCAAGTCACCAACCTGGATGCGTCCCCGTTCCTGGGCCGACTGGCGCTGTGCCGGGTGCATCAGGGGACGATCGCCAAGGGTCGCACGGTGGCCTGGTGCCGCCGCGACGGCAGCGTGGAGCAGGTCAAGGTCACCGAGCTGCTGGTGACCGAGGCGCTCGACCGGGTGCCCGCCGAGTCGGCCGGGCCCGGCGAGATCATCGCGATCGCCGGGATCCCCGACATCATGATCGGCGAGACGCTGGCCGATCCCGACCAGCCGCAGCCGCTGCCGCTGATCACCGTCGACGAGCCGGCCATCTCCATGACCGTAGGGATCAACACCTCCCCGCTGGCCGGCCGCACCAAGGGCGGCAAGGTCACCGCCCGACAGGTCCTGGACCGGCTCGAGCGCGAGTTGGTCGGCAACGTGTCGCTGCGGGTGCTGCCCACCGACCGGCCGGACGCCTGGGAGGTGCAGGGCCGCGGCGAGCTGGCGCTGGCCATCCTGGTCGAACAG
>CAZNCE010000086.1:0-14138 GCA_964571285.1 uncultured Nocardioidaceae bacterium | reverse complement strand
GCGGTTCGACCCCGCCCCTGACCACCCAGCAAAACCCAGGTCACAGGCACTCTGACCTGCGGCTCCTTCAATGCCACCGCCGATCACCCATTGGCCGTCGGTGTCCGCGACGTCCCGCCAGTAGCCGCCGTTCTCCGCTGCTGGTTGCACGCTGGTTGCACGACCCGCCGAGGGAACCGGCCGTTCACACGGACAACCGAACACGTTGCCCCGATACCCACGACGGCCGTCTCCGGCCGGAGCAGGCGCACGGCTGGTCCTCCCATGGCGATCGGGGCCGGATCGCTGCGAGCCCACCTGGCCTTGGCCGCCGGACCCAGTGGGGACATGGCCGGGGCCGCCGCGCTGGTCAGCGCGACGGCCCCGCACCGTTTGCGACACCCGGATCAGGTGTCAGTCAGCTCGTTCACGTCCCTCGGGCAGCTTCCTGCTCGTCCACCATTGCCCGGACGTCGGCACGCAGCTGCTCGGCGTCGTAGACGATGCCGTCCTTGATGGTGAACTGCAGAGTGTTGATCGTCTCCACCTCATTGGTGTCGGGGTTCAGCCGCCGGTGGCCCGAGGCGTAGAGACCCTTGAAGTTCTCCAACGGGTTCTCGGTCATGATCAACAGGTCGGCGAGTTTCCCGCGCTCCACAGTGCCGATCTGCGGCCTCTTCCCGCTCGGCTCGTACAGGGTCTTGGCGCCGTTCAGGGTCGCGGCCTGCATGACCTCCAACGCGGTCAGGCCGGCCTCCCGCAGCATCTCCAGCTCCATGATGTAGCCGAACCCGTAGGTCTGGTAGATGAAGCCGGAGTCGGAACCAGTGGTGATGCGTCCGCCCATGTCGTGGTAGTCCTTCGTCAGCTGGAACCACACCTGGTAGAACTTCCGCCACTTGGTCTCGATCTCCGTGGTCCAGTCCCAGTAGTACGAACCGTGGTTCTGGGTGGCCGGCTCGAAGAACTCGAACAACGAGGGCAGCGTGTACTCCTCGTGCCACTCGGCGTTGCGCATCCGCATCACATCGCGCGAGGCGGCGTAGATGTTGAACGTCGGGTCGAACACCGTCCCCAACTCGAGCTGCTCGCGCAGATAGGCCTTCCACTTCTTGCCACCGACCGGGTAGATCTTGTCCGCCCAGTCCGCGACCTGGCTGAAGCGCATCTGCTCGTTCGAGTAGTCGTAGTCCGGCGGGAACCACTCCACACCGGGCCGCTTCAGCGAGTGGAAGTGGCCGTAGAAGTGGGTCACCGTGTCCAGGCCCAACCGGGCGGCCGTGATGGCGTCCATCTTCTCGACACCCCGCTGGTCGAGATGGGCGACGGTACCGAGGTCGAGCTCCTGGGCGGTCTCGATCAGCGCTTCCATGATGGCGGGCTCCGCCGACGGAAGCTTGAGTCCGTCCACGCCGTTCCGCTTGGCCCACTTCACCCACTCGACGGCCTGCTCGGGCGTCGTGATGCGGCCGCCATCCCAGCCGGCACCCGGCCGCTGGTAGTTCCAGATGCGCGGCGCCACGATCTCGTTGCGCGCGCTGCGCTGTTTCTCACTCACCGAGAAGTCGTTGTCGGAGAGTTGCACGCCGCGCACCGTAGTCACGCCATGGGCGAGCCACAGCTTGTACGGGTACTCCGCCTCGGCATTCTTCGGCGGGCCTCCCCCATGCACATGCATGTCGACGAAGCCCGGGGTCACGTACTTGCCCGTGGCATCGATCTCGTGGTCGGCATTGCGCGGCCAGCGTTGCTCGTCGAGTTCATCCTCGGCGACATCGATCACATGTGTGATGCGGTTGCGGTGCACGACGATGTCGACCGGGCCGCGCGGCGGCGCACCCGTGCCATCGATGAGCGTCGCTCCCCGAATCACGAGGCGGTTGAACTGCCCGAGACCCTCGTCGGGCCGCCGGTCCGGTGCGGGCTGCAGAGTGTCCGGCTCGTCGGCCGCGGCGGCAGCTGCTCCCACCTTGCCAGCGGCCACCGGATTCTCACCGGGCAGCGCAGACGCCAGACCGGTCGCGGTGACCACAACCGTGGCCAGAGTCGCGAGATATTTTCGCACTGAGTGGCTCCTGATAATCGCTGGAACGATTGGGCGCACGCAAAGCATCACAGTCGGACAAGTTGGACTGTGATCGTCCGGATTCCGGGGACACTAACGAACGGTATGTCAGGCGTCAACGGGCGGTGACAGCATGTGGGACGCCCGGTCAACCGAACTCCGCAACCGCCTGGAAGGCCCTGAGACGTGGCGGCCGGCGTGAACAGGGAGTCGTCCGCGCGCTGCCGTTGATGCCCGCGATCGAGGCGCCCAGCGCGCGGCCCGGCTGCAACCATTGGGTGTGGCACCGCGGCCGTCCGGCGAGTCTCAGCGAGTACGACGCGCTGAACCGACTGTGCTTTTGTTCCCTGACCTACGGGCGGAGCCGGTGCGGGTGCTTCGTGCGCTCAGAGGTCGGCGCGGTCTCGTTGCCTTGATCGGTGCCTGGGCGGGCGGTGGCGCGCTGATCAGCTGCGAGCCGCGGGCCGTGCTGGGGGCCGGCGACGATCCATTCGAGGTGCTCGCCGATGAGCCGGCTACAGACCACCCCGGCGGGGACGGCCTCGTCGTGGGCGGCGGCTGGTTCGGGCTCTGGGGGTATCAGCTCGGCGGCCGGCTGGAACGGCTGCCCGCTCCCCCGTCCCGGCCAGTGCCTCTGCCCGACCACTGGCTGGCCCACTATCCGTGGGTGCTGCGTCAGGACGCGCTCGCACGCTGGTGGCTCGAGTCGCTGCTCCCACCGCCGGCCACGCAGCGCGTACTGTCCGATCTCAGCGACCAGCTGACCGCGCTGCCCGGGGCCGCCCGCGACTACGAGTTCGAGGCGTTCACGATGACGCCTGAGCCAGCCAAACATGCCGCCGCTGTTGCTCGGACGGTGGAACATATCGTGGCGGGCGACCTGTTCCAGGCGAACCTGTGTGCTCGCCTGGAAGCCGGGTTCGACGGCGACCCGTTGGACGTGTTCTGCGCGGGTGTGACACGACTGGCACCCGCGTACGCAGCGTACGTCGACACCGGCGACCGCGTCGTCGCCAGCTTCTCCCCCGAACTCTTCCTGCGCCGGCGCGGTCGCACCGCGGTCACCTCGCCGATCAAGGGCACCCGGCCACTCGACGTCGATCCCGCCACGCTCCAAGGGTCTGCCAAGGACCGGGCCGAGAACGTGATGATCGTCGACCTGATGCGCAACGACCTCGGCCGTGTCTGCGAGCCAGGCAGCATTCAGGTGCCGTCCCTGACCCGGGTCGAGCGTCGGGCCGGCGTGTGGCACCTGATCTCCGACGTCCGCGGCACCCTCCGCGACCAGTTCACCGACGCCGACCTGATGCGTGCGGCGTTCCCGCCCGGCTCGGTCACGGGTGCCCCCAAGGTACGCGCGATGGAACTGATCAACGAGCTCGAGACCACCGGCCGAGAGGTCTACACCGGCGCGATCGGGTACGCCAGCCCGATCGCCGGGCTCGAGACCAGCGTCGTGATCCGCACCCTGGAGTTCGCCGGAGGGCGGGCCTGGATGGGCGTCGGCGGCGGGATCGTCGCCGACTCCGAACCCGAGGCCGAGGTCGCCGAGTGCTTCGCCAAGGCCGAGCCGGTGCTCGCCGCGATCGGGGCCCGCCTCTCCCACACCCCCAGCCGGCCACCACCGCCCGCGCCGGGGCGAACCGATCCGGCCATTCCCCGGATCGACGGCCCGCGACCGGATCCGGCGGCCGGAGTGTTCACCACGGTGCTCGTCCGCAACGGTGTGCCGGCGCTCGCCGACGCCCATCTCCACCGGCTCACCGCGAGTGCAGCAGAGCTTGGCTGGACACCCGACCCCGACCGCCTCGCTGGCCGGCTGCGCGACGCGGTCACCCACGGCACCCAGCGGATCCGGTTGACGGTCCGCGGCGACGAGGTCGAGGTCCGCGCCGCGCCCGTCAGTGATCGGCCAGAGCCGGACTGGCAGGTGACCCCAGTGGTCGTGCCCGGCGGGCTCGGTGCCCACAAATGGGCCGATCGGCGCCTGCTGGACCGTATCGCCGCCCGCCACACGGGTGAGCCGCTGCTGCTCGACACCGACGGAACCGTGCTGGAGACCGCCCGGGCCAACGTGTTCGTTGTCGACGACGCCGGCGTCCACACCCCACCCACCGACGGGCGCATCCTGCCCGGCGTGGCCCGACAGGCCGTGCTCGAGGTGCTTCGCCACCACCGCATCCCCACGCACGAGCGCACCCTGGTGCTGAACGACCTGGCGGACGCGGCCGAAGTGTTCGTCACCAACGCCGTCCGCGGCGTCGTTCCGGTCACCGCATGCACGACGGTCGGCGACTGGGCAATCGGGCCCACCACCCGCTGGCTACGGTCGGCCCTGGCCGCCTGGCACGAGCAGCCCGATCCCGTACCCCCACAACCGTGGCCCCGGACCGCCGAACACCCGCGGGTGCTGCTGATCGACAACTACGACTCGTTCAGCCACAACCTTGCCCAGTACGCCGCGGAGCTCGGCGCCACCGTCGAGGTGATCCGCAACGACGCCGCCACGGTCGAGGAACTGGTCACCGCCTGCACCGACGGGAGCTACAGCCACCTCATCCTCTCTCCCGGCCCGGGTTATCCCGGCGAGGCCGGGATCAGCGTCTCGTTGGTCCGACGACTCGACGGCGGCATTCCTATCCTCGGCGTCTGCCTCGGCCACCAGACCATCGCCGAGGCGTACGGCGGTCGCGTCACCCGCGCCCGGGTATGCGTGCACGGCAAACCCGCGCTCGTCCACCACGATGGCCGTGGCGCCTTCGCCGGCATCCCCAACCCGTGCGCAGCGGCCCGCTACCACTCGCTCACCGTCGACCGGCTGCCCCCGGACCTGGTCGTCACTGCCCACACCGTCGACGGCACGGTGATGGGCATCCGGCACCTCCACCACCCCGTCGAGGGCGTGCAGATCCACCCGGAGTCCATCCTGACCCCGTACGGCCACCAGATGATCGCCAACTTCCTCGCCGCCCGGTGAGCGGCGAGGCACCCGGGGTCGCGTTGCTGAGCAGGTCGTGGCCCGGTGCGGAATCAGCGCGCCTCGTGTCCGTCATCGACGTCGGCGGTGAACCATGGCTGCTCGGCGGTCAGAACCGCGGTTCGGGGCCGGCCCCCCCACACCTCAGCGATCTCTCCGGCCAGAGTCGTCAGTGCCGCACGGACATCCCTGCCGGCGCCGTCGTGCAGCGCTTCGATCACGATGACGACGTTGCCGGTAGTGGCGCGGATCCCGGAGGTCGCGCTCTGCCGGTTGGTCCAACGGCGGGCGTGAGCCTGGTCCGCATCGTCGGCGAAGATGACCTCTCTGACCGACGGGCGCTCGATCTCACTGGAGAAAGCGGTGTACTGCTTGTCGCCGTGGGCCGGTCGTACTTCCAGGTCGCCGCTGATGTGCGCGGTGTCGAAGACGGCGATCGGGATCGCCGTGCTTGCGGAGATGTGGTTGCACAGATCCACGAGCGGATGGATGCGCGGCAGCCCGCCGTCCTTGCGTAACCGGCGCAGCAACGACTCCGACGCGCACCGGTACTGCGTGGGCTTCAACCCCATCGAGCCGAACGGCCGCCGCCAGGCCCGAACCTCCGGGAACTCGCTCAGCGGACACTCGTCCAGCCGCCGCAGGGCGGTCTCGAGGTAGGGCCGGATGCGATCCCGGACGTCGGGCCCCGGCGTGATGCCGCCCGCGCTGACGGCGCCGGCGACCAGCGTCGGATGCGCCTGCCAGATCTCGGTCGAGTGATGAAAGCGCATACGAGAACAGTCTCCCCCGCTAAGAGAACTGCTGGGCCTCCCTCATCCTCGCGACCTCATGGACGGGTTCACAGGGCCAAGACCGGCATAGGATCATGGACCAAATGACGGGCTCGGACTTCCTCAACCTGGACCCGGTCACGGCTCCGCCCCGCGGCAGAACCGCTTGGCTTGCCGAGCAGCTTCGGTCCGCGATCGCCGAGGGCACACTGCAGCCCGGAAACCGGTTGCCGGCCAGCCGGATGCTGGCCGGCGACCTGTCCCTCGCGCGTGGAACAGTGGTCGAGGCCTACCGGCGCCTCACCGAAGAGGGTCTGCTGGTCACCAACCGGGGTGGCGGGACCGAGGTCGCGCGCCTGGCCGCGGCACATGCCCCGGACATCACCCACGCAGCCGATGCCGCCTCCCGGACTGCACTGCTGGACATCTCCGCCGGCGTGCCGGACCTGAGCGCCTTCCCGCGGGCCGCCTGGCTGCGGGCAGAACGTCGCGTGCTCGCCACGGCGACGGCGGCAGAACTGGGGTACGCCGACCCGCAAGGAGTCCCGCAGCTACGCGCGGCGCTGGCGCGATGGCTGGCCCGCAGCCGTGGCGTCACCGCCACGCCGGACCAGATCATCGTCACCGCCGGCGTCACCGGCGCCCTCGGCCTGCTCGCCCAGGTGCTCCGCGATGAAGGGATCGCCGACTGGGCCATCGAAGACCCCAGCGCAGAAGGCAATCGCCGCATCCTGGGCTACTGGCTGGACGCTCTTCACCCCATCGCCGTGGACGCTGACGGGCTGGACGTCGCAGCCCTCGCCCGCATCGATACACGCGCCGCCCTGGTCACACCGGCACACCAGTTCCCGACCGGCGTCGTACTCTCCCCGCCCCGCCGAAGGGCGCTCATCGCCTGGGCAGAACAGGCTGACGGGTTCGTGGTCGAGGACGACTACGACTCCGAGTACCGCTACGACCGCGCCCCGGTCCGGGCCATGCACGCCACGGCACCGGACCGGATCATCCACGTCTCCAGCCTGTCCAAGGTCCTCGCCCCGGCGTTGCGGCTGGGGTGGATGATCGCCCCCGGACGGCTGCACGACCAGCTCGTCCGCAAACGCTGGGCGACAGACCTGGGCTCCCCTGCGCTGCCACAACTCGCCCTCGCCGAGCTGATCGAGACGGGAGTCCTGGAGCGCCAGCTACGCAGTCTGCGTATCCGGCACCGGGAACGCCGCGACGCCGCGGTCACCGCGATCCACCGCTACCTTCCGGGCTGTCGGGTCGAGGGCATCGCCGCGGGGCTCCACCTGCTGGTCCGGCTGCCGGGGCACCTCGATGACGCCGCGCTCGCGGCGCAGGCCGAAGACGCGGGCATCGCCGTGCAGCCCCTCTCCGCCCTTCGGTTCGTCCCGGGACCCCCGGGTCTGGTCGTCGGGTACGGCCCGCACTCCGCAGCCCGGCTCGAAGATGCGATCAAGACCCTCGGCGCGCTGACGACACGCAGTCCGGCTTGAGAATCGGTCGCAGTCACTGCCGGGTGAGGGCGAGCAGCACCGCGAGCACCACGAACGACGCCCCGAAGGCGTGTCCGATCGCCCGCATCACCACCGGGCGGCCGATCACGTATCGACGCAACCAGGCCGCGCCAGCACCGTAGCCGGCGAAGATCACCAGCGTGATCGCCATGAACACCATTCCCAGGCCGGTCATCTGGAAGACGGCACCCTCGGCCGCGACGTCCACGAACATCGGCAGGAACACGAAGAAGAACAAGGTGAGCTTCGGATTCAGCAGGTTCACCAGCACCGCACTGCCGATCACCCTCCTGGTCGAGAGAGCCTGGCCCGGCACATCCGCACTGGCTTCGGGAACGACCACGCCCGCCTGCCGAAACGTCCCCCAGGCCAGGTAGATCAGGTAGGCGACGCCCAGCCATGTGATGGTGTCGAACGCCACCGGGCTCGCCGCCAGCACCGCGGCGGCCCCGGTCAACGCCAGCGCCAGGTGCGGCAGCACCCCAAGCGTGCACCCGAGCGCGGCGACCAGACCGGCCCGCACCCCGCGACCGAGACCGGCGACGATCGTGAACAGCGCGCCTGTGCCCGGGGTCGCGGTCACGACGACGGAAGTCACCCAGAACTCGACACTCATAGCTCCAGACTGCGGAGTGGCACGGTGCTGGACACAGAGCCAAGATCGCAGCGGTGTGGCGGACCAAATGCCTATGGGCGAGTGCGGTACGAGTCGGCCGCCGCCTGGACCTTCGCCACATAGTCGCCCCAGAACTGGGCGTCGCCGACCGCGTCGTTCCCGCTGCCCGAACGGCCGTCGATCATCTCGCGGACGATGTCGCAGTGGCCGGCGTGGTGCGCGGTCTCGGCGACGACTCGGACGACGAGGGAGCCGAAGGTGGTGTCGGCGCGCTCGGCCGGCCACCACGAGACGTGCGCGGGAGCATCGAGCGGCAGGCGGTCGAGCGACTCGTCCGAATGCGTCCAGGCCTGCTGGTACAGCCCGATCAGGTACTCGCTGGTCTCGTCCGCCCGGGCCCACATGTCGCCGTTGTCCCACACCGAACCGTCCTCGTACCAGGGAAGTGCGGGGCCGGGGCGGCCCACCGCGCCGCCGAGGTAGCCGAACTCGATGCCCACCAGGTGTTTCACCAGGCCGAGCAGGTTGGTGCCGCTGGGCGTCAACGGCCGTCGGCGGTCGAACTCGGAGAGTCCTGCCAGCGCCGCCAGCACACCGTCCCGGGACTCTTGGAGGTACCGCAGCAGCTCGTCGGTCATCGTCATCCCCCGACGCTAGCGAGGAGGTCCGACGCTTACGACTCCGAAGTCCGCCCGCGCGCGGGCTCAGAATCGGCCTCGATGGCCTCCACCAGGCGTTGCATGGTGGCGTGCGTGCGGTGAAGTTCCTCGGCGCCGACGTGGGCGCCGATGCGTTCGACCCACGGCGCCTGCGCGAGACCGATCTGCCGGATGGCCCAGTAGCCGGCCTCGGTACACGCGAGCAGCTGGGCGCGACGGTGGGCCGGATTCGGGCGGTACTCCGCGAAGCCCCGTTCGACCAGCAGGTCGGCGATACGGCGTACCGCCTGCCGGCTGACTCCCATCCGCCGCCCGGTCTCGGCCAGCGTGCGGGGCTCGTCGAGGACGCCGCCGAGCACCTGCCACCAGGCGGCGGTCAGTCCGCCTTCGGCTGCGAGGCGCTGCGCGGCCTCCATCAGCCGGGCGTGCAGCCGGAAGCTCTCCAGGATCAGCTCGGTCAGGGCGCGGCCCTGTTCCGACACCGGGGGGTGGTCGGGCCAGGACTCCCGGGGCGGGATGCTCACGCCGCCATCAGCACCGGGTAGCCGCTCGGGTCGCCGCGGTGGAAGACCGCCTCGTAGGCCTCCAGGCGCTCCTCGGACATGAGCCCGAGCAGGCCGAGGGTCGCGCGGGCGAACTGGACCGGGGACTGCGGTCCGGCGGTCACCAGGCCGTCGGCGGCGACGGCTCGCTGGTCCAGGTAGTGGTCCGCCCCGGCGTACCCGGTCGCCGCCAACACCTGAGGAGCCGACGAGGTGTGCGGCCGGTCGTCGAGCAGGCCGGCGCGGGCGAGTGCCTCGGTGGCGCCGCAGATGGCGGCGACCGGCACCCCGGCGGCGAGGAACTGTGCCGCCGCGGCCACGTAGGGCTCCTCGGTGCCCGGCTGCCAGCCGAGCCCGCCCGGCATCACCAGCAGCCCGCTGTCGGCCGGGTCAAGATCGACGAGCGTGAGCTCAGGCATCCAGCGAAGGCCGCCCATGGTGGGGATCGGCGCGCTCGAGGCCGAGACGCCGACGACCTGCCACGGCTCCCCGGTGAAGCGCCCGGTGTGGAGCTCGGCGAGCAGGTGTCCGGGCTCCCAGTCGGCGACGTGATCGATCAGCAGGAGGTGCGCTGTCCGTGTCATGGACAACATGTTCCCAATCTTGACAACATGCTGTCCACTGAATTTCGGGCCGGTGGCGCGGGCGTTTCCCGGTGCGCATGGCTGCCGCTCCGAGTACGGTCCGGCCATGGCTACTGGGGCGTTCGTACCGGCGGACTTCGAACCACCCACCGCTCTGGTCACCGCCGACTTCCGGCTCGAGCCGCTCGGCCCGGAGCACAACGATTCCGACCATGCGGCGTGGACGTCGAGCATCGCCCATATCCGGGCGACCCCCGGCTATCCCGACGGGGACTGGCCGCCCGTCGACGGGATGTCTCTCGAGGCCAACCTCGCCGACCTACGGCGGCATGCGGCCGACTTCGCGGCACGGCGCGGGTTCACGTTCACCGTTTTGGACCCGGTCCAGAGCGGTTTGGTGATCGGGTGTGTCTACCTGTATCCCCCGGCCGATGCCGACCACGACGTCACGGTCCAGTCGTGGGTTCGGGCGGACCGGGCAGACCTGGATGTGCCGCTCGCCGACGCGGTCGCCGGCTGGCTCGCCGCGGCATGGCCGTGGCAGCGCGTGGACCGCTGCGGTCGCTAGGGGGTCCGGCGGGCAACCGAGGGTCATCGCTCGCAAACACCGCGGGCCGTCAGGACAAGAGCAGGGCCTGCGCGGCCTCGAACCTGATTCGCATGGACAGCCAGCCGAGCTGCCTGCCGAGCTGTGGGGCACGCTCGGTTTCGAGGGCGATCAGTGCTTCGTCGCCGGCTCCGCGAGCGGCTTGCCCGATCAGCATCCAGCCGGTCTCGACAAGCGTCGCCAACTGGCGCAAGTCGGCCAGATCACGCACCAGACTGGCCGGCCCCGTACGTGCGGGTCCGAGCGCGACGGGATGCAGCCGATCGCTCTCCGGGTCGGCGACGCTGGAGTAGCGGTCGCAGAACGGGTCCAGGGCGGCGGCGCGATCATCGCACTCGCGAGCGAAGCCGGCGCAGAAGAACGCCACGTCGGCATCGGCGTCGTGCCCCACGGAGACGGTGCGGTACGCCTCGGCCAGCAGTCGCTCCGCACCGGACAGCATGGCGAGATAGTTGGGCAGCTGCATCGCTGGTCACCGTTCCGGTCGCTGGTCGGTGCGCAACGGCGCCACGGGCGCCGAGGCGGTGGTGGTGGGCGCCGGTGCCGGACCGTCGCCCGCGCGGAGGCGATGCACGGACACCGCGGCCACCTTGAACTCCGGCTGCTTCGAGACCGGATCCCAGGCGGTGAGCGTGAGCTCGTTGGCGGCGGTGGTGGGGCTCTGGCCGTAATGCCAGGGGGCGAACACCACGCCGATGCGAATGTTGGAGATGCGGGCGGGAGCGTCGATGTGACCGCGGCGCGACGTCACCCGCACCCAATCGCCCTCCGCGACGCCGAGATCCGCCGCGTCCTGCTCGGACAGCTCCACCCACATCGCGGGGGCCGCGGAGTCGAGTTCGGGCGCCCGCTGGGTCTTGGTGCGGGTGTGCCAGTGGTAGACGGTCCGTCCCGTCGTCAACCGCAGCGGGTAGTCCTCGTCCGGCGTTTCGTAGGCCGGTTCGTACGGGACGGTCTTGAGCACCGCTCGCCCGTCCGGCCGGTCCGCCAGAAACTCCGTCCGGCTGACCGGCACTCCGGTGGCCAGGTCGTGCCCGTACGTCTCGCAGAAGTCCACCTGGGTGGCGAACTGGCCATCGGCGTAGAGCCGCTCGGTGCCCTCCGGCGCGTCCGCGGTGACCGGCCACTGGATGCCGCCGCGCTCATGCAACATCGCATAGGTCAGGCCCGAGTAGTCACACAGATGACCGGCGCTGCACGCCTTCCACCCTTCGAAGGCCTCCTCGGGGGTGTCCCACGCCGGCAGCGGCGCCCCGTCCTTGTCGGCCAGGCCGAGCCGCCGGGCATAGTCGGTCCAGATCGCCAGATCGGCACGGGCGTCCCCCGGCGGATCGACCGCCTTCTCCTGCAGGTGCACGGTGCGGTCCACGTTGGTGTAAGTGCCGGTCTTCTCCGCCCACAGCGCAACGGGCAGCACCACGTCGGCCAGTTCCGTCGTCTCCGTCCGATAGCCGTCCGAGACCACGACGAAGCACTGGTCGCCGGCAAGGATGGAACGGATCCGGGCCGAGTCGGGCATGGACACGGCCGGATTCGTACCGGCGATCCACAAGAACCCGATGGAGCCCTGCTCGGCGTAGCGGAACATCGCGTTCGCGTTCGTCGGCGGACTCCAGTGCGGGATGACATCGCGGTCGACGTTCCACAGTTCGGCAAGTTCGTCCACGTGCCGGGGGTTGTTCCAGTTGCGAAACCCCGGCAGCGCCGCCCCACAGCCGGCCTCCCGGTTGTTCTCCGCCGAGGGCTGGCCGTTCATCTGCAGGATGCCTGCGCCGGGACGACCGAGCATCCCGCGCAACAGGTGCAGGTTGTTGACGCCGCAGGAGGCCGCGGTCGCCTGGTGCGACTGGTAGAACCCCATCGAGCAGGTGGAGACCACCCGATCGCTGGTTGCGAAGATGTCCGCGGCTCGACGGATGTCGTCCGCCGGCACTCCACAGATGCCCGCCGCCCACTCCGGGGTGGTCTCGGCGGTCAGCCGCCGAAGGTCGTCGTAGCCGATGGTGTGCGCGGCGACGTAGGCCTTGTCCACCGCACCTTCGGCGATCAGATCGTGGGTCAGCGCGTTCATCAGGGCCAGGTTGGTGCCGTTGCGGATCGGCAGGTGCACCGTTGCCCGCTCAGCGACCTTGGTGCGCCGCGGGTCCACGCAGACCAGCCGTGGTGGCTGAGAGCCGTCGAGCCGGTCCAGCATCCTCGCCCACAGCACCGTCTGCGTCTCGGCCACGTTGTGCCCGAACAAGAAGATCGCGTCCGCGCTGTCGATGTCTGTGTAGGAGCCCGGCTGGCCGTCCGAGCCGAAGCTCTCCTGGAACGCCGCCGAAGCGGTGGCTGTGCACAACCGGGTGTTGCCGTCCATGTGCGGCGTGCCGATGCCGGCCTTCCCGATCACCGCCAGGGTGTAGTACTCCTCGATCATCAGCTGCCCGGACGTGTAGAACCCGTGCGACAGCGGCCCCTTGGCATCCAGCAGGGACCGGGAACGCTCGACGACCTCGTTCATCGCGGTGTCCCAGTCGGTCTCCACCAGCCTCCCGCCCCGGCGGATCAGAGGCGTGGTCAGTCGTTCGCGTTGCTGGCCCTGCCAGCCGTACAACCCCTTGGGTCCCAACCGGCCGTGGTTGATCCGGTCCTCGGCACGGCCGCGTACACCGACGATCCGACCGCCGGCAACGGCGACTTCCAGGCCGCATCCGTTGCTGCACAGCAGGCAAGCACCGCGTACCCAACGATCCACGTCCTCGGGTTGCACTCCGTCTTCGAGGTGCAGGTCGACCCGATCGGGCCACACGGCTCCCGGCGCGTAGGGAGTTCGGTCACCCCAGATGTCAGCGATTCGATCGGCCATGTGCGCGCCACCTCCGGAAAATCCACTCTCCTCCGGGCTCCGCGGCCCTGGCTAGCCCATAGCGCGGTGGGAGGCTGCAGGGGCCGCCGATGCACCGTGAGAGGGTTGCTGGGCTGGCCGTTGGCGCGGCCGCAGTGTCGCCACCCTGCGCCAGTGCTACCCGCGGTAGCCGATTCCGCGCCTCCAGGCGGGCGAAGGCAGGGCCGATTGGGGTGATGGTTGCACGTGGGTGGCCTGTCAGTCCTGACCCTGGTTCTGCTCGCCGTCCTAGGCCTGATCGGTGGCATCGGCATCACGGCAATCGGCCCCGGCGGCGTGCTCCCGACCGTCGGCCTGTTCGCGCTGACCGACCTGTCGGCAGCGCAAGTGGCCGGCACGGCGATCGTGACGCACGTGGCGACCGGGGCGCTCGGCACGGCCGCCTACGCCCGCTCCGGCCAGTTCCGGGACCGCCAGACCCGCCGGCTCGCGGCGATCCTCGCTTGTTGCGCCCTCGTGGGTACGCCGATCGGTGTCGCGCTCAACGCCCTGGTGTCGAAGCGCATGTTCGGCGTGCTGCTCGGCGCGCTGCTCGCCGTCGTGGCGGTTCTCGTGTTGGTCCGCGAGCGACGTGACCCACGGGGCAACAGAAGGCAACCCCGGCTGTGGTTGGCCGCGGGTCTGGGGCTGGGCGTCGCGCTTGTCTCCGGGATCGTCGGCATCGGTGGTCCCATGCTGGCCGTCCCGCTCCTGGTGGTGATCGGCGTCCCCGTATTGGAGTCTTTGGCCGCCGCCCAGGCGCAGTCGATCCTGATCGCCGGCGTGGGGACCGTGGGCTATCTGGTCAGTGGCGCCATCGACTGGCCGCTGGCGGCCCTCATCGGCATCCCGGAGCTAGCCGGTGTGCTGCTGGGGTGGCGGCTCGCCCGCGCACTGCCGGTCCGGACTCTGACCTACGCGCTGGTAGTCGCGCTGCTCGTGCTTGCCCC
>CAZNCE010000085.1:1546-14139 GCA_964571285.1 uncultured Nocardioidaceae bacterium | reverse complement strand
GCGACATCGTCACCGACCCGGCGTCGTGCATCTACGACTCGCAGCTGACCAAGGTGATCGGCAACCAGGCGAAGGTGGTCGGCTGGTACGACAACGAGTGGGGCTACTCGAACCGGCTGGTCGACCTGATCGCCTACGTCGGCAAGACCCTCTGACCCGGCGGTGCGCACGATCGACGACCTCGGGGACCTGCGCGACAAACGGGTCCTCGTCCGGTCGGACCTGAACGTCCCGCTCGACGGCACCAGGATCACCGACGACGGCCGGATCCGGGCCAGCGCCCCGACCATCGACCTGCTGCGCGGCCGCGGCGCCCGCGTGGTCGTGATGGCCCACCTGGGCCGGCCCAAGGGCGCGCCGGACCCGGCGTACTCCCTGCGGCCGGTCGCCGAGCGGCTGTCCGAGCTGCTGGGTAGTGCGGTGGTGTTCGCCACCGACACGGTCGGCGAGGCCGCGCAGGACGCGGTGGAGTCGCTGGACGACGGCGACGTGGCGGTGCTGGAGAACGTGCGGTTCAACCCCGGCGAGACCAGCAAGGACGAGGCCGTCCGCGGCGAGTTCGCCGACCGGCTGGCGGCGCTGGGCGACGCGTTCGTCAGCGACGGGTTCGGCGTCGTGCACCGCAAGCAGGCCAGCGTCTACGACGTCGCCGCCCGGCTGCCGCATGCCGCGGGTGGGCTGGTGCGGGACGAGATCGCGGTGCTGCGCCGGCTCACGGAGGCGCCCGAACGGCCGTACGTCGTGGTGCTCGGCGGCTCCAAGGTGTCGGACAAGCTCGGCGTGATCGACGCGCTGCTCGGCCAGGCCGATCGGCTGCTGGTCGGCGGCGGCATGGTGTTCACGTTCCTGCGCGCGCAGGGCCACGACGTGGGGGCCAGCCTGCTGGAGGAGGACCAGCTGGACACGGTCCGGCAGTACCTGCGGCGGGCCGAGGCGGAGGGCAAGCAGATCCTGCTGCCGACCGACGTCGTGGTGGCCGCGAACCCGTCCGCCGGCGACACCGCTCGGGTGGTGCCGGTCGAGGCGATGCCGCCGGGGGAGATGGGTCTGGACATCGGGCCGGATTCGGCCCGGGCGTTCGCGAGCGCGCTCGCCGACGCCAAGACGGTCTTCTGGAACGGGCCGATGGGCGTGTTCGAGCAGGCCGCGTTCGCCGATGGGACCCGCGCGGTGGCCCAGGCGATGACCGAGGTCGACGGGCTGACCGTGGTCGGCGGGGGAGACTCCGCGGCGGCCGTGCGGCAGCTCGGCTTCGCCGAGGCCGCGTTCGGCCACATCTCCACGGGTGGCGGGGCCAGCCTGGAGTACCTGGAGGGCAAGACCCTGCCGGGCATCGAGATCCTGGAGAGCTGAGGTTTGGCGGACAAGCGTGTCCCGCTGATGGCGGGCAACTGGAAGATGAACCTGAACCACACCGAGGCGGTGGTGCTGGTCCAGAAGCTGGCCTGGACGCTGGAGGACAAGCGGCACGACTACGCCAAGGTCGAGGTCGTGGTGCTGCCGCCGTTCACCGACCTGCGGTCGGTGCAGACGCTGGTCGACGGGGATCGGCTGGACCTGCGCTACGGCGCCCAGGACGTGTCCACGCACGACAGCGGCGCGTTCACCGGCGAGGTGTCCGCGTCGATGCTGGCCAAGCTGGGCTGCTCGTACGTCGTCGTCGGGCACTCAGAGCGGCGCGAGTACCACGCGGAGGACGACTCCGAGGTGAACGCGAAGGCGCACCAGGCGATGAACGCGCAGATGATCCCGATCGTGTGCGTGGGCGAAGGCCTGGACGTGCGCAAGGAGGGCCGGCACGTCGAGCACACGCTGGCGCAGCTGGATGGCTCGCTGGCCGGGTTCGGCGCCGAGCAGGTCGCCTCGCTGGTTGTCGCGTACGAGCCGGTGTGGGCGATCGGCACCGGCGAGGTGGCCACCCCGAAGGACGCGCAGGAGGTGTGCCGGGCCATCCGTGGCCGGATCGCCGAGACGCATTCGCCGGAGGTCGCGGACGCGGTGCGGATCCTCTACGGCGGGTCGGTAAAGGCGGGCAACATCGCCGGGATCATGGCCGAGCCGGACGTGGACGGCGGGTTGGTCGGGGGCGCCAGCCTGCAGGCCGACGAGTTCGCGGCGATCTGCCGCTACTACGACCTTCCGGTTCTCTGAGCGGTGGACCCGGGTTAGGATCGTCGATTGTGATCCTCGCATTCCAGATTCTGCTGATCATCACCAGCGTGATGTTGATGGGGCTGGTGTTGCTGCACAAGGGCCGCGGCGGTGGCCTGTCCGACATGTTCGGTGGCGGCATGACCAGCGGTCTCGGCGGCTCGTCCGTGGCCGAGCGGAACCTGGACCGGTTCACGATCGGGACCGGGATCGTGTGGGCACTGTGCATCGTCGCGCTGGGGCTGCTGACGGGGTGACACTGGCGGAAGGCTGACCGAGTGGTGCTGTCATGACGCTTGTCGACGCAGGTGGCCGGCCGACCGGCCGAGGGACGTCGACGCCGAGAGCCGAGGAGTGAAGCAGTGGCAGGTGGGAGCGCAATCCGGGGCAGCCGGGTCGGCGCCGGCCCGATGGGCGAGGCGGAGCGCGGTGAGGCAGCACCCCGGGTGCAGGTGTCGTACTTCTGCGCCAACAACCACGAGACCCAGCCGGCGTTCGCGGCCGGTGCCGAGCTGCCCGACTCGTGGGACTGCCCGCGGTGCGGACTGCCGGCCAGCCGGGACCGGGCCAACCCGCCCCCAGCGCCGAAGGTCGAGCCGTACAAGACCCACCTGGCGTACGTGAAGGAACGGCGCTCCGACGAGGAGGCCGCCGACATCCTGGCCGAGGCCCTGCAGACCCTGCGGGACAAGCGCAAGTCGGGCGAGATCATCTTCTGACCGCTCCCGCCAGGGGCTGCCTCTGAAACCGGGCGGCCGCAACGGTCAGGGCGAGGCGAGCCGGGGCATCGACGAGGGCAGCTGGGCGGCGGCATCGTCGTCGAGGAACCACAGCGTCCGGGACCGCCCGTACGCACCGGCGGCCGGCACCTGGATCTCGCCGGCGCCGCCGAGCGCGAGCCGGACGGCGGGAGCCTTCTCCGCGGACGTGACCAGCAGCCACACCTCCTGGCCGCGCCGCAGCGCCGGCAGGGTGAGCGTGATCCGGGTCGGCGGGGGCTTGGGGGAGTGCCGCACCGCCGCGGTCGGCGCAGACTCGTACAGCGCGGGGCGCTCCGGGAACAGTGAGGCGACGTGCCCGTCCGGGCCCATGCCCAGCAGCACCACGTCGAACCCGGGCACCGGTCCGTGGTCCTCCGGTTGCGCGGCCGAGGCCAGCAGGCGGGCGTACGCGGCGGCGGCCGCGTCCGGGTCGTCGCCGTCGGGCCCGTCCGTGGCCGGCATCGGGTGCACCCGCGCCGGGTCCAGCGGCAGCCGGTCCAGCAGCGTCACCCGGGCCATCGTCTCGTTGCGCTCCGGGTGCCCGGCGGGCAGGAACCGTTCGTCGCCCCACCACACCTCCACCCGGGACCAGTCGACCGCGTCGCGCGCCGGCAGGTCCGCCAGCGTGGTGTAGAGCCGTTCGGCCACCGAGCCGCCGGTGAGCACGATCCGCGGGGTACGGCCGGAGGCCTGCACGTCGACCAGCCGGGTCACGAGGCGGGCGCACACCGCCGCGGCAAGCAGTTCGCCGGTGTGGTGGACCAGCACGGAGGGCGGGGGTGGCACGGCCTCAGTCCCCGGACCGGGTGACCAGCTCGCCGGCGATCCGCTCGAACACGTCGTCGTTGTCCAACCGGCGCATCTCCTCGGCCAAGAGCTCGTCGATCGAGCGCCGCTTCAGTGCCACCGGCCGGACCGGTTGCCCCGGGCTGCTCAGCTGGGCCAGCCGCCCGTCCGGCCGGTTGATCGCGATGTCGCCCTCCTTGGTGGCCAGCACCACGGAGGTGATCCCCGGCCCCCTCGACGACTTGCGCTCCACCTCCACCCGCAGCCGGTCGGCGAGCCAGGTGACCAGCAGGTCGGCGCTCGGCGAGACGCGCTCGGCGGTCACGGACGCCGCCGTCACCTTGCCGGGATGCTGGTCGAGTGCGGCGGCGAGCAGCGCCCGCCAGCCGGTCAGCCGGGTCCAGGACAGGTCGGTGTCGCCCTCGGTGAAGCAGCCGCACACGCGCAGCAGCGTGTCCGCGCGGTTGCGCGGTTCGCTGGCCGCGTCGGTGATCCGGCGCTGTGCGAGCCGGCCGAGCGGATCCTGGCCGGGACAGTCCGGGGCGTGCCGGGGCCACCAGATCACCACCGGCGAATCCGGCAGCAGCAGCGGCAGCACGACCGACTCGGCGTGGTCGACCACCTCGCCGCTCAGCCGCACGACGATGCTCTCGCCGGGCGCCTCCCCGATCCGGATCTCGGCGTCCACCCGCGACTCGCCGGAGCGCCGGCCGTGGATCACCGCGATCACCCGCGACGGGTGCTCCTTGGATGCCGAGCGCGCCGCCTCCAAGGCGGTGACGCTGTGCGCCTCGTCCACCGCCACGATCAGCGAGAGCACCATGCCCATCGCTGGGCTGCCCGCGCGTCGCCGGGCCCGGATCAGCGCGTCGGCGATCGCCGCCGAGGTGGTGTTCTCCAACACGATGGCCATCGGTCGCTCCTCAGGGTCGGCGCCAGGTCCGGCCGTCCCGGACCATCATGTCGTGCGCGGACCGCGGTCCCCAGCCGCCGGAGTCGTACTCCTGTGGGCGCCCCTTCTTCGCCCAGTGCTCGAGGATCGGGTCCAGCACCTGCCAGGACAGCTCCACCTCCTCGTGCTGCGGGAACAGCGGCGGGTCGCCGAGCAGCACGTCGAGGATCAGCCGCTCGTACGCCTCCGGGCTGGACTCGACGAACGACCCGCCGTACGCAAAGTCCATGTTGACGTCGCGCAGCTCCATCGTGGTGCCGGGCACCTTGGCGCCGAACTTCACCGTGACGCCCTCGTCGGGCTGGATCCGGATCACGATCGCGTTCTGCCCGAGCTCCTCGGTGGAGGTCTCGTTGAACGGCAGGTGCGGTGCCGCCTTGAACACGACCGCGACCTCGGTGACGCGCCGGCTGAGTCGCTTGCCGGCGCGCAGGTAGAACGGCACCCCGGCCCAGCGGGCGTTGCCGACCTCGAGCTTGATCGCCGCGAAGGTCTCGGTGGTCGAGTCGGCGGGGATGTCTGCCTCCTCGGTGTAGCCCGCGACATGCACGCCGCCGGACCAGCCTGCGGCGTACTGGCCGCGGGCCGTGGTCCGGTCCAGCCGGCTCGGCAGCTGGATGGCGCTGAGCACCTTCTGCTTCTCCAGCCGCAGGTTGTGGGCGTCGAAGGAGATCGGCTCCTCCATCGCGATCAGCGCCATCAGCTGCAGCAGGTGGTTCTGGATCACGTCCCGCGCGGCGCCGATCCCGTCGTAGTAGCCGGCGCGCCCGCCGATGCCGATGTCCTCGGCCATGGTGATCTGCACGTGGTCCACGTAGTGCGAGTTCCAGATCGGCTCGTACATGTTGTTCGCGAACCGCAGCGCAAGGATGTTCTGCACCGTCTCCTTGCCCAGGTAGTGGTCGATCCGGAACACCGACTCGGGCGGGAACACCTCGGACACCACCCGGTTCAGCTCGCGCGCAGACTCCAGGTCGTGCCCGAACGGCTTCTCCACCACCACCCGGCGCCACGACCCTTCCGGCGGATCGGCCAGGCCGTGCTCCTTCAGCTGGCCGATCACGTCGGCGAAGAACCGCGGCGGGATGGACAGGTAGAACACGTAGTTGCCCTGGGTCCCGCGCTCGGTGTCGAGCGACTCGACCGTGGCCCGCAGGTGGTCGAACGCGTCGTCGTCGGAGAAGTCCCCGGGCACGAACCGGAACCCGTCGGCCAGCTGGTCCCACACCTCCTCGCGGAACGGCGTGCGGGCGTGCTGCTTCACGGCGTCGTGCACGATCTGGGCGAAGTCCTGGTGGGCCCACTCGCGGCGGGCGTAGCCCACCAGCGAGAAGCCGGGCGGCAGCAGCCCGCGGTTCGCCAGGTCGTACACCGCCGGCATCAGCTTCTTGCGGGACAGGTCCCCGGTGACCCCGAAGATCACCAGGCTGCACGGCCCGGCGATCCGCGGCAGCCGTCGGTCCTGGGCCTCGCGTAGCGGGTTGCCGTCGACGGAGGCGGCGGCGCGAGTACGCCGGGGTGTGCGCCGTGGCGACTCGTGTCCGGAGGTGGACGAGCCCGATGTGGTCATGACGGCACCGTATCGGCCGACGTCAGGACAGCACCCGCAGCAACGTCGCCACACCGGCCTCCGGGTCCGTCAGGTGCAGCCGGAGGACCGGGCGGCCACGGTCGGCGAGGACCTGCGCGTCACCGGCGGCCTGGGCCGCGATCAGCGTGCCGAAGCTGAACGGCCGGCCGGGGATCTCCACGTCGGTGGGCTCGGTGCTGGTGATCTGACAGAAGACCCCCTGCGGCTTGCCGCCCTTGTGGTACTGACCCGTCGAATGCAGGAACCGCGGACCCCAGCCGAACGTGGTGGGGCGACCGGTGCGCCGGGTGAGGGCCTCGCGCACGCCCAGCAGCGCCTGGTCGCGCTCGGGGTCGAGATAGGCCATCAGCGCGAGATACCCGTCGTCCGGCAGCCGGCCGAGCAACGCCTGGACCGCACCGGCGACGCTGTCCACGCCGTCCAGCAGCCCGGCGGACGCGCGTACCTCGATGCCGCCGTCGACGAACGCGGCCGGTTCGGGCTCGGGCTGCTCGTCCAGCAGGCCGCGGGCCGCCTCCTTGGCGCTCTCCACGTCGGGCTGGTCGAACGGGTTGATGCCCAGCAGCCGGCCGGCGACCGCGGTCGCCGTCTCCCAGAGCAGGAACTGCGCGCCGAGCGGTCCCGACACGCTGGCCACCACCGCGCCGTCGTCGGTGCTCGGGGGCTTGCCGTCGGTGCCGGTCAGCGCCACCGGTGTCACGTCCGGGTCCGGCCGGCGCACCTCGGGGGCGTCCGCCCCCTCGACGGCCACCGGCAGCAACCCGCGGCCCTGCTTGCCGGTGCTCTCGGCGATCAACTGCTCGGCCCAGTCCGGGAACCCGGCGAGCTCGGTACCGGCCGGGCCGATCGCCACCTTGTCGCGGGCGGGATCCCCGGCCAGGACGGCCGCCAGCAGCAGCGCGGGGTTGTCCGGCCGGTCCGACTGCAGGGTCTCGGCCACGTCGTCGGCCTCATCCAGCAGGTCGGCGATGTCCACACCGGCGAGGCCGGACGGCACCAGCCCGAACGCGGTGAGTGCGCTGTAGCGGCCGCCCACCGTGGGATCGGCCAGGAACACCTTGCGGTAGCCCTGCTGCCGGCCGAGCTCCGCGAACGGCGACCCGGGGTCGGTGACCAGGACGATCCGCGAGGCCGGGTCGATCCCGGCGGCCTCGAACGCGGCGACGAACGCGCGCCGCTGGCTGTCGGTCTCGACCGTCCCGCCGGACTTGCTGGAGCACACCACGACCGTGCGGGCCAGGTCACCGGCCAGCGCCCGGGCGACCACCGACGGGTTGGTGGAGTCGAGCACCACCAGCTCGCACTCGAAGGAGCGGGTGACGACCTCCGGGGCCAGCGAGGAGCCGCCCATGCCGCACAGCACCACCCGGTCGATGCCCTCCGCCCACAGGTCCGCGCGCAGCGCGTCGACCTCGGCCAACAACGGCCGCGAGGACTCGTGCAGGCCGACCCAGCCCAGCCGCTTGGCGGCCTCGGGCTCGGCGTCCGGGCCCCACAGGGTCGCGTCCCGGGCGGCGATCCGCGAAGCGACCCGGTCCGACACCAGCCGCGCGACGGTCTCGTCGGGCACGGCCGAGCCGGCCGTGACCACCAGCGGGTCCCTCATTTCGTCGCCCCCTCGAGCGCGCGGGACACCGTATCGGCCAGTTCCTTCCACGAGGCCTCGAACTTCTGCACGCCCTCGTCCTCGAGCACCTGCACCACGTCGTCGTAGCTGATGCCCAGCTCGGCGAGCGTGTCCAGCACCCGCTGGGCGTCGGCGTAGTTGCCGGTCACCGTGTCGCCGCGCAGCTCACCGTGGTCGGCGAACGCCTGGATGGTGCCTTCCGGCATCGTGTTCACCACGCCCTCGGCCACCAGTTCGGTGACGTACATGGTGTCGGGCAGGTCGGGATCCTTCACCGAGGTGGACGCCCAGAGCGGACGCTGCTTGCGGGCGCCCTTGGCGGCCAGCGCGTCCCACCGGTCGCCGGTGATGGTCTGCTCGAACAGCCGGTAGGCCAGCCGCGCATTGGCCACCGCGGCCTTGCTGCGTACCGAGTCGACCCGGTCGTCGCTGCCCTTCTCGGCGATCCGGTCCAGCCGCTTGTCCACCTCGGTGTCCACCCGGCTGACGAAGAACGAGGCGACCGAGTGGATCCCGGCGAGGTCGTGGCCGTTCTCGGCGGCCCGTTCCAGCCCGCTCAGGAATGCCTCCATCACCTCCGCGTACCGCTGCAGCGAGAAGATCAGCGTGACGTTGACGCTGATCCCCTCGGCCAGGCACGCCGCGATCGCGGGCAGCCCGGCCTTGGTCGCCGGGATCTTGATGAACAGGTTCGGCCGGTCGACCATCCACCACAGGGCGCGGGCCTCGGCGATGCTGGTCTCGGTGTCGTGGGCCAGCCGCGGATCGACCTCCAGCGACACCCGCCCGTCCACGCCGTCGGTGGCGTCGTAGGCCGGACGCAGCACGTCGCAGCCCCACCGGACGTCCTTGGTGGTGATCATGCGTACGGCCTCGTCGACCGAGACCGAGCGGACGGCCAGGTCATGCACCTGGGCCGCGTAGTCGTCGGCGTCGGCCACGGCTTTGGCGAAGATGGTCGGGTTGGAGGTGACGCCCACGACGTGCTGGTCGCTGAGCATGCCGGCCAGTTGCCCGGTGCGCAGGCGCTCGCGGGAGATGTCATCCAGCCAGATCGACACCCCGGCGGCGGAGAGCTTCTCGAGACGGTCGCTGTGCTGATCGGCCATGGTGTCCTCCTGCTGAACGCTGGGCCGGATGGTTGCTGTCGTTGGGTCTGCGGTGGTGGCCGGTCCGTCGTCGCCCGGTCAGTCGGCCGGTCAGTCGGCCGGGCCGACCGGCCCGGCGGCCGCGCGCGGCACCGGGGCTCCCCGGCCGCCGAGTTCCGCGGCCGCCCGGATGCTGTCCTTGGCCGCGGCGACGACGGCCCCGGCGGTGATCCCGAACTCCCGGTACAAGGTGGCGTAGTCCGCGGAGGCGCCGTAATGCTCCAGCCCGACCACCCGGCCGGCGTCCCCGACCAGGTCGCGCCAGGACTGCGGCACCCCGGCCTCCACGGCCACCCGCGCGCGCAACGACGCGGGGACGACCGACTCGCGGTAGGCGTCGTCCTGCTCGTCGAACCACTCGCGGCACGGCATGGACACCACCCGGGCGGCGATGCCGTCCGCGGCCAGCCGGTCGCGGGCCTCGACGGCCAACTGCACCTCGGAGCCGGTGCCGACCAGCACCACGTCCGGTTCGCCGTCGGTGTCCAGCAGCACGTACGCCCCGCGGGCCGCTCCCGCCGCGTCGGCGTACCCGTCGGTGCCGCGCGGGAAGGTCGGGACGTTCTGCCGGGTCAGGCAGAGGCCGGCGGGCCGGTCGTTGTGCTCGAGCACGGTCCGCCAGCACACCACGGTCTCGTTCGCGTCGGCCGGCCGCACCACGTCCAGGCCGGGGATCGCCCGCAGCGCCGACAGGTGCTCGACCGGCTGGTGGGTCGGTCCGTCCTCGCCGAGCCCGATCGAGTCGTGCGTCCACACGTACGTGACCGGCAGCTTCATCATCGCCGCGAGGCGCACCGAGGGCCGCATGTAGTCGCTGAAGATCAGGAACGTGCCGCCGTAAGGGCGGGTCCCCCCGTGCAGCGCGATGCCGTTGAGCACCGCGCCCATCCCGTGCTCGCGGACGCCGAAGTGCAGCACGCGGCCATACCAGTCGCCGGTGAACATCTTGGTGGAGCGGTCCGGCGGCAGAAACGAGAGCTGGTCTTCGGGGGTGGTGTTGTTGGACCCGGCCAGGTCGGCGGAGCCGCCCCACAGCTGCGGCAGCACCGGCGCGATCGCGCTGAGCACCGCGCCGCTGGCCTTGCGAGTGGCGACGCCCTTGGGGTCGGCCTCGAACGACGGCAGCGCGTCGGTCCAGCCGCCGGGCAGCCGCCTCTCCCGCAGCTGGGCCAGCAGCTCGGCGCGCTCGGGGTTGTCGGCGGCCCAGGCGTCGAACGCGCGCTGCCACTCGGCCTGCAGCTCGCGCCCGCGGTCGACCGCCTGGCGGGTGTGGGCGAGCACGTCGTCGGGCATGGCGAAGTGCTGCTCCGGGTCCAGCCCGAGCACCTTCTTGGTGGCCGCGACCTCGTCCTCGCCCAGCGCCGCACCATGCGCGGCGCCGGTGTTCTGCGCGTTGGGCGCGGGCCAGGCGATGATCGTGCGCAGCCGGATGAAGCTGGGCCGGGTCGTCTCCGACCGGGCCGCCTGCAGCGCCCTCCACAGCGCCGGCAGGTCCTCCTCGTACCCCTCGCCGCCGTGGGTCCAGTCCACCGTCTGCACATGCCAGCCGTACGCCTCGTACCGCTTGGCGACATCCTCGACCAGCGCGACGTCGGTGTCGTCCTCGATCGAGATCTTGTTGTCGTCGTAGATCAGGGTGAGATTGCCGAGCCGCTGGGTGGCGGCCAGCGAGGAGGCCTCTGAGGCCACGCCCTCGGAGATGTCACCGTCGCTGGCGACGCAGTAGATGTGGTGGTCGAAGATGCTGCGGCCCTGCGGCGCGTCCGGGTCGAGCAGACCCCGCTCGCGGCGCGCTGCCATCGCCATGCCGACGGCGTTGCCGACACCCTGGCCGAGCGGCCCGGTGGTGGTCTCCACGCCCGGCGTGTGCCCGTGCTCGGGATGTCCGGGGGTGGCGCTGCCCCAGGTGCGGAGTGCCTCGATGTCGGCCAGCTCCAGCCCGAACCCGGCCAGGTAGAGCTGCAGGTAGAGGGTCAGGCTACTGTGCCCGGCCGACAGCACGAAGCGATCGCGGGCGGTCCAGGTGGGGTCGGCCGGGTTGTGCCGCAGCACCTTCTGGAACAGCAGGTACGCCAGTGGCGCCAAGCTCATCGCGGTGCCGGGGTGACCATTGCCGGTCTTCTGCACGGCATCCATCGCCAGGGCCCGGGTCAGGTCCACTGCGCGCTGGTCGAGCTCCCGCCATTCCAAGGGGCCGTTGCTGCTGAAGGCGCTTTCGGTCACGGTCGGCTTCCCTTCGACGCGGGCATCGGTTGCAGACGTCGCGTTCGACGCTACCTGTCTGCGTGAGCCTAGCGGTGTGTCGGGGCGTCGCCCATCGCTGTCCGGGGACTTCCGGGGCGCGCCTCTGGTGCCGTCTGGAGGGTCGCCCGAACGGCCGGGGACCAGGCAGGGAACCGGCCCGGAGAACGGCGTGGCGCCGGCCTGGATCGAGGGTGGATTAAGCACGGCCCGTGGGGTCGCTGCGGCGGCGAGCGCGGGGGATAGACTGGCGCGCGTTGTGCGCCGGGCGTCGGGTCCGGCGCTGACTCGACAGCACCGAGGTTTTCTTGACGGCGATCGACCCCCAAGCGCTGATGCGCGAGGACGATCGAGCGATCGACCCGCGCCGCCGAAGCACCACCCGGTGGGTCGACGTGATCTCCGCCTACGTCGGGCTGACCAAGCCGCGGATCATCGAGCTGCTGTTGGTCACCACGGTGCCGGTCATGTTCCTGGCCGAGCGCGGGGTGCCCGGGCTCTGGCTGGTGGTCGCCACCATGGTGGGCGGCACCATGTCCGCCGGGTCGGCCAACGCCCTCAACTGCGTCTTCGACCGGGACATCGACGAGCGGATGCGACGGACCCGGCGGCGGCCGCTGCCCCGGCACGCCGTCGACCCGCGGTCGGCGATGGTCTTCGGCATCGTGCTCGGCGTGCTCTCCACGCTGTGGCTGGGCGTGTTGGTCAACTGGCTGTCGGCCGGGCTGGCGCTGGCGGCGAACCTGTTCTACGTCCTCGGCTACACCATGTTGCTCAAGCGCCGTACCGCGCACAACGTCGTGTGGGGCGGTGCCGCGGGGTGCTTCCCGACGCTGATCGGCTGGACCGCGGTCACCGGTGAGCTGGCCTGGACGCCGGTGGTGCTGTTCCTGGTGGTGTTCTTCTGGACGCCGCCGCACACGTGGGCGCTGGCGTTCCGCTACCGCGACGATTACGCGGCGGCCGAGGTGCCGATGCTGCCGGTGGTGGCGCCGGCGCCGCGGGTGGCCGCCGAGATCACCGTCTACTCGTACCTCACGGTGGCGACCAGCCTGCTGCTGTGGCCGGTGGCCGGGACCGGTTGGCTGTACGTCGCCGCCGCGGTGCTGCTGGGTGGTTGGCTGCTGGCGGAGTCGCACCTGCTGCAGCAGCGGGCCCGCGCCGGCGCCGAACTGTCCGCGCTGAAGCCGATGCGGCTGTTCCACTATTCGAACCTGTATCTCGCGCTGCTGTTCGTCGCCGTCGCGGTCGACGCGATCGTGCTGTAGGGCGGCGGGGTCTGCGCCAAGATCCGACGGTGAGATCCGTCGCGGGGTTGGGGGTCCGCGCCAAGATC
>CAZNCE010000085.1:0-1446 GCA_964571285.1 uncultured Nocardioidaceae bacterium | reverse complement strand
GGTGAGATCCGTCGCGGGGTTGGGGGTCCGCGCCAAGATCCGACGGTGAGATCCGTCGCGGGGTTGGGGGTCCGCGCCAAGATCCGACGGTGAGATCCGACGCGCTCCTGCGGCGGTAGCCCCGGATTCGTCGGAGGTCAGCGTCGGATCTTGATGCGAAGCGGAGCGACGCCGGGTGGGCCGGTCGGATCTTGGCGCCGGATCCTTGGATCAGCCCTGCCAGCCGCGGCTGCGGAGCATCCGGACCAGCTGATCGCCCACCAGCTGCGGCTGGCGGCGAATGGCGTACGAGGAGAAGACCAGCAACCCGCTGCCGTCGATCGAGATCTCGTTCTGCCGCTCCAGGTCCCGGTCCCAGTTGCGCACGGCCAGATGAGGGATGCCGTGCACCTCCGCCCGTACTCCCCAGGGCTGGAACTCGATGTCTAGGTAGAAGCGGCCGTCACGGCGCTGGAGCACCGCCTGTCGGGTGGGCTCGGGAAGGCCGCGGACCAGCCTGATCTGATCGAACTCCCGCTCGGGCAGCGACTCGATGCCACCGGCCGCGTCGACGATCGATTCTGCGATCAGCGCCCGATTGCGGCACCGGCCGCGCCGGCTGAGCGCATCCCACAGTGCGGCGGTGCGTACCAGCCGCTGCTGGGCGACCGCGAGCACCAGCACGCGGGAGCGCTGCTGCGGCACCCGCTGGCTGGCCGCGTCCACGATGCTGCGAGCGAGGCGGGTACGTGGTGGCACCGCATCCGGGTTCACGTCGGCCTCGCCGAGCTTGGTCGACCAGCGGACCTGCACGCCCCACCGCGAGTGGAGCTCGACCACCGATCGGCGGTTGCGGGACGGGCCGGGGATCACGATCGTCAGCGCATCGGGCCGGAACCCCGTGAAGCCGTCGACGACCGCGGCGCTGAGTCCGTGCAGCATGGTGCCGGGCGGACCGGCCAGCAGGGCGACCCACATGAGCTGCTCGTCGGTCAGCGGACCGTTGTGGCGGACCAGTACTCCGGAGACCGGCTCCTGCCAGCGGCCCGCTCCCAAATGGGCCCTGAGCACGCCGTCGCCGAAGCGCATGCTCGCGGCCGAACGCGTCCACACTCCGAGATCGGTGGCAGCAGCGGTGACATGTCCTGGTGTCGTACGCATCGCGCCAGCGAACCGGGTCTCGCTAGCCGACGGCGCTGCCAACACTTCGCCTGTTGATACCGGTGCTCCGCCGGCCGGCTGGGGATGCTAACCGGCGCGGGTGCCGGCCGGCCGTGCCCCAACATCCGACGCCTGGATCCGACCGGATTGGGTTGGTCCGCCCCAAGATCCGACGTCAACGTCCGACCTCGGGCAGCCCGGTCGCATCAAGATCCGACGGATGCTTCCGACATCGAGTGATAGGCAGACCGAGGAACCGACGTTGATCTCCGACGTGTGGCACGTACCACGCGCGGGAAATCGGGT
>CAZNCE010000084.1:0-14238 GCA_964571285.1 uncultured Nocardioidaceae bacterium | reverse complement strand
CGTGAAACACGCGTTCCTCAGGCGACCGGGCCCCGCACCGAGCCGTCGGCGCCGGATGTGCCTGCCGAAGCGCCGTCGGTCGCTAGGCCGGCGCGGTCCGACGCCCCCATGACCCTTGGGGCCGCGAGGCACACTGGAGTCAGCACCCCGAATCGAGCCAGCCGTGAACCCATCACCATCGCTGCAACCACGCAGACCGCGACGACACCGCAGCACGGTCTGGCCGACTCTGTTCGTGCTGGGAATCCTGGTGGCGGCGATGATGCTGACGCTGAGCCGGTGGCCGTCCAACATCGGCGAGACGCCGCAGCCTGGCCAGCCCGGCGAGACGACCAGCCAGACCAACTCCCACTCCTCCAGCGACCAGGACGGCGGGCAGGGCAGCGGGCACAGCGACCGGGGCGGCGACGAGCCCGCCGACCAGGACGCCGGACCGCTCGGCGCCGCACCGGCGCTGCAGCGGACCGAGCGCGCCGGGACGGTTCAGCTGGTGCTGTGGCTGTCCACGCCGCCGGCCGACAGCGGCACCGCCAGCTGAAAGCACCGCCCTGTGAACACCGCCGGCTGAGCGCGGGCGGCTGTCCCCCGCCAAACCTCGCCGGGCCGCCCGACGGTGCGGGACCGGCCGGAGCCGGCAGGAAGTAGTGTGTGGCCACCCCCGAGTGCCCCCACGAGGACGGATCCACCAGATGCCCGACGTCGGAAGCGCCGCCGACACCCGCCGGATCGCCGACCGCCTGGACGGCACCAAGATCTTGCTCACCGGCGTCACCGGGTTCGTCGGCGAAGCGCTGCTGCACCTGCTGCTCACACAGGTCCCCGGCTGCTCGGTCGCCGTGCTGGTGCGACCCAAGGGATCGGCCGGCGGTGTCGAGCGAGTGACCCGGCTGCTGGGCAAGCCGGTCTTCGCCCGCGCGGTCGAGTCGGCCGGCGGCGTGGAGGCGCTGATCGAGAGCCGGCTGCACGTCCTGGAGGGCGACCTGGCGCACCCGCCGGAGCTCCCCGGCGACCTGGACGCGGTGGTGCACTGCGCCGGCGACGTGTCCTTCGACCCGCCGGTGGACGAGGCGTTCCGCACCAATGTGGTGGGCACTCGCGCGCTGCTGCAGCGGGTCGCCGAGGTCGGGCCGCACGTGCACTACGTGCACATCTCCACCGCGTACGTGTCCGGGCGTCGGCGCGGCACCGTGCCCGAAGGCCCGGTCGACCACTCGGTCGACGTGGAGGCGGAGCTGGCGTGGGGACTGGCCCAGCGGGAGGCGGTGGAGCACCGCTCCCGGGAGGCCAGCGTGCTGCACAAGCTGCGGCAGCGGGCGGAGAAGGAGCACGGCCGGGCCGGCATGCTCACCGCCGCCGCGGCCGCCGAGGAGCGCCGCCGCAGCTGGGTCCGCGACGAGCTGGTCCGGCTGGGCACCGAGCGGGCCCGCATCCTCGGCTGGACCGACTGCTACACGTTCACCAAGGCGCTCGGCGAGCGGGTCGTCGAGGCGTACGCGGAGGCCGCGCCGGTGACCGTGGTCCGGCCCAGCATCATCGAGTCGGCGCTGGTGCGGCCGCACCCGGGCTGGATCGAGGGCTTCAAGATGGCCGAGCCGCTGATCCTGGCCTTCGGCCGCGGGGAGCTGCCCGAGTTCCCGGCCTCCGCCGAGTCCACCGTCGACATCGTGCCGGTCGACCAGGTGGCCGCCGCCGTCGTCGCCGTACTCGCCCATCCGCCGGAGGCCGGACGGCCGGACTGGTTCCACGTGGCCTCGGGGTTCCGCAACCCGCTCACGTTCCGCCGGCTGTACCGGATCGTCCGCGACTACTTCGACCGGCACCCGTTCGAGGTCGGGGACCGCGGCGCGGCCCGGCTGCCGGAGTGGCGGTTCCCCGGCGCCCCGGTGGTGCAGCGGCTGCTGGTCACCAGCGAGCGAGCGCACCGGGTGGCCGACTACCTGGTGACGCACGCGCCGCGCGCGGACCGGACCCGCGACCTGGCCCGCAAGCTGGACCGGCAGCGGCAGCGGCTGGAGGACCTGCGGCGCTACCTCGAGTTGTACGAGGAGTACGCGCAGGCCGAGCTCACCTTCTCCGACGACCACACCCAGCGGCTGGGTGCGCGGCTGGCGCCCGAGGACCGGGACGTGTTCGCGTTCGACACCGCGGTGATCGACTGGGACCACTACCTGGGGCAGGTGCACTGCCCGGCGGTGACCGAACCGGTCCGCCGGCTGGACAAGATCCGCGCCGCCCGCAAGGCCGCCGCCCGCACCGGGCCACGCAAGGTGCCCGAGGACCACGAGGGCGGCGCGATCGCCGCGTTCTTCGACATGGACGGCACCCTGCTGTCGTCCAACGTGGTCGAGACCTACCTGTGGATGCGGCTGCACGACCTGGACCGCAGCGAGCGGTTCGGCGAGGTGGCCCGCACGCTGGGCAAGCTGCCGTCGTTCATCCGGGCCGAGCGGCGGGAGCGGGGCGCGTTCCTGCGCGCGGTCTACCGGGAGTACGCCGGCGCCCGCCTGGCCGACCTGGACGCGATCGTGGACGAGCTGCTGGCCTCCCACGTGCTCGCCCGGCTGTCCCCCGACGCCGTCCGCCGGATCCGCGAGCACCGAGCCGCCGGCCAGCGCACCGTGCTGGTGACCGGGGCCATCCGGCCGCTGACCCGCCCACTGCGCCCGCTGTTCGACCACATCGAGGCCGCCGACCTGGCGGTGGACGAGCGCGGGGTGTGCACCGGCTTCCTGTCCGCGTCGCCGCTGGTGGGCGAGTCCCGGGCCGCGTTCATCCGGGACTGGTCGGCCCGCAACGGCGTCGACCCCACCCGCTCGTTCGCGTACGCGGACTCGCACTCGGACCTGCCGATGCTCGCGGCGGTCGGCAACCCGGTGGCCGTACGCCCGGACGTCACGCTGCTCCGGCAGGCCCGCAGGAGCCGGTGGCCGGTCGTGGACTGGGCCAGCCCACCCGCGGCCTCCCGGACCCTCAACCCCACCGGAGAGCCGCGATGATCCTCGCCCTGGAGATGTTCCGCTCGCTGCCCCGGCATGTGGTCGGCCGGGTCGCCGGCGGCCGGCTGCCCGGGATGCTGTCGGGGTACGGCGCACCGCTGCGGCTGGCCAGCATCGCCGAGCCGGCGGTGGACCGTCCCGGCTGGGCCCGGCTGCGCACCCGGCTGTCCGGGGTCTGCGGGTCCGACCTGGGGGCGCTGTCCGGCCGCACCAGCCTGTACTTCTCCGGGCTGGTGTCGATGCCGTTCGTGCCCGGCCACGAAGTGGTCGCCGATCTGCTGGACGACTGCGAGGACCTGCCAGCCGGCACCCGGGTGGTGATCGATCCGGTGCTGACCTGCGCCACCCGCGAGGTGGACCCGTGCGAGTCCTGCCGGCAAGGACTCACCAACCGCTGCGACCGGATCACCGTGGGGCACCTCTCCCCCGGGCTGCAGACCGGGTTCTGCGCCGACACCGGCGGCGGTTGGGGCCAGACCCTGGTGGCGCACCGCAGCCAGCTGCACCCGGTGGCCGAGCTGCTCAGCGACGAGCAGGCGGTGCTCACCGAGCCGATGGCGTGCGCCGTGCACACCGCGCTGCGCGCCGGCGTCGGCGAGAAGGATCATGTGCTGATCAGCGGGGCCGGTGCCGTCGGCCTGCTGACCACGTTCGCGGTGCGCCAGCTGACCGGGGCCCGCCAGATCACCGTGGTGGCCAAGCACGGCCGCCAGCGCCGGCTGGCCGAACTGCTCGGCGCCACCGACGTGATCTCCCCGGGCGAGGTGCTGCGCGGGGTGCGGCGCGCCACCGTCGCGTTCCACGTCCGCCCGGAGTACGGCAGGTCGTTCCTGCTGGGCGGGGTGGACGTCGCGATCGACGCGGTCGGCAGCCGGGAGTCGCTGGAGACCTCGCTGCAGGTGACCCGGGCCGGCGGCCGCGTGGTGGTGACCGGGATGCCGTCGGCAGCGGACCTGTCGGCGGCCTGGTTCCGCGAGCTCGAGGTGATCGGGACCTACGCCTCCGCGCAGCGGGAGCCTGCCGTGGACGGCCGGTCGGCGTTCGACGTGGCCGCCGAGCTGGTGGCCACCGACCCGGCGGCCGAGCTGGCCGCCTCCGTGGTGAGCTATCCGCTGCACCGCTGGCGGGAGGCGCTGGACCATGCCCACTCGGCCGGGCGGCTGGGTACTGTCAAGGTGGCATTCGACCCCAGGAGTAGCAGATGAGTCGGCCAGGATTCGTGCTCGAGGTGGACGACCGGACCCCACCGCTGGTCGTGCACGAAGGTGAGGGCTTCCGGCTGGAGCAGTTCCCGCTGGGCACCCGCGTGGTCTACCCGCCGGAGTCGCTGCCCGGGGTGCCGGACGTGGACGAGGCGATCCGGCAGGCGCTGCTGAACCCGCACGACATGGAGCCGCTGCCCGAGCTGCTGCGCCCGGGGATGCGGCTGACGATCGCGTTCGACGACGTCTCGCTGCCGCTGCCGCCGATGCGCCGCCCGGACATCCGGCAGCGGATCATCGAGGCGGTGCTGACCATGGCCGCCGACGCGGGGGTCGACGACGTCGAGCTGATCAGCGCCAACGCGCTGCACCGCCGGCTCACGCCCGCCGAGCTGGAGCACATCGTCGGGGAGCGGGTGTTCCGGTCCTTCCACCCGCAGGGGCTGCTCTACAACCATGACGCGGAGGACCGCGACAACCTGCTGCACGTGGGCATGACCGAGGCGGGCGAGGACGTCGAGATCAACCGCCGGGCCGCCGAGTCCGACCTGCTGGTCTACGTGAACGTCAACCTGGTGGCGATGGACGGCGGGCACAAGTCGGTGCCGGTCGGCCTGGCCTCGTACAAGAGCCTGCGGCACCACCACAACTCCAAGACCATGGTCCGCTCGCACTCGTTCATGGACCACGAGAAGTCGCACCTGCACCACTCGGCCTGGCGGATGGGCCGGCTGCTGCGCGAGCACGTGAAGATCTTCCAGATCGAGACCACGGTCAACAACGAGGTGTTCCCGCCGCCGTACGACTTCTTGATGAAGCGGGAATGGGAGTGGAGCATCCGCGACCAGGCGAGCATGCTGGCCGCGCGCCGCGGCCTGGCGCTGGCGCCGCGCCGGCTCCGGCACAAGATGTTCCAGGACGTACGCGCGCCCTATCAGCTGACCGGGATCCACGCCGGCGAGGTCGAGACCGTGCACGAGCGGACCATCGCCGCCGTACACCGCCAGCAGCTGGTCGAGGTGCAGGGCCAGTCCGACGTGATGGTGCTCGGCGTGCCGTACCTGTGCCCCTACAACGTGAACTCGGTGATGAACCCGGTGCTGGCCACCTGCATGGGGCTGGGCTACTACTTCAACTCCTACCGGGGGCAGCCGGTGGTGCGCCGCGGCGGCGCGGTGATCCTCTACCACCCGGTGGAGCCGCGGTTCGACCAGCTCCGGCATCCCAGCTACGTGGACTTCTACGAGGAGGTGCTGTCGGTCTCCACCGACCCGGCGGTGATCGAGGCGAAGTACGAGGCGCAGTACGCAGGCGACCCGTGGTACATCCACCTGTACCGGACCTCGTACGCCTACCACGGCGTGCACCCGTTCTATATGTGGTACTGGGCGGCGCACGCCATGGACCACGTCGGCGACGTGATCTGGGTGGGTGGCAACCGCAAGGCGGTGCGCCGGCTCGGGTTCCGGGCCGCGTCGACGCTGTCCGACGCGCTCGAGATGGCCTCGGACACGGTGGGCAGCAGCCCGTCCATCACCTACCTGCACAACCCCCCGCACCTGCTCGCGGACGTGCGCTGATGGGCCTGCTGGACAAGGCGGTCAGGGGCGGCCTGGACGACGTCAAGCAGGTCGCCCGCGGCTGGCGCTGGGGCCGGCGACCGCTGGTTCCACGGTCCGCCGAGCCGTTCGTCACTCGTACCGACCAGACGGTGTTCCCCTCTGACTGGTCGCGGACCAGGCCGGCGCTGGCGCTGCGCGAGGTGGCACAGAAGGGCGGGCTGGAGCCGCTGTTCCGGTCCCAGGTCCGCACCCAGGTGCAGGGGCTGGACCTGCTGGACCGGGTGGACGGCCCGGTGATCTTCGTGGCCAACCACGCGTCGCACCTGGACACGCCGCTGATCCTGTTGTCGCTGCCGGACCGGTGGCGGCGGACCACGGCGGTCGGCGCGGCCGCCGACTACTTCTTCGACACCTGGTGGCGCGCGGTCGGCTCGGCGGTGCTGTTCAACACGTTCCCGATCGAGCGGCGCGGCGGGACGATGGCGACCACCCCCGGCGAGATCCTGGCCGACGGATGGAGCATCGTGATCTATCCCGAGGGCACCCGGTCCGAGGACGGCTGGATGGGCCGGTTCCGGATGGGCGCGGCCTGGTTGGCGGTGCAGCACCAGGTGCCAGTGGTGCCGATCGCGCACCGCGGGACGTTCGCCGCGATGCCGCGCGGGCAGGGCTGGCCCAGCCCGGGCCGGCGGCAGCTGACCGTCCGGTTCGGCGAGCCGCTGTATCCCGCGTCCGGCGAGAGCGCCCGCGAGTTCGGCCCACGGGTGCAGCAGGCGGTGGCAGCCCTGCTGGACGAGGACCGCAGCACCTGGTGGGAGTCCCGTCGCCGGGCGGCGGCCGGCTCCACCCCGGATCCCGCCGGGCCGAAGGTGGCCCAGTGGCGGCGGGTGTGGGAGCAGACCCGGTCGCCCCGTCCCGACGACGTACCCCGCACCCGCCGCTCCGCCTGGTAGCCGCCCCCAATCCGTGAGACGCCAAAACTTCCCCGTGAGACGCCAAAACTTCACCGGTGACCAGCCAAGACTGCACCGGTGAGCCGCAACGCGCCACGTTGGACCGGCCCTCAGGCCGGGATGCCGTCGGTATCGCGGTCCCACGCTCGGTGCTGGGCGAGCGCGGCGATGAACGCGTCGCAGAACTCCTGGTTCAGGTCGCCGGCGGCGAGCGTGGTGCTGACCACGCCCCGATCCACCACGGTCCCGTCGCCCGGGCCGCTGGCCAGCCGGATGTCACCCAGGGGCAACCGGCCGAGCAGATCCACGCCCGCTCCGAACGCGCCCAGCGCCTTGGCGTGCTTCGCGGCCTCCACGACGAAGTGCACGGCATAGCCGTCCTTGGCCAGCGCGTCCACGCTCCCCGACCCGCACGGCACGAGCACGGCGTCGTACAGGACCGACGACATGGTGTTGATCGCCCGGTCCACGTCGAGGATGGAGCCGTCCGACGTCGACACGGATCCGTCGGTCGGCGCGAGCAGTTCGGGCAGCGCACCCTGTTCGCGCAACGCCTCGAGCACCTTCGCGATGCCGACGCCGTCGACGTCGTCCGCGACCAGCACTGCGACCTTGCGGGTGGACACGCCGGTCACCGGGTCGCGTAGCTGGCTCAGCGCGGGCGAGGTCCTGCCCTCGTTCGGACGCGAGCCGGGCCCGGGCTCGTCCACACCGACACCCGTGGCCACGGCCACCGCGAGGTCGTGGTCGACCTCGTTGAGCTGTGCCACCACGTTGGCCCGCACCTGCTTGACGTCGCACTTGCCGAGCTCGAAGCGGTACGCCGCGACGATGTGCTCCTTCTCGACCGGGGTCATGCTGTTCCAGAACATCGCCGCCTGGCTGTAGTGGTTCTGGAAACTCGCCGCGCGCCGGCGCATCTTGTGCCCCTGCACCAGCTCATCGTGGTGCTCGAAGCCCGCGGGGAACTCTCCGGTCACCGCCGGACACCCCGAGCCGAGCGTGTTCTTCTCATAGCTGCTGCGGCCGGCGTGGAGTTGGCTCTGGTGGTAGCCGTCCCGCTGGTTGTTCGTCACCGGCGCCACCGGCCGATTGACCGGGATCTGCGCGAAGTTCGGCCCGCCCAGCCGGATCAGCTGCGTGTCGAGATAGGAGAAGTTGCGCATCTGCAGCAACGGATCGTCGGTGAAGTCGATGCCGGGTACGACGTTCGCGGTGTGGAACGCCACCTGCTCGGTCTCGGCGAAGAAGTTGTCCGGATTGCGGTCCAGCACCATCGTGCCCACCGGACGTACCGGCACCTCCTCCTCCGGGATGATCTTGGTCGGGTCCAGCAGGTCGAAGTCGAAGGCGAACTCATCCGACTCCGGCACCAACTGCACGCCCAGCTCGTACTCGGGATAGGCCCCGGACTCGATGGCCTCCCACAGGTCCCTCCGGTTGAAGTCCGGATCCTTGCCGGCGATCTTCTGGCACTCGTCCCAGATCAGCGAGTGCACACCTAGCTTCGGCTTCCAGTGGAACTTGACGAAGGTGGACCGGCCCTGGGCGTTGACCAGCCGGAACGTGTGCACGCCGAATCCCTGCATCATCCGGTACGAGCGAGGAAGGGCACGGTCGGACATCAGCCACATGATCGTGTGCAGCGTCTCCGGCTGCTGCGACACGAAGTCCCACAGTGTGTCGTGCGCCGACTGAGCCTGCGGAATCTCGTTCGGAGGCTCGGGCTTCACCGCGTGCACGAAGTCCGGGAACTTGATCCCGTCCTGGATGAAGAACACCGGGAAGTTGTTGCCCACCAGGTCGTAATTGCCTTGCTGGGTGAAGAACTTGGTGGCGAACCCGCGAACATCGCGAACGGTATCGGCCGAACCGCGCGACCCGGCAACGGTCGAGAACCGAACAAAGGTCGGTGTCTCGACTGAGGGGTCGGTGAGGAACTGCGCCGCCGTGTACTCCGCCAGCCACCCGTCGTACGGCCGGAAGTGGCCGTACGCCCCCGACCCGCGCGCGTGCACCACCCGCTCGGGAATGCGTTCGTGGTCGAAGTGCATCACCTTCTCCCGGGCGTGGAAGTCTTCCAGCAGGCTCGGGCCGCGCTCCCCCACCGTCAGCGAGTCGTCGGTGTGCGCGACCGGTACCCCCTGCTGGGTGGTCAGCTTGGTGCCCTCCCGGGGTACGCGATGCGGTTGCAGCTGTTCGTCCTTGGGGTCGCTTCGTTGCCGAACATCGTCCTGGGCCATCACAGACTCCTCGTGGGTCGACGTCGCCTCTCCCAACCCTGTGTGCGGTACCCCGCCGCCAGGACCGGAAACGACCTGCGTGTTCAGCCCGGGCGGCTCCGGTACGACGCAGAGCTGCGGGATGTCGCTCGGCCCGGTGATCGGCGGCGACGGCCGGGCCGCCCTGCTGCGCTGGCAGCAGGAGCGGTCAGTCTGCCGCCCCGGTGGCGCCGGAAGCGGCCAGCGCGGTGATCTCGGCGGCGCCGGCGGCGATGTCGTGGGCCAGCGCCGCGGCGTCGTCCACGATCCGGGGGCTGGTGATCACCGCGACATGCAGCCGGCCGTGGTAGCCCTGGATCGCCACGTTGAGCCCCATCCCCTCGGTGATCGGCGGGGCGGCGTAGATCCCGCGCACCCGGTGCCCGCAGAACGAGTACGGCTGGGCGGGTCCCGGCACGTTGGACACCATCAGGTTGTACGGGAGCTGGACCTTGCCGCCCAGGCGCAGCCGCTCGGCGAGCCGGATCCCGGGCCCGGCCACCACCGGCACCAGGACCCGGGTCGCGTCCTCCAGCAGACCCGACGGCAGCACCGGCCGCTGCTTGGCGGCCAGCATCGCCTCGTGCACGCGGGCCAGCACCGCGGCCGGCCCCTCCTCGTCTACCGGCAGGTCGCACAACGTCAGCGCCAGGTGGTTGCCGTAGGCATCGGCACCGTCGGCCGGCGCGACGGCCATCGGCACCACGGCCCGCAACGGGCGTTCCACCGAACCGTCCTGCGCCAGCAGCCAGCGCCGCAGGGCGAGGGTGGTCGCCGCCACCAGGATGTCGTTGACCGTGACCCGGAAGGCGGTGCGCGCGGGTCGCAGCGAGTTCAGCTCGATCTCGGCCAGCCCGATGGAGCGTTCGAGCCCCAGCGATGCGTTGAAGGGGGTACGCGGGGCGAGCAACCGCAGCGCGGATCCCGGACGCCTGGCCAGGCCCGCGGCTCGGCCGGCGATCGACGGCAGGGAGGTCAGCAGCCGCGCCTGGGCCCGCAGCAGGGCCAGCGGCAGATCGGCCACCCCTGCGATGGGGAACAGCGGATCCCGCCCGGTCGGGGACAGGTCATCGTGCTCCCCGGGGTCGGCCACCGCGCCGGAGTCCGGCCCAGCGTCGAGCAGGTTGTCGAGCAGTTGGAGCCCGGCGATCCCGTCGATCATGGCGTGGTGCACCTTGAGCACCAGCACGGACCGACGGGAGTCCAGCCCGTCCACCAGGTGCAGTTCCCATAGCGGCAGCCGCCGGTCCAGTTGGCGCAGCGTGATCCGCGCCACCTCTTCGGCGAGCTGGTGCTGGTCACCCGGCGAGGGCAACCGGCTCTCGTACAGATGCCGCTGCGCGGAGAAGCCCGGGTCGTCCTCCCACGACGGGCGGCCCAGCCCCAGCGGTACGGTGCGCAGCCGGCGGCGCAACGAGGGGGTACGGGCGGTGCGCTCCGGTAGGGAGTCCCGGACCTCGGCCACGTCGAGCCGGCCCGCCAGCGGCATCACCAGGCACAGATGGCCGACACCACGGTGGCTGTCCAGCGCGAGGAAGGAACTGTCCAGACCGCTGAGCCGTGGCACGTCAGGCGTCCTTCCCGGGCCGAGCCCGGCAGCGCGGGCGTCGGGCCTCGAACTCTGTCAGCTGCGGCAGACGCTACTCCGTTGGCGTCAGCCGGGCAGGTTCTGCAACCGGACCTGGCCGCGGGACATCAGCCTGTCGTCCTGGTCGGTGACCTCGACCAGCCACAGCTGTTGGGTGCGGCCACGGTGGATCGGCGTGGCCAGCGCGGTGAGCCGCCCCTCCCGCACGGGACGCAGGAAGTCGGTGTGGTTGTTCACGCCGACCACCCGGCCCCGATCGCCGTACCACGCCGACGCAGCGACACTGGCGGCCGTCTCCACCAGCGCACAGTGCACCCCGCCGTGCACGATCCCGTGGGGCTGGTGCAGGTCCGGGGTGACGTCCAGCGCGATCTCGGTACGGTCGGCGGTCACCTCGACGACCTCGATGCCGAGCAGCCCGCCGAGGCCCTTGCCAAGCAGGTCGACGATCTCGTCCACATCCATCCCCGGCCCTTCCGCCGCGCTCCGCACTCTGCGGCGTGGTGTCCCGTCCGCGCGGCGGCAGCAGGATATCCCCACGGGTGCTGGGCGGCCCGCCGGTTGGTGCGATGACCACACGGCCCCGCCCCGGATCGGGGGCGGGGCCGGGGCCAGGCGTCAGCGGACGTTTGTCACCGGGCGATGACGACCGGGCACTGGGCGCGCTGCAGCACCGCCTGGCCGACCGAGCCGAGCAGCAGCCCGGTGAAGGCGCCACGCCCACGCGAGCCGACCACGACGATCGCCGCCTGCTGCGACGCGTCGGCCAGCACGTGGGCCGGTGGCTGGGCAACGGCGTGCGAGGTCACCGATACCTCCGGGTACTTGTCCCGCCACTGCTCCAGCGTCTCCCGCAGCAACTGCTCGGCGGCATCCGACTCGAGATCCATCGGCACGCCGTAGTAGCCCGCGGCGAGGCCGGGCCCGGTGGCGATCGAGCGCCACCCGTGCACCGCCACTAGCGGACGGTTCTCCCGCTGGGCCAGATCGAAGGCGAAGGCGAGCGCCTTGTCCCCGTCGTCGGATCCGTCGACGCCCACCACGACCGCAGTGGCGTCGTCGTCGTACGGCTGCCGGACCACCACGACCGGGCAGGACGCGTGCCGGCTGACGTGCTGGCTGACCGAGCCCAGCAGCACCCCGCTCAGGGCGCCGTGCCCGCGAGCTCCCAGCACCACCAGGGCGGCGTCCTTGGCCGCCTCGAGCAGGGCGTGCGAGGCCGCCCCCTCGGCGACGTCCACGCTGGTGGAGACATCGTCGATCGCCGACAGTCGGCTCTCCACCTCCTTGCGGGTGTGGTCGACGTCCGCACGCACCTGCTGCCGCAGGTCGTAGGGCAGCTGGTTCAGCGAGCCGGTGGCGACCACGACGCGCAGCGGTGCGTTGCGTGACCTGGCGGCTTCCGCCGCCCAGTCGAGCGCGCGCTGGCTGTCTGCCGAGCCGTCGTATCCAACGAGAATCGTGTCTGTAGTAGCCATGCCACCAGCGTCCCCGGTACGGCACCGGCACGCCAGTGCCGTTGGTCCCATTCCGCCGCGGGACCATGGTCAGGGCCGGCCGAGCACCGGCGGGTGCTCACCCAGCGGGGAACCCGCCGGCCCGCAGCAACGCACCGGGTAGCGGCTTGCCGAGCCGCCCCTCCAGCCAGTCGACCGCCTCCGTCACGCGGTCGAGCTCCAGCCCGGTCTCCACCCCCATCCGGTCGAACAGGTAGACCAGATCCTCGGTCGCCACGTTGCCGGTGGCATTGGGGGCGAACGGGCAGCCGCCGGTGCCGCCGATACTGGCGTCCAGCACCGCGACACCGGCCTCCACCGCTGCGGCGGCGTTGGCCACCCCGGTGTGCCGGGTGTCGTGCAGATGCAGCCGTAGCGGCGTGTCCGGACCCACCACCTCGGCGGCCAGGCGTACCCGCTCGGTCACATCCGACGGCACGGCGACCCCGATCGTGTCGGCCAGCGCGACCTCGTCCGGGCCGGTGTCCGCGACCCGCTGCAGCACCTCGGTCAGCCGGTCCAGGCCGACCTCGCCCTCGAACGGGCAGCCGAAAGCCGCCCCGACGGACACCGTGGTGAACAGCCCCTGGTCTCGTGCCCGGGACACCAGGTCGGCGGCGATGTCGCAGGCCTGGGCCGTCGTCATGCCCTGGTTGCGTTGGCAGAACGTGTCGGTCGCCACCACCACGATGTTGACCTCGTCCACCGCGGCGGCGACCGCGCGGTCGAGCCCGCGCTGGTTCATCACCAGCCCGGCGTAGCTCACCCCATTGTCGCGCGGCAGCGCGGCCAGCACGTTCTCGGCGTCCGCCAGCTGCGGCACCCGCCGCGGGTGCACGAAGCTGGTGACCTCGACCCGCCGGGCGCCGGCCCCGACCGCCCGCCGCACCAGTTCGACCTTGTCCGGTGTCGAGACCGACACGTCCTCGTTCTGCAGGCCGTCCCGTGGGGACACCTCACAGATGACGACGCTCACCGGGCCTCCTTCAGGTACGCAACCGCGGCATCCTCGTCCAGGACCTCGGCGTACTTTGCCTGCAGGTCGTACAGGTTCGCCTCGTGCGGCCCGTCACCCCGGTCGGCGACGGCATCCCGCACGACGAGCGGCACGAAGCCGTACTGCAACGCGTCTACTGCGCTGGCCCGCACGCAGCCGCTGGTGCTGACCCCGGTCACGACGACCGTGTCCACGCCGGAGGCGACCAGCGTCGAGGCCAGCGAGGTGCCGAAGAACGCGCTGGCGTACTGCTTCACCACCACCAGCTCGCCCTCCACCGGCGCCACCTGCGGCATCAGCTCGCCCATCGGCCCGCCGCCGATCAGCTGGGCCAGCCCGCCGACCTTGCGCAGGAAGACACCCGCGTCCACGCCGCCCGCGCCGTACGCCACGCGGGTGTGCACCACCAGCGCCCCGGCCTCGCGGGCGGCGGCGAGCACCCGGGCTGCCGAGTCCAGGCAGGCCGTCGACGGCAGGCAGAACGGGCTCTGCTCGTCGAAGTACGCGCGCATCATGTCGATCGCGAGCACGGCCGGCCGGCGGCCCGGGGTGAGCCGGCCGGCGAAACCCTCCGCGAACCCCTGGGCGGCGCCGCCGTGGGACTCCATCACGCTCCTCCTGTCATCGGCTACAGCAGCGGCACCGGTGGCCGCGGCGCGGGCAGCCCGGTCTCCTCCTCGCAGCGGGCGAGGATGGTCTCCAACGGCGGGCCCATGTCGAACGTGGGCAGCGGGTCGGGGCGGCCGGTGCGCAGCTCGGTACGCAGCCGCTCGGTCGCCTCGTCGTCCACCACGCCGACCTCGTCGCACACGACCCCGTAGCGCCGGGCTCCGTCGGCGGTCACCAGGCCACGCCGCACCTCCAGCCCGACCAACTGCGGGTCGCGGGCCAGCGGGTCGCCCCAGCCGCCGCCACCCCAGGTCACGAAGTGCAGCACGTCTCCTGGATACACCCGGACGTCGTGGACCTTGCTGGGCAGCACCTCCCGGCTGCCGTCGGCCCGATCGATCCACTTGCGGCCGCGGCGCCCGGGCTCCCCGCCGTTCACGCCCCAGGGGTAGGTGAGCCAGCGGTCGTCGTGGATGGCGATGGTGCCGCCCTCCAGGAACCGGTACGCGACGTCGACCGCGTTGCCGCCGCGGTGCAGGCCGGCGCCGCCGGTGTCCGCGACCGTCTCCCAGCG
>CAZNCE010000083.1:0-14276 GCA_964571285.1 uncultured Nocardioidaceae bacterium | reverse complement strand
CCTGCCCAACGCGCCACGGTGGATCCGGCGCATGGACAAGGCGGTCAGCCCGGCCCGGGCGACCGGTCAGCCGGAGCGAGACACGACCGCCGACAGCTCGGCGACCACGGCCTGCACCAGCGGGTGCTCGGGCAGTTCGTCCACCGGAACCGGCAGCGGGATCCGCCAGTTGTCCCGGTCAGCACCCGGCAGGTTGGGGCGGCGCGCCTGGCCGACCGCGTCCTCCAGGGTCGCGGCGACCAGCACCGACGGGGCCCGGCCGAGCCACCGGTGCGCCGCTCGCACCACATCGGGCACCGACGCCCCCGCAGCGACGCCGCTGCGGTTCAGCCGCGCCAGCATCTGCGACCGCCCCTCGGCCAGGTCCTGGTGGGCGGCGCCGGTCAGCCGGGCCTGCTCGCGGACGTCGCTCCCGGTCCACAGCCCGGCGATCGTGGGCAGGTCGTGGGTGGTCACCGCGGCCAGTGCGCACCCCGCCCAGTCCGCGGGGTCGTCGTCTTCGAACCACAGCAGCCGGTAGCCCAGCATCGCGTGCTCGCCGAGCGCCTCCCGTACCCCCGGTTCGACCGTGCCGAGGTCTTCCCCCACCACGATCGCGCGCTGCCGGTGGCTCTCCAGCGCAACGATGTCGAGCAGGTCCGCGCTGGGATAGCGCACGTACGCGCCGTCGGCTGGGCTGCTTCCCTGCGGCACCCACCAGAGCCGGAACAGCCCCATCACATGGTCGATCCGGATGCCGCCGGCGCCGGCCATCGTCGCCCGCACGGAGGCGATGAACGGCTCGTAGTCGGCCGCCCGCAGCCGCCACGGCACCAAGGGAGGCGACCCCCACTCCTGCCCGGCGGAGTTGAACACATCCGGCGGCGCACCCACCGCCGCCCCGCTGGCCAGCACGTCCTGCCAGTCCCAGGCGTCGGCACCGCCGGCCGCTACCCCGATCGGCAGGTCCTGGATCACCGGCAGGTCGCCGGTCGCGGCCCGCAGCTGCCGGTCCAGCAGCCACTGCAGCCAGCCGAAGAAGTCCACCCGCCGGCGGTGCTCGGACCCGAAGTCGGCCACCGCGGTGCCACCCGGATCGCGTAGGGGCGCAGGCCAGTCCCGCCAGTCCGGGCCGTACTGCTCGGCCAACGCGCACCAAGTGGCGAACCGGTGCAACGGCTGGCCCTGGGCGTCTCGCCAGATGTGGTATTCGGCCAGTTCCTCGGCCTTGTCGAAGACCCGCCACAACACGTCGCGCTTGGCCCGCCAGGCCCGGTTGCGGTCGACCCGCCCGTCGGCAGGTCCCTCGGCTTCCAGCGCGCCGTCGGCCAGGTCCGCGCCACCGGGTACGGCGGACACGTCCACGTACACCGGGTTGCGGAACCGGCGAGTGGCAGGCAGGTACGGGGAGTCCTCCTGCGGCAGCGTGGGCGCCACCGCGTGCAGCGGGCTGGTCTGCACGAACCCGGCTCCGCTGCGCTGCGCCCAGTCCCGCAGCACGGCCAGGTCCCCCAGGTCGCCGACCCCCCAGCGCCGGGATGCGTTCGACATGGTCGCGTAGACCTGCACGGTCAGCCCCCACGCACGCCAACCGTCGGGCAGCCAGCACCGGCCCGGCGATACGATCAGCCGCCGCTCGACTCCCGAGGCCATCCGCATCCGGTGGTAGCCGAGCGGGAAGTCGCCGGGGAGCACCTCGCCGGCGTCCGCGCCAACGGCGCCGAGCGATCGGAGGGTGCCGTCCTCGCAGACCACCTCGACGACACGCTCCCCCACCGGTAGCGACAGCCGGCCCCCGGGGCGGGCCACCACCGGCGCGGTGTGCTCCAGGTCGGCGGGAGGCTCGCCGATCGCCGCGCGCAGCGTCCGCAGGGTCTGCTCCGGGGTGTCCCGCACCTGCCCGTACGCGTCGGTCCAGGTCAGTTGCACCCCCCACCGGTCGACAGGATGCGCGGCCGCGGGCGGCTGGTCGTGCCGAGTCATCGGACGATCATCCCTCATGCGCCGGCGCGCCCCGGTCCACCGTCGGGAAGTGCCGCGGCACCAACGCCAGCAACAGCAAGATCGTGGCGATACCGGCCGCCAGCAGGCCCAGGAACACCGCATGCGTGGAGGCGTGCAGCGCGGTGCGCATGAACTCCGCGGCGGCCGGCGACGCGTGCCCGCCGGTCAGCACCCGGCTGACCTGGTCCACATCCTGCGGGATCTGGCCGTGCAGCCGTTGCGGAGCAGCGGCGATGTGGTGCAGCAGGACCGCGTTGGTCACGGCGCCGAAGATCGCCGCACCCAGGCTCTGGCCGAGGAACCGGGAGAACATCGCGCCGCCGGTGACGACCCCACGCTGGGACCAGCCCACGGTGGACTGCAGGCCGACGATCAGCGAGGTGGTGATCAGGCCCAGCCCGGCCCCCATCAGCAGGCTGCCGAGCACCGGCTGCCAGACGCCGGCGTCGGCACTGGTCAACACGAACACGGTCCCAGCCGCGACGGTGAACAGCCCGCCCACGACCGCGGTGTCGCGGAACCCGATCCGCAAGTAGAGCCGGCTGGACAGCGCCGACGCCGTCGGCCAGGACATGCTCATCACCGCCAGCACGAAACCGGCCGCGACCGGTCCGAGGCCGAGCACCGACTGCGCCCAGGTGGGCAGGAACGTGGACAGCCCGATCACCAGCAGCCCGGCCACCGTGGTCGCGGCGTACGAGCCGGCGGTGACCCGGCGGGTCCACAGCCAGGGCGGCATGATCGGCTCCGCGGCGCGCCGCTCCACCGCGACCGCGGCGATCCCGGCCACGACGGCACCGGCGAACACCAGCACGCTGGGCGCGGACAGCCACGGCCAGCTGGTGCCGCCCTGCAGCAGACCGAAGATCAGCAGCGCACCGGTGGCCAGCAGCAGCCCGGCGCCGGCGTAGTCGATCCGGTGCTGGTGACGCTGCACGTCCTCATGCAGGTCGCGGATGATCAACGTCAGGGCCAGCACGCCGATCGGCACGTTGACCAAGAAGATCCATCGCCACGACGCGTACTCGGCGAACACCCCGCCCAGCGCCGGCGCTACCACCGCCGAGATCCCCCACACGCTGGACAGCCAGCCCTGCACCTTGCCGCGCTCGCGGACGTCGTACAGGTCCCCGGCGACGGTGTTGACCGTCGCGCCGATGGAGCCGGCGCCGAGCCCCTGCAGGGCGCGGAACACGATCAGCGCGAGCATGTTCCACGCCGCTGCGGACAGCACCGACCCCACCAGGAACACCACCGAGCCGAGCACCAGCACGGGCTTGCGGCCGTACAGGTCGGCGAACTTGCCGTACACCGGGATGGTGACGGTCTGGGCCAGCAGGTACACCGAGAACACCCAGCCGACCAGGGAGAACCCGCCCAGGTCGCCGACCACCTGGGGGATGGCGGTGGCGACGATCGTGGTGTCCATGGCGACCAGCGCCATGGCCAGCATCAGGGCGACGAGGATGCGCGTCCGTGGGTCGCGCGCACGTATCGCCACCGGCACCTCCTTCAGCCTCACGCTATCCCCGCCCCGATTCGTCTGCGGTTGCGCGGGCGAGTCGCGCTGGACGACCGCAGACGAATCCGGGGCCTGGCACAGTGGGGACATGAGCAATCTCGAGGTGCGGCCCGAGGAGATCACCTGCGAGGAAGCCCCACAGCCGGCCGCGCCCGCCGGCGGCAGGGCCGCGGTGGAGATCCTCAGCGCACGCGAGGTTCCGCTGGGCGGCCCCCGGGCGATGACCGTGCGCCGCACCCTCCCGCAGCGGCAGCGCTCACTGATCGGCGCCTGGTGCTTCGTCGACCACTACGGGCCCGACGACGTGTCGGTCAGCGGCGGCATGGACGTCCCTCCGCACCCGCACACCGGCCTGCAGACCGTGAGCTGGCTGTTCACCGGCGAGATCGAGCACCGCGACAGCATCGGCACCCACGAACTGGTCCGCCCCGGCGAACTCAACCTGATGACCGCCGGGCACGGCATCTGCCACTCGGAGGTGTCGACCCCCGACACCACGGTCCTGCACGGCGTGCAGCTGTGGGTGGCGCTGCCGGCCGCGTCCGCGGACACGCCCCGCGACTTCCAGCACTACGTGCCCGACGTGTTCGACCTGGACAGCGCGATGGTGCGGGTGTTCGTGGGCTCCCTGGCCGGGCACGACTCGCCGGTGCCGGTGTTCAGCCCCCTGCTCGGCGCGGAACTGCTGCTCGATCCCGCGGCCCGGGTCACGCTGCCGGTCGATCCCGGGTACGAACACGGCCTGCTGGTCGACACCGGCACGGTTCAACTGGAGGGTACGGCCGTCGGGCGCGCGGAGATGGGGTATGTAGGCCCCGGCCCCGAGCGGCTCACCGTGCTGAACACCGGCCCCGAGCAGGCCCGGCTGGTGCTGCTGGGCGGCGAGCCGTTCGGCGAGGAGATCATCATGTGGTGGAACCTGATCGGCCGCAGCCACGACGACATCGTCGCGTTCCGCGAGGACTGGCAGCGGGAGTCTGACCGGTTCGGGCGGGTCTTGGGGTATCGGGGGCGGGTCGACCGGCTGCCGGCGCCGCCGCTGCCGAACGGCCAGCTGCGGCCCCGCCGCAACCCGTCCGGCTAGCGGCAGCTCGACCGCGGGTACGCGGACGCGACCGGCGGAGCAGCCGGCAGGCTCAGCGGTCGACCCGGTCGGCCAGCAGGAACTTCTGCACCTTCCCGGTCGCGGTGGTGGGCAGCCCGTCCGCGGTGAGCAGCGTGACTCCGCGCGGCACCTTGAACGGCGCGAGCCGGCGGCGGCATTCCGACACCAGGTGGCGGGAGTCCAGCGCGGCCCCCTCGACCGGCACCACGAACGCCCAGGGGACCTCGCCGTACCGCTGGTCGGGCACCCCGACGACATAGGCCTGGCTGACACCCTCCAGCGAGGTGAGCAGCCGCTCCACCTCCGCCGGCGCCACCAGCTCGCCACCCACCTTGAACAGCTCGCCGCTGCGACCGGTCAGCACCAGGTAGCCGTGCTCGTCGATCCGCCCGAGGTCGCCGGTCCGCAGCCAGCCGTCGGCGTCGATCAACGCCGCGGTGCGCTCCGGGTCGTCGAAGTACTGCCGGGTCACCTGGGGCCCGCGGACGCTGAGCTCCCCCGGCTCGCCCGCTGCCAGCGGCCGGCCCGAGAACGGGTCCACGGTTCGGTAGACCGCCAGCCGACCGTCCGGGCCCGCGTCCCGGGCCGCCACGCCGCCGAGCTTCGGAGCGCCCACCACCGACGCCACGGTCTCGATCCCGTCCCCCGGGAAGGTGAGCGCGGTCGCCGCCGACACCTCCGTCTGGCCGTACCCGGTGAAGATCATCCGCGGCCCGAGGTCGCTGAGCACCCGCTCCCACAGCCAGGCCGGTGCCGGCGCGGCCGCCGAGAACACCGACTGCAGGGTGCTCAGGTCGTAGCCGCCCTTGGCCGCCTCGTCGACGACGGCGATGGTCATGGTGGGCACGAACAGCACTTCGTTGACCCGATGCCGCTCGATCGTCTCCAGCACGGTCTTGGGGTTGAACACCCGCAGCGGGGCGATGGCCCCGCCGGCGAACATCGCCGCCAGCATTCCTTCCACATAACCGAAAACGTGATACAGGGGCAGCGCGAAGCTGATCCGCCACCCGTCGTCGAACGCCCGGTGGTACGCCGAGCCGTACGCGCTCCGCAGCACCATGTCGTGGGTCAGCTCCGCGCCCAGCGCATGCCCGGTCGTCCCGGAGGTGAACACGATGTCGCACACGTCGTCCGGTGCAACGGCGGCGCTGCGATCCGCCACCTCCCCGGCGTGCACCGCGCCGGCGGCGAGCCGGTCCAGGTCGAGCGCGCCGTCGCGCAGTCCGGGCTCGGCCAGCACGATGTGTCGCAGGTCGGGCACCCGGTCGTCGTCGACGCCGTCCTCCCAGCCCGGCAGCCGCTCGTCGAAGACGGCGAGGAAGTCGGTCGCCAGCGACGCGTCGATGCTCACCAGCACGCGCGCCCTGGCCTGGCGCAGCCGGTCCAGCAGCTCGTCGGCGCGGTACGCGTAGTTCAGCGGCACCGCCACCGCGCCGGCGCGGGCGACCGCCAGCTTCAGCACGGGGTAGTCCGGCCGGTTGTCCACCAGCAGCGCCACCCGTTCTCCCGGTTCGACGCCGAGCCCGATCAGCCCGGCCGCCAGCCGGACGGATCGGTCCCGCACCTCGGCGTAGGTCAGGACGCCCCGCTCGTGCAGGACGTAGGGACGGTCCGGATGCCGCGCGGCCACCTCGTCGAAGGCGGCGGCCAGCGACCGTGGCCTCCACTCCCCCGTGCGCTCCTCGAGCGCCGTGCGACGGCGTTCGACCTCCCGCTCATCGATGCGCAGCACGCCACCGACCATAGACCCGCAGCGAGGCGCGCGAAGCCGTTCCGTTCCGGTGCGCGCAGGCGCCGGAGCATCGGCTACGGCAGCATGGCGGTATGAGCAACCCGAACCGGATCGCCGAGAACCTCGACCTGTTGGATCGCCAGACGGCGCTGCTGGTGGACGACCTGAGCGGCCTCCCGGCCGACGGCTGGCAGGAACCGTCGCTGTGTCCGGGGTGGACCCGGGCCCACATCGCCGCACATCTGGCCCGCAACGCCGACGCGCTGGTCAACCTGGTCCGTTGGGCCGAGGACGGGCAGGAGCGGCCGGCGTACGCCTCCGAGGAGTCCCGGGACCGCGACATCGAGGAGGGGGCACACCGCGACCCCAAGGAGCTGGTGGACGACGTGGCGGACACCGCCGCGCGGTTCCGGGAGGCCTGCTCGGCGTTGCTGGGGCCGGCCGGCGACGCGGAGATCCGTTCCCGGACCGGGAACCGGATCACCGGCGGCCAGCTGCCGGCGATGCGGCTGCTGGAGGTGGTGTTCCACCACGTCGACCTGCGCCTGGAGTTCGGGTTCGACGACGTCGATCACGGCTGGGTCGACCGCACCCTGCGCCGTGGGGTACGGCAGTGGGAGGCCGGCGGCGACGCTCCGGCGCTCACCCTTCGAACGGACCGCGGCGAGGAGCTGCCGCTGGCGGGCGGCGGCCCGGTGGTCGAGGGCACGGCCGGCGAGCTGTTGCTGTGGCTCGCCCGTGGTGTGCCGGGCCAGATCACGTCCCCCGCGGGGCTGCCGATCCCACCGCCCTGGAGCTGAGGCTTCCGGCGCCGAGCATCCGGCCATCCGACACCTCACATTCCGAGCCGAAGGAACGACTACCCGGTAATGGGGAGCAAGCCACCGTTCGAGCAGGTCGTGCGGCAACACGGCCCGGCTGTGCTGCGGCTGTGCCGAGCCGTGGTCGGCCACTCAGACGCCGAGGACGTGTGGTCGGAGACGTTCCTGTCCGCGCTGCGCGGCTACCCGGAGCTGCCCGACGACGCCAACCTCGAGGCCTGGCTGGTGCGCATCGCACAGCGACGCGCAGTCGACGTGCTGCGGTCGCGGTCGCGCCGGGCGGTGCCCGTCGCCGAGGTCCCGGAACCGCCCGGCGACAACGGCGTTGCGGTGGACGGCCGGCTGCTGGGCGAGTCCTGGGAGCTGGTGGCCGAGTTGCCCGACAAGCAACGGCAGGTGATCGCCTACCGCTACCTGGCCGGACTGCCGTACGCCGAGGTGGCCGGGCTGGTGGGGGGTACGGCCGCGGCGGCACGGCGGGCCGCCGCCGACGGGATCGCGACCCTGCGGCACAGGATGCGAGACGGAGCGGAGGAAGCCCGATGAACGCCGACCGACAGACCCTGACCGGGTTGCACGACCGGCTGGCCCGGCAGGCGGAGCGAGACGGGCTGCTGGACGTCGCCTACCGCACGGTGGACACGCCGGTCGGCGAACTGCTGCTCGCCGCCACCGAGCGCGGGCTGGTCCGGCTGGCGTTCCCCGGCCAGGACCACGGGGCCGTGCTGCAGGCGCTGGCCGACCGGATCAGCCCGCGGGTGCTGCACTCCCCTGCCCGTCTCGACGCGGCGGCGACCCAGCTGGACGAGTACTTCCGGCAGCGGCGCACCCGATTCGAGCTGCCCCTCGACCTGACGCTGTCCAGCGGTTTCCGGCGGCACGTCGTCGAACATCTGCCGGCGATCCCCTACGGGCGTACCGAGAACTACCGGGAGGTCGCGATCGCGGTCGGCAGCCCACGGGCGGTGCGCGCCGTCGGTTCCGCCTGCGCCACGAACCCGCTGCCGATCGTGCTGCCCTGTCACCGGGTGATCCGCACCGACGGCAGCCTCGGCGGCTATGCCGGCGGGATCGCCACCAAGACGGCGCTGCTGCGGCTGGAGGCCGCGGGGTGAGCGTGGCGGCCGGGTTCTGGGAACCGGCGGGGCAGGGCTGGCAGCAGCTTGCCGAGCTGGGCATCGCCCTCGTCCTGGCCGGTTGCATCGGCCTGGAACGCGAGCTCCGTGGCAAGGCCGCGGGGATCCGCACCCACACCATCATCGGCTTCGCCGCGGCGCTGATCGTGCTGGTCTCCAAGTACGGCTTCGCCGACGTGCTCGGCGCGCACGCGACCGTCGATCCGTCCCGGGTGGCGGCACAGATCGTGTCCGGCATCGGGTTCATCGGCGGCGGGATCATCTTCGTCCGGCAAGACGTCGTACGCGGGCTGACCACCGCCGCGTCGGTCTGGCTGACCACCGCGGTCGGCATGGCGGCCGGCGCCGGGCTGCCGGTGCTGGCGGTGGTCACCACCGCGGGCTACTTCCTGATCGTCTACGCGTTGACCGCCCTGGTCCGCTGGCTGCCCGGCTCGACCCATCGGCGGCGACACCTGCACATCAGCTACGTGGACGGTCGCGGGGTGCTGCGGCGGGTGCTCGAGATCTGCACCCAGGAGGCGTGGGTGGTGACCAAGCTGAGCAGCCACGGCCGCGCGGAGGGTGCGGTGGATCGGGCCCAGCCGGAACGCGGCCTGGTGGCCGTGTCGCTGGTGCTGACCGGGCGGGCGACCCCGCAACGCCTGCTCGGCCGGCTCTCCGAGCTCGACGGCGTCGTGGACGTCAGCTGGGATCAGTTCGTCGAGGAGGACGAGTGATCCGACTCGCCCGGGTAGGTCAGCCGGTGCCCGTCGACCTCGGCGAACCCGGTCAGCCGCTTCGGGCGGGCCTTGCCCTCCTCGAAGATGTCGAACACCTCGTGGCCACGGACCAGCAGGGCGTCGCCGACCATCGACCGGTGGCACCGCCACGGCACCGCTTCGGCGCACATCACCGCGGGCGTGCGACCCTCGGCGGCCGCGAGCAGTTCGTCCACCCCCGCGGCGAACTCGTCGGTCTGCATGTGGTCGGCGTAGCCGCGGAAGCTGGCGTTGTGCCAGCCGGTGTTGGGTGAGTCCTTGCGGGTGTGCCGCAGACCGCCCAGCCGGCCCAGGTGCAGGTACGCGATCCCGCGCTCCGGCAGTTCGGCCGACAGCCGGTCCGCGTTGAACTGCGGCGTATGCCGGGACCTGGGCACGGTGCGGATGTCGGCGAGCAGGTCCACTTCGAAGCTGCGCAGCGCCGCGACCAATTCGTCGAGGCTCCGCGTGGAGTGACCGATCGTGTAGACCCGCATCAGGTCGAGCGTAGGCGGCCTCGGCGATGGCGACTCGTGCCCGGTGGGCGCGTGCGCCCGGGACAGCGCCTCGTGGTATCCGACCGTGCAGTTCACGACTCCGCGCGCCCGTGCTCCCAGGTGAACCCGTCCGGGTCGGTGAAGTCCCCGGCGTCGGCGCGGATCGTCAAGCCGTGCGCGGCTGCGCCGTCCGGGTGCCCGTCCGGGGACACGCCCGCGTCCTTGGCGAGCGCCCTGAGGCCGTACAGCGCCAGCGTCACGGACGACCCGGGCGCGGCGAACTCGGCGTACTTGCCGCCGAAGCTCTTGGCGACGTCGAGGCCATGGTCCACGTAGAACTGCTTGCTGGCCTTGACGTCCGCGACCCCGAGCAGCACCACGAAGCCGTCGATCTCGCGGGTCGGCCGGCCATTGTCCTTCTTGCTCGAGGTGGCGATCTTCCAGATCGCCCCGTCGGGGGCGCGGACCACCCCGCCGTAGCCCCAGAAGCTCTTCTTGGCGGGCTTGATCACGGTGGCACCGGAGTCCAGTGCGGTGCCGATGAAGCTGTCGACAGCGCGCGGCTGGGACACGACCAGGGACAGCGTGAACCCGCGGAACTCCGGCGAGGGGCGCTGCGCGGCACGGACCCGCACCTGGTCGCCGAGGTCGAAAGCGGCGGCGTAGAAGGCGCCGGCCGCGGTGGTGTCGGGGACGTCGAGAGTGATGGCTTCGATTGCGGTCATGCCAGGCACGCTAGGCGTGGCCCGACGGCCGGCGCTTCTCGAATCCTGACCGGTTGCTCAGCCGTGCACGTAGGTCCCGGGGGCGTCCTCGATCGGTCGATGCTTCCGGTTCCCCATCCGGGGCGGCTTGACCAGGTCACCGGCGCGCTGGTTGGCCCACTCGACCCAGTCCTCCCACCACGAGCCCTGCCGGCGCTGCGCGGTCTCGCGCCAGTCGTCTGGATCGGGCGGATACTCGGCGGCCGCCGGGACGGTCTCGTGCCAGCTCTTCGGCGACGGCGGGTTGACGATGCCCGCGATGTGGCCGCCGGACGACAGCACGTACCGCACACTGCCGCCGAGCAGCCGGGTGGCGGCGTACGAGGACCGCCACGGCACGATGTGGTCGTTGACCGCGCCGACGACGTAGGTGTCGCGGTCCACCGCGCCCAGGTCCAGCGTCCGGCCGGCCAGTTCCATGGTGCCCTCGGCGAGCGCGTTCCGGCCGTACAACGAGGTCAGGTACGACGAGTGCATCGCCGCGGGCATCCGGGTGGAGTCGCCGTTCCAGGCAAGGATGTCGAACGCGGGCGGTTCCTCGCCGGCCAGCCAGCGCGTGGGGATGTAGCGGAAGATCAGGTCGCGGGCCCGCAGGATGTCGAACGCGGACGCCATGTCCTCCGCGGCCAGGAAGCCGGTCTCGCGCATCCGCGCGTTCAGCCGTTCCAGCGTCGGCGGGTCGACCATCGTCCCGAGGTCACCGGGGCACGAGTAGTCCAGCATCGTGTTCTGCAAGGTGATGCTGCCGAGCCGCTGGTCACCGCCGGCCGTGAGGTACGCGGCGCCCATGCCGGTCATCGCTCCGCCCAGGCACAGCCCGACGACGTCGATCCGGTCCGCCCGGGTCACCGCCTCCACCACGTCCAGCGCCGCCAGCAGCCCCTGTTCCAGGTAGTCGTCCATGGTGACGCCGCGCATGGACTCGTCGGGGTTGCGGTAGCTGATCATGAACACCGTGCGGTTGTGCTGCACCGCCCACTCGACGAAGCTGCGGCCGGGGGCCAGGTCCATCACGTAGTACTTGTTGATCCACGGCGGGCTCATCAGGATCGGGACCGCATGCACCTGCTCGGTCTGCGGGGCGTACTGCAGCAGCTCGATCAGGTCGTTGCGGTAGATGACCTTGCCCGGCGTGCAGGCCAGGTTCTCCCCCAGCCGGAACCCGCTGGTGTCCACCTTGAGCGGGAAACCGCCGCGTTCCCGGAGGTCCTCGATCGCGAACGCCGCACCCTTGGCCAGGCTGGCCCCGCCGGTCTGGAAGGCCCGGACCAGCGCGGTCGGGTTGGTGGGCGCGAAGTTGGTGGGCGCCAGCGCGTCCACCATCAGGTGCAACGCCATCGCCGCCTTGCGGTCGGCGAGGTCGTCGTCGTGCGACCCGGCCGCGAGCAGGTCGTCCACCCACCGGGCCGCGACGTCGTAGGCCGAGCGCAGCGCGAAGAAGTATGCGTTGTCCCGCCAGGCCGGGTCGTCGAAGCGCCGGTCCTTGGGGTCCGGCTCGACCGGCGGGGTCACCGGCAGCGCCAGCGCCCGCCCGGCGGCGGCCACCGGCACCTGGGCGCTGCCCACCAGCAGCCGGGTCAGCGCGGTGGTCAGCCCCGCCGGGTTCGTCCCGGCGCGGGCGAGGACCTTGGCGGTCGCCGGGCCCCAGCCGAGCGGGTCCACCTTCGCCTGTACGGCGACCGCCGCCTGTCGGAGTGCCCGGAGCCCGGGCAGCCCGGCGTTGCCGTCCGGCAGGTTCTCATCCATCACGGTCAGCTCCGGTAGTAGCGGAACAGTCCCTGCGCGACGCAGGCCGGCTTGTCCTGGCCGTCGACGACGGCCGTGCCGCGGTAGGCGACCTGGTAGCCGTTCGGGACCTCGTCCACCGACTCTATGACGAGGCTCATCCGCACCGACGATCCGGACGGTACCGGTGCCGGGAACCGCACCTTGTTGAGTCCGTAGTTGATCACCTGGGCGGCATCCGGCACCTCGAGCAGTTGCCAGAACAGCGCGGTGCTCAGCGACAGGGTGAGGTATCCGTGCGCGATGGTTCCGCCGAACGGTCCGCCACGCGCCCGGTCAGCGTCCACATGGATCCACTGCCGGTCCTCGGTGGCCTCGGCGAACGCGTCGATCCGGTGCTGGGGCACCTCGATCGGTCCGGAGGTGCCCAGGTTGCGGCCGACCAGCGTGGGCAGGTCCTCGATGCTGACCCGCCGCGGGGTGGTGGGTGTCGTGTCGGTCACCGTCGTGTCCCTCCTGATGGCTCGGGTTGTCCTCGGACGAGAGGCGAACCGGGACTGGTCGCGGGTGCCCGCGCCCGCCCCAGGACCACTTCCTTCGAGGCACCGCCGGATACGGACCGAGCATCGGACATGCCGGACGTATTGGCAATGCCTGTCGTGGGAGCCGGCCCGAGCTGGTTGCTCGGGGGTGTCGCACCCGGGGTATTCCGGGCAAGGTGGGACCACACCGCGCCTCGAGACGAAGGGCAGACCTCCATGACCCAGCACGTCGACCAGGTGGCCGAGACGTCTACCGGGGGGACCGAGCACGACAGCGACACCGCTCCACACCAGCCCGGGACCGACGGCTCCTGGCCGCACCGCCCGGTCGTCGATCTGGACCAAGCGCGTCTGGAGCAGCTGGACCGCTGGTGGCGCGCCGGGAACTACCTCTCGGTCGGCCAGATCTACCTGCTGGACAACCCGCTGCTGCGCCGGGAGCTGACCCGCGAAGACGTCAAGCCGCGGCTGCTCGGGCACTGGGGCACCACCCCCGGACTGAACTTCGTCTACACCCACCTGAACCGGGTGATCGCCGACCGGTCGCAGTCCACGATCTACCTGACCGGACCCGGACACGGCGGCCCCGGGCTGGTCGCGAACGCGTACCTGGACGGCACCTACAGCGAGGTGTATCCGGACGTCTCGGCCGACGAGGAGGGCATGCGCCGGCTGTTCCGCCAGTTCTCGTTCCCGGGTGGCGTGCCTTCCCACGTGGCTCCGGAGACCCCCGGCTCCATCAACGAGGGCGGCGAGCTCGGCTACGCGCTGTCGCACGCGTACGGCGCGGTGTTCGACAACCCCGATCTGCTGGTGGCCGCAGTGGTCGGCGACGGTGAGGCGGAGACCGGGCCGCTGGCCACGAGCTGGCATTCCAACAAGTTCATCAATCCGGCCACCGACGGCGTCGTGCTACCGATCCTGCACCTGAACGGCTACAAGATCGCGAACCCGACCGTGTTGGCCCGGATCCCGGAGGAGGAGCTGCTCGCGTTGATGAGGGGGTACGGCCACCAGCCGCACCTGTTCACCGCGGGCTTCGACGACGAGGACCACCTGTCGGTCCACCGGCGCTTCGCCCGGCTGCTGGACGAGGTGTTCAACGAGATCGCCCAGATCAAGCAGGCTGCGGCCGACGGCGACACCGACCGGCCCAGCTGGCCGATGATCGTGCTGCGCACCCCCCAGGGCTGGACCTGCCCGGAGACCATCGACGGCCACCGGGTGGAGGACTCCTGGCGGTCTCACCAGGTGCCACTGTCCAACGCGCGCGACACCGACGAACACCTGCAGCTGCTCAGGGACTGGCTGCGGTCCTACCGCGCGGAGGAGCTGTTCGACGCGAACGGCACCCTGGTCGAGGACGTCGCCGCGCTGGCGGCACGCGGCGAACTGCGGATGAGCGCCTACCCGCACGCCAACGGCGGGCTGCTGCTGCGCGACCTGCGGATGCCGGAGTGGACCGACTTCGCCGTGGACGTACCCCGACCCGGAGCACGGATCGCCGAGCCGACCCGGGTGCTGGGCACCTGGCTGACCGAGGTGATCCGCCGCAACCCGGACAACTTCCGCATCTTCGGGCCGGACGAGACCGCCTCCAACCGGCTGCAGGCCGTCTACGACGTGACCGGCAAGCAGTGGAACGCGGAGTACCTGCCCACCGACGACGACGATCACCTGGCCAGGTCCGGGCGGGTGCTGGAGAT
>CAZNCE010000082.1:10914-14338 GCA_964571285.1 uncultured Nocardioidaceae bacterium | reverse complement strand
CGGGCAGGTCGTCGCGAGCCACCCCGGTGATCGTCGCGTAGCGCAGCTGCATGGGGCGCACCGACTCGGCCACCCGCCGCGGTTCGTCGCGGTCCAGCGGCTCGGGTCTCCCGGTGTCGATCTGGCAGAAGTCGCACCGGCGGGTGCACTGGTCGCCGCCGATCAGGAAGGTCGCCTCGCGGTCCTCCCAGCATTCGAAGATGTTGGGGCAGCCGGCCTCCTGGCACACGGTGTGCAGCCCCTCGGACTTCACCAGAGCCCGCAACTCGGAATACTCCGGGCCCATCTTGGCGCGGGTCTTGATCCACGCCGGCTTCTTCTCGATGGGCGTCTGCGCGTTGCGCGCCTCGATGCGCAGCAGCTTGCGTCCTTCGGGAGCGACCGTCACCCGGCCCAGGGTACGCGGTCGCGCTGGGTCGGGCTGCCGGGTGCCGCGGCCGTACCGGCAGGCGGCGCCGAGCCGTCAGGCCGGCCGATCCCGGGACCCCGCGACCACCGCCGCCAGCTCGGGACGGGAGCGCACGCCGAGCTTGGTGTAGATGTGGCGCAGGTGGTACTCCACGGTCTTCGGGCTCAGGAACAGCGCGGCGGCGGCCTCCCGGGTGGTGCTGCCGGTGCCCAGCGCGCGGGCGATCTGCAGCTCCTGAGCGGTCAGCTCGGCCAGCGGCCCCTCGCCGCGCCGCCGGATCGTCTCGCCGGTGGCGGCCAGCTCGGCGGCCGCCCGGTCCGCCCACGGGCGGGCCCCGAGCTCGTCGAACAGCCGTACCGCCGCGCGCAGGTGCTCGCGGGCCAGCCGCCGCTGCCGGGCGCGGCGCAACCAGGCACCGTACGACCAGCGGGTGCGGGCCTCCTCGTACACGTCGAGCGCGGCCTCGTGCAGCTCCAGCGCCTGCCCGAAGTAGCGGGCCGCGTCCCGGTCTCCGGCGGTGGTCGCCAGGGCCCGGTTGCTACGGGCCAGCGCCCACGGCTGCCCCTTGTCCGCCGCCTGCCCGTGGTAGCGCGCCGCCACCGCCTGCGCCCGATCGCGGTCGCCGGTGCGCATCAGGGCCTCGGCGAGCTCCGGGCCGGGGGACATGTCGACGTCGCGGAAGCCGAGCGCGTCCAGTTGCCGCTGCAGTGCGTCGAACTGCTCGACCGCCGCGGTGCTCTCGCCGTGCGCCGTCGCCAGATCGCCGAGGGCGAACCGGGCCCAGATCCCGGCGAGCCGGATGTCGTGCTGGGCGGCCAGCCGCTTGGCCTCGGCGGCGTGGCGCCGGGATTCGTCGACCCGGCCGGTGCGAGCCTGCAGCCAGGCCAGCGCGGCCAGCGTGACCGCCAGGTCCGTGGACTCGCCGGCTTCGCGGGCCAGCGCGATGCCCTCCTGGTACGTCGCGGCCGCGTCGTCCCAGCGGGCCGTGGTGGCCTGGTCGCGGCCGAGGTAGAACAGCACCACCGGCAACGTGCCGAGCGCGGTCTGCCGGCGCAGTTCGGCGGCGTGCTGCTCCAGGACCGCTCGGCCGGCGCCCGGTTCGCGCAGGTAGAGCGAGCCGAGCATCTCCCAGCGCAGCACGCCCGGGTCCCCGGGCCGGCGCGGCAGGGTCGCGAGCGCGGCCACCCCGGTGCGGATCCGCTCGATGCCGGCCTGACCCCCGAGGACGGCCGCCACGCCGACCGCCACCTCGCCGCGTGCCCGCGACTCCGGCTCCGCGGTGGACTCCAACAGCGCGTCGATCCGGTCCGACAGCCGGGCGGCCAGCCGCGCGTCGGCGAGGTAGAAGCAGACGTCGACACCATCGGCGAGGAACCGCACGGCGGTGTCCGGATCGACCGGGGCGACCCTTTCCGCGGCGTCGGTGAGCAACTGCACCGCGGTCGACAGCGACCCGGCGCGGCCCGCGATCGCGCCGCGATCCCCGTCGGCGGCGGCGCGAACCACCGGCGCGTCGGCCAGCCGGGCGGACCGGGCCAGCAGCTGGTCCGCCCGCAGCGGCTCCCCGGCCAGCCAGCTGCTCCGGCCCGCCGCCAGCAGCCGCTCGGCCTGCCGGCTCGGGGCGGTGCTCAACCGGGCGGCGCGCTCGTACGCGGTGGCCGCGGTGTCGTGGGCGCTGCGAGCGGCGGCCCGGTCGCCCGCCCGGTGCAGCAGCTCCGCCACCTCGTCGTCGACCCCGACGGCGGCCTCGCACAGATGCCAGGCGCGTCGCTCGATCTCTGGGTCCGGCAGCGCCGCTGCCACGGCTCGGTGTGCGGCCCGCCGGTCCTCGGCGGGGGCGGTGCTGTAGACGCTGGACCGCACCAACGGATGCCGGAACTGGGCCGAGCCGGGAGCGATCCGCAGCAGTCCCGCGGCCTCCGCCTCGGTGAGTGCCGTGAGACCCGCGGCCGGCGGAGCGACGCCGGAGGCGCCAGAGGGCACCGCGGCTTCGGCGCCCAGGCCAGGGTGAGCAGACACCTCGGGTACGGCGGCCGCCCGCGCCGCCAGCGCCAGGTCCCCGTTGGCCACGGTCACCAGCAGCAGCGCCCAGCGCGCCGCATCGCTCAGCTCGGCCGCCCGGCGACCGAACGCCTTCGCGACGGCATCGGGCACGCGCACCGGCACGCCGGGGGCACGCTGCGCCAGGGCGTCGAGGTCCCCGGCCAGCTCCACCACGCCCAGCGGGTTGCCCAGCGTGGTCTGGTGCAGCCGGTCTACGACCGAGCGACTCGCCGGCCGGCCCGTGTGGGCGGTCAGCAACTGGCCGACCTCGTCCGGCAGCAGCCCGCGCACGGCTCGTTCCGGCAGCCCGGCTCCGAGGAGCGGGCTGTCGTCGCCGGGGCGGGCGGCTGCCAGGATCGCGATCCGGTCGGCCATCAACCGTCTGGCCACGAACGCGAGCGTCTCGGTCGACGGCCGGTCCAGCAGGTGCGCATCGTCGACCAGCAACACCAGCGTGCTGTCGTCGGCGGCCCGGCTCAGCAGGCTGAGGGTGGCCGCACCGACGGCGAACCGGCCACGTGACTCTCCGTCCCGCAGCGCCAGCGCCACCTCTAGTGCCTGCGCCTGCGGATCCGGGATCGCGCCCAGCAGCCCGGCCAGCGGCCGAATCACCTGGTGCAGCCCGGCGAACGCGACACCGTGCTCGCTGTGCGAGCCGACCGCACGCAGCACCCGGGCGTCGGTCGCCTGCTCGAACGCGTGGTCCAGGAGCGCGGTCTTGCCGATCCCCGGCTCCCCGACGAGCACGAGGACGCCGCTGCGTCCGACTCTGGCCCCGGCCAGCAGCCGGGCGATGACCGCGCGTTCGGCCGCGCGCCCGACCAGCATCTTCCGATCGTAGAGCCGGAACGACTAGGGGGGTCACCGGATGCGGCGACCGCGGCCGGGCCGAGACGGTGGCAGGTATCCGTCGCAACCTTGGAGGGTGGTCATGACAACCACAGACGCCGGCCAGGCCGGGCAGCACCCCGG
>CAZNCE010000082.1:0-10814 GCA_964571285.1 uncultured Nocardioidaceae bacterium | reverse complement strand
GCACCGGCACCGGCAGCGACACCGGCAACGGGGCGCCCGCGGAGGTCGACCACGACAAGCTGATGGCGTTCGTGTTCCGCGCCGTCGACGAGGTCGGCGCCTCGCTCAACGCGGCCCTGGTCGTGATGGGCGATCAGCTCGGCTACTACCGGGACCTGGCCGGGCACGGGCCCACGACCCCGGCCGAGCTGGCCGAGCGCACCGGCACCGACGAGCACTACGCCCGCGAGTGGCTGAACGCGCAGGCCGCCGGGTCCTACGTCAGCTACGAGCCGTCGTCCGGCCGCTACACGTTGCCGCCCGAGCAGGCGGTGGCGCTGGCGGACGAGAGCAGCCCCGCGTTCGTGCCCGGGCTGTTCCAGGTCGCCCATGGCACGGTTCGTGACACGCCTGCCATCCTTCAGGCCGCTCGTACCGGCGACGGTCTGGGCTGGCACCAGCACAACACCGACGTGCACGTCGGCTGCGAGCGGTTCTTCCGCCCCAGTTACGCCGCGTACCTGGTGCAGGAATGGCTGCCCGCCCTGGACGGGGTGGTGGACAAGCTGACCCAGGGTGCCCGGGTCGCCGACGTGGGCTGTGGGCACGGGGCCTCCACCATCTTGATGGCCACTGCGTTTCCGAACAGCACCTTCCGCGCCGCCGACTACCACGCCGAGTCGATCCAGACCGCTCGGACCCGGGCGGAGGCGGCCGGGGTCGCCGACCAGATCGAGTTCGAGACAGCGCCCGGCACCGAGTTCGGCGGGGACGGCTACCAACTGGTCACGATGTTCGACTGCCTGCACGACATGGGCGACCCGGTCGGGGCCGCCACGCACATCCGCAAGGCGATCGCCGACGACGGCACCTGGATGATCGTCGAGCCGGCGGCGGGCGACCATGTCGAGGACAACCTCAACCCGGTCGGCAGGGCCTACTACGGGTTCTCCACGCTGCTGTGCACGCCGTCGTCGCTCGCCCAGGAGGTCGGGCTCGCGTTGGGCACCCAGGCCGGCCCGGCGAGGATCCGTGACGTGGTCACCGCAGCCGGTTTCAGCCGGTTCCGCATCGCCGCGCAGACCCCGTTCAACAACGTGTTCGAGGTACGGCCCTAGGGAGCCTGGCGGACCGCGTTCGGCGGAGGGACCATGACGGGCATGAGGCTGGAGCAGGTTCCGGCTCGGGCACCGGACCAGGAGGGGATCGTCACCCGTGCCGGCGTGCGCCTGTCCTACGCGGTGTACGGGGACGGGCCGCGGACCGTGCTGCTGATGCCGACCTGGTCGATCATCCATTCCCGGTGCTGGAAGCTCCAGATCCCGTACCTGGCTCGGCACTACCGAGTCGTGTCCTTCGACGGCCGCGGCTCGGGTGGGTCCGGCCGGCCGGAGGGGGCGGCCGCCCACGCCAACAGCGCGTACGCCGCGGACGCGGTGGCCGTGCTGGATGCCACCGGGACCGATCGGGCGGTCCTGGTGGCGCTGTCGTGCGGCGTCACCTGGTCGCTGCACGTCGCGGCCGAGCACCCGGACCGGGTGCAGGGCCTGTTCGGCATCGCACCCTCCTGCGGACTCGCCGTCTCGCAGCCGGAACGGGAGCAGTTCGCCTGGGGACAGCGTCACCGGGAGACCAGGGGATGGGCCAAGTACAACAAGTACTACTGGCTGGAGCAGGACCTGACCGACTTCCGGGAGTTCTTCTTCGGGCAGATGTTCACCGAGCCGCACAGCACCAAGCAGCTCGAGGACGCGCTGTGCTGGTCCGCGGACGTGACCGCGCGCACGCTGGTCGACACGACCGCCGGCCGGCTCGGCCTCGAGGGGGCGGCGTGCGAGCCGCTGGAGCCGGTGTGCGCGCAGGTGCGCTGCCCGGTGCAGGTGGTGCACGGCACCGACGACCACGTCCGACCGCACCTGGTCGGGGAGCGGCTGGCCGAGCTCACCGGAGCCACGTTGACCCTGGTGCACGGCGGCGGGCACGGCCTGCCGATGCGCGACCCCGTGCGGATCAACCACCTGATCCGAGCGTTCGTCGACCGGGTCGTGCCATCGACCGGTCGGCGGCGCACCTGGGTGCGTGCAGCCAGCCGACCCAAACGGGTGCTCTACCTGTCCTCCCCGATCGGCCTCGGACATGCCCGCCGGGACCTGGCCATCGCCGCCGAGCTGCGACGGCATCACCCCGACCTGCGCATCGACTGGCTGGCCCAGCACCCGGTCACGGCGGTGCTCGCCGCGGAGGGAGAGCACGTGCACCCCGCGTCGGACCAATTGCTGAACGAGTCCGGGCACATCGAGCGCGAGGCCGGCGAGCATGAGCTGCACGCGTTCCAGGCGATCCGCCGGATGGACGAGACGCTGGTCAACAACTTCATGGTGTTCGACGAGGCGGTCCGTGACCGGGCGTACGACCTGGTGGTCGGCGACGAAGCGTGGGAGGTCGACTACTACCTGCACGAGAACCCCGAGCTGAAGCGGTTCGGGTTCGCCTGGTTCACCGACTTCGTCGGCTGGCTGCCGATGCCGGACGGCGGTGCGCCCGAGGCGGCGCTGACGGCCGACTACAACGCGGAGATGATCGAGCAGCGGGCCCGGTTCCCGCGGGTGCGGGACCGGTCCATCTTCGTCGGCCGGCCGGAGGACGTCGTCCCCGACACGTTCGGCGCGGACCTGCCGGCGATCCGGGACTGGACGGCCGACAACTTCACGTTCGCCGGCTACATCACCGGGTTCCGGCCACCGGACGAGGAGCAGCGGCAGCGGCTCCGCGCCAGCCTGGGCTACGGCCCGCAGGACCGGGTCTGCGTGGTCACGGTCGGCGGCTCAGGGGTCGGCGAGTCTCTGCTGCGCCGGGTGCTGACCGCGGTGCCGGTGGCCCGGCGGATGCTGCCGGGGCTGCGCTTTCTGGTGGTCACCGGACCGCGAATCGACCCGGCCGCGCTGCCCAGGCCGCGAGGCACCCGGTTGCGCGGCCACCTGCCCCGCCTGTACCAGCACCTGGCGATGGCCGACGTCGCTGTGGTGCAGGGCGGGCTCACCACCTGCATGGAGCTCACCGCCAACCGCACGCCGTTCCTCTACGTCCCGCTGCGACAGCATTTCGAGCAGAACTTCCACGTCCGGCACCGGCTGGACCGCTACCACGCGGGCCACTGCCTGGACTACGAGGAGCTGACCGACCCTGACCGGCTGGCCGCGGCCATCGTCAAGGAGCTGACGACACCGCCGGCCTTCCTGCCGGTCGAGTCCGACGGCGCCGAGCGGGCCGCGGCGATGCTCGCCGAACTGCTGTAGCGGCCGGGCCCTCGGCGACGGGCCTCACTACGCTCTGCGGCATGGTGCTGTCGTCGGGCGAGACGTGGATCCGGCCCCGCCCGGGGTCGACCGGGCTGCGCCGTGACCTCGCGCTGGCCGTGGCCGTCGCCGTGTTCGCGGTCGCGCAGATCGAGATCCTGCGCAGCTTCACGGAGGACTTCGACCTGGGCTGGCGCGGGGCGGAAGGCTACCTGTGGGCCGCCGCGCTGGGCCTGGCGCTGGCCGGACGACGGCGCTACCCGATCAGCACCCTGCTGGTGTGCGCTGCGCTGTTCTTCGCGACCGGCGTGCGGCTGCCCGCGGTGATGGCCAGCCTCGGCGTGCAGGCCGCGCTGTTCATGTCGATGTACGCCGCCTGGGCGTGGGCGCGCGATCGGCGCCGGCTGCTGGTCTGGACGGTGGTGGTGGTGGCCGGGATGTTCGCCTGGGTGACGGTCCAGCTGGTCCGGTACGGCGGTTCCCCGATCCCGAAGGGCGTCGACGGCGCCTTGCCCCCGGTGGTGGCCGCGGTGCTGCAGACCTTCCTGATCAACGTCATCTACTTCTTCGGCGCGGTGGCCTGGGGACTGGTCGCCTGGCGGGCCGCCCGGCAGCGTGCGGAGTTGCGGGTCCAGGCCGAGCGGCTGGCAGCGGAACAGGCCGAACGGGCCCGGCAGGCGGTCGCCAACGAGCGGGTACGGATCGCCCGCGAGCTGCACGACGTCGTGGCCCACCACGTCAGCGGCATCGGGGTGCACGCCGCCGGGGCTCGCCGGATGCTGGACCGCGATCCCGCGGCCACGACGCAGGCACTGGGCGTGATCGAGACCGCCAGCCGCAATGCCGTCCTCGAGATGCACCAGCTCGTGACGCTGCTCCGGGAGGCCGACCCGGACCACCCGGAGGCCGTACCCGCGGGTGACCGCAACGGAACCGCCGGATCTGGTGCGCCACCCGATGCGAGGAGCGGGGATGCCGCTGCTGTGCGGAGCGCCGCTGGGCAGCCCGCGCAGCCGCGCGGTCCGCAGCCGGGGCTGGCCGACCTGGACGCGCTGGTGTCCACCGGCGGGGCCGGCGGATCCGACGTCCGGCTGCGCCGCGTCGGAACCCCCTTCGACGTACCCGAGACCGTCGGCCTGTCGCTGTACCGGATCGTCCAGGAGTCGCTGGCCAATGTGCGCCGCCATGCGCGCGGGGCGACGGCGGACGTGGTGCTGCGCTACGTCGAGGACCCGGGCGGGCTCCGGTTCGCCGAGGTCGAGGTGATCGACGACGGGCGAGGGACCCCGGGTCCGACCGAGGAGGGACACGTCGGCTGGGGCCTGGCGGGGATCCGCGAGCGCGCCGCGCTGCACGACGGGTTCGCCGACATCGGCCCCCGCCCCGACGGCGGCTTCCGGGTGCGGGTCCGGCTGCCGGCGGAGGTGCGCGGGTGAGCGCCCGCGACGACGCTCGCACCACCACCACCGTGGTGCTGGCCGACGACCAGGACCTGATCCGGGCAGGTTTCAAGATGATCCTGTCCGCGGAGGACGACATCGACGTCGTCGGTGAGGCGGCGGACGGTCGGCAGGCGGTGGAGGCCGTTCAGCGGCTGCGGCCGGACATCGTGCTGATGGACGTGCAGATGCCGGGCATGGACGGCATCGAGGCCACCGCCGAGGTGGTCGGGTCCACCGACACCCGGGTGGTGGTGCTCACCACGTTCGACCGCGACGACTACCTGTTCGCGTCGCTGCAGGCCGGAGCCAGCGGTTTCCTGCTGAAGAACTCCGACCCGGAGGATCTGGTGGACGCGCTGCATGCCGTGGCCGAGGGACACGCGCTGCTGGCCCCGGAGGTGACCCGCCGGGTGATCTCCCGGTTCGCCGGTCGGCGCGGTCGCGGGGAAGGTCTTGGGGCGGTCTCGTCGCCGGGCTACCGGCCCGACCTGCTCGAGCAGCTCACCGACCGCGAGCAGGAGGTGCTGGCTCTGGTGGCGCGCGGGCTGAGCAACACCGAGATCGCGGGCCGGCTCGTAGTGGGGGAGGCGACGGTCAAGACGCACGTGTCCCGGCTACTGGGCAAGCTGGGGCTGCGGGACCGCGTCCAGGCGGTCGTGTTCGCCTACGAGAGCGGGTTGATCGCTCCCGGTGACGGGTAAACCGGCGCTCCGCGCCCTGCTCCCCGGTCGTGTCGGCGACGTACGCCGGACGGGGGACGGGCAGGTTCCGCCCCGGGGCTGACGCCCGCGTACCCCGTCGCCACCTAGCGTCAGTGGCATGTTGAGCGTTCGTGGGCTGACCAGACGATACGGCGACAAGACCGTGCTGGACGACGTGTCCTTCGACGTGGTGCCCGGCCACATCACCGGGTTCGTCGGCGCCAACGGTGCCGGCAAGACCACCACGATGCGCATCATCTTGGGGGTGCTCGCCCCGTCCGCGGGTGACGTGCTGTGGGACGGCGCGCCGGTCGCGGACCGGACCCGGCGCGCGTTCGGCTACATGCCGGAGGAGCGCGGGCTCTACCCGAAGATGCGGGTGCGCGACCAACTGGTGTTCTTCGCCCGGCTGCACGGCGTGGACCGCGAGCGTGCGAGCGAGCGCGCGACCCGCTTGCTCGACCGGCTCGGCCTGGCCGAGCGCGCCGACGACCTGCTGGACCATCTGTCGCTGGGCAACCAGCAGCGGGTCCAGATCGCGGCGGCGATGATGCACGAGCCGGTGGCCCTGGTCCTGGACGAGCCGTTCAGTGGCCTGGACCCGGTCGCCGTGGACTCGATGGTGTCGCTGCTGCGTGACGAGGTGAGCGCCCAGGTGCCGGTGCTGTTCTCCAGCCACCAGCTGGACCTGGTCGAACGGCTCTGCGACGACCTGGTGATCCTCGCCGACGGGCGGTTGGTGGCCGCGGGCCCCGTCGGCAGCCTGGGCGGCGACGACCTGTCCCGCTACCGGGTCCGGCTCGGGGAGGGCTGCGACGCCGGCTGGCTGCGCGAGCTCTCCGGGGTACGCGTCCACGACGTGGACGGGACCCGGGCGCTGCTGGAGCTGGGGGGCGACGAGCAGCCCCAGGACCTGCTGAAGCGCATCGTGGACCGATCGCCGGTGCGCGAGTTCTCTCCGTACCGCCGTCCGCTGGCCGAGATCTTCAAGGAGGCTGTCCGATGACACCGACGCGTCCGTGGCGGATCGTCGCCGAGCGGGAGATCAACTTCAAGTTGCACGACAAGACCTTCCTGGTGTCGACCGCGTTCATGTTCGTGCTGGTGATCGGCGCACTGGTGTTCCCGATGCTGGTCAGCGGTGGCAACTCCGATGTCGGGGTGCTGGACGACCGCGCCGCTGCGGTGGTGCATCGGGCCGACCAGCAGGGTGGTGAGCTCGACGCCCACCGGCTGTCCGGGATGGACGTCGCCGAGCAGCAGCTGCAGGACGGCGACCTCGACGCGGTGCTGGTCGCCGAGGCCGACGGCTTCCAGTTGATCGGGGACTCGTCCGTCGACTCCGACATCCGCACGTCGCTGGAGCAGGCCGCGGTCACCGAGCAGATCGAACGCAACGGCGAGGCCGCCGGGCTGACCATGGACCAGCTCACCGCGGGCAGCGCGCTGTCGCAGCGGCTGCTGAACCCGGCCCCGTTCCCCGAGGCGGTGACGTTCGCGTTGACTTTCGCCTTCGCGTTCGTGTTCTACGTGACCGCGCTGTCGTTCGGCATGGTGCTGGCGCAGAGCGTCGTGCAGGAGAAGGAGAGCCGGATCGTGGAGATCCTGGCGGCCGCGATCCCGGTCCGGGCGTTGCTGGCCGGGAAGGTCGTGGGCAACACCGTGTTGGCGCTGGGGCAGATCCTGCTGCTCACGGTCACCGCGATCATCGGCCTCGAGGTGACCGGCCGCGGGGACATGGTGTCCGCGCTGATCCGTCCGGCCGGTTGGTTCGCGGTGTTCTTCCTGCTCGGGTTCGTCACGCTGGCCGGGATCTGGGCGGTGGCCGGTTCGATGGCCGCCCGGCAGGAGGACCTGCAGTCGTCGACGCTGCCGGCGCAGGCCCTGCTGTTCATCCCGCTGTTCGTGGTGCTGAGCGGCAACGACACCCTGCTCAACGTGGCGTCGTACGTGCCGATCGCGTCGTCGTTCGCGATGCCGGTCCGGATGCTGAGCGGCGACGTGCCGTTCTGGCAGCCGCTGCTGGCCGCGCTGCTGGTGCTGGTGACCGCCGTCGGCCTGGTGGTGCTGGCCGCGCGGCTGTACGAGCGGTCGCTGCTGCAGACCCAGCGGATGGTGAGCTACCGGGAACTGCTGCGCACCCGGTGAACCGGCCGGCTACGCCGGTTCGGCTACGCCGGTTCGGGTAGCGGCCGCAGGCCGTACGTGATCGCCGGCCCACCGGAGTCTGTGCTCGCCGCGGGATCGTGCGGGATGTCGGGGCTGCGCCGGTAGTCCTGCCAGCGCAGCAGCTCGGCCAGGTGCGCCTGCGTCGGGTCCAGCACCTCGGTCACCGTGACATCCCGGCCGAGCTCGGCGCTCAGCGTGGTGACCCCGGCGTCGCTGATGCCGCACGGCACGATCGCGTCGAACGCCCGCAGGCTGTTGTCGCAGTTCAGCGCGAAACCGTGCATGGTGACGTGCTGCGCGACGCGCACCCCGATCGCCGCCACCTTGCGCTCCGGTCCGGTGGCGTCGGCGGCCAGCCAGACCCCGCTGCGCCCGGGCACCCGCCCGGTGACCAGGCCGAAGTCCGCGCAGACCCGGATCAGCGCTTCCTCCAGCCGGCGTACGTAGTCGACCACCCGGACCGGGTCCGGGAGCCGGCAGATCGGGTAGCCGACCAGCTGCCCGGGACCGTGCCAGGTGATCTTGCCGCCCCGGTCGACGTCGACCACCGGGGTGCCGTCGACCGGCCGCTCGTGGGGCTCGGTGCGCTTGCCGGCCGTGTAGACCGACTGGTGCTCGAGCAGCAGCACCTCGTCCGGGGCGGTGCCCGCCACGACGCGGTCATGGATCGTGCGCTGCCGCTCCCACGCCTCGCCGTACTCGACGGCGTCGGCGCCGAACCCCAGCCGGGTGAAGAGGGGACTGGTCACCTGCGACAGACTAGCCCCGTGCGGGACGACCACGACGACACCGGAGCCCGGCCGCCGGCCGACGCGCCGGTGGACCGGGCCCGCGACCGGCGTCGCTGGTGGGTGTGGCCGCTGCTCGTGGCGCTGGTGTGGATCGCCGTGGGGGGTGCTTTCGGCTCCTACGCGGGCAAGCTGTCCGAGGTCCAGACCAACGACAACGCGTCGTTCCTGCCCGAAAGCGCGGACTCCACCGCCGTACTCGAATGGCAGGCGCGGTTCCAGGGGTCGGAGAGCCTGCCCGCGGTCGTCGCGTACCGGCTGCCCGAGGGCACACCGGCGAAGCAGGAGCTGCCACAGGTGCAGGCCGACCTGCAGCAGATGCAGTCCATCGACGGCGTGACCGGCGTGCAGCCCCCGACGGTGTCGCCGGACGGCCGGGCCATCCAGGCCGTGGTGAACGTCGACGCCGACATCGGCAACCGGATCTCCGAGCTCGTCGACTCGATGCGCGCGGTGCTGGACGGCTCGCAGGTGCCGGGGGACACGTATGTGACCGGCCCGGCCGGAGTCCTCGGCGACCTGCTCGAGGCGTTCGGCGCCATCGACGGGCTGCTGCTGGTGGTGGCGCTGTGCGTGGTGCTCGTGATCTTGCTGATCGTCTACCGCAGCCCGGTGCTGCCGATCGTGGTGCTGCTGACCGCGCTGCTCGCGCTCGCAGCGTCGTCGGCGGTCATCTACGCGATGGCCGACGCCGACGTGCTCCGGCTCGACGGCATGGGCCAAGGCATCCTGTTCGTGCTGATCATCGGCGCCTCCACCGACTATGCGCTGCTGCTGGTTTCGCGCTACCGGGAGGAGCTCCGCGAGCACCAAGGGCGGATGCGGGCGATGCGGGCCGCCTACCGCGGGGTCTGGGAGCCGATCGTGGCCTCGGGCTCAACAGTGATCCTCGGGCTGTTGTGCATGCTGCTGTCGGACCTCAAGTCCAACCAGTCGCTCGGCCCGGTCGGCGCGATCGGCATCGCCGCGGCCATGCTGGCGTCGTTGACGTTCCTGCCGGCCGTACTCGTACTGTTCGGCCGGGCCGCGTACTGGCCGTTCCGACCCGTGCTGGGCTCGCCGCACGCGCACCAGCACGGCATCTGGGGCCGGGTCGCCGCACTGGTCGGCCGCCGGCCGCGGGTGATCTGGGTGACCGTGGTCGTGGTGCTGCTCGGCTTCGCCACGCTGGTGCCGACGTTCAAGGACGAGGGAACACCGCAGAGCGAGGTGTTCTTGGCCAACGTGGACTCCAAGCAGGGCCAGCGGATGCTCAACCAGCACTTCCCGCAGGACCTCGGCAGCCCGGTCGTGGTCGTCGGCCCGCAGGACGACCTGCGCTCGGTGCTGCAGACGATCGACGGCCTGGACGGTTTCGGAGACGTCTTCGCGCTGCCGGCCGACCCGCGCCGCCCGGACGCCGGACCGAAGGTCGTCGACGGGCAGGTGATGGTGCTGGCGAACCTGACCCATCAGGCCGACAGTGAGGCCGGTGAGCAGTCGGTCCGTGAGCTGCGGGACCAACTGACCGAGCTCGGTCCCGACGTACTCGTGGGTGGGCAGACCGCGACCCTGGTCGACACCCTGGACACGTCCGCGCACGACCGGAACCGGATCATGCCGGCGATCCTGATCGTGGTGTTCTTGGTGCTCGTGCTGCTGCTGCGCGCGCTGGTGGCGCCGCTGCTGCTGGTGGTGGCGAACGTGCTGAGTTTCGGCGCGACGATCGGGATCAGCGCGCTGGTGTTCAACCACCTGTTCGACTTCCCGGGGGCGGATCCGTCGATCCCGCTGTTCGGGTTCGTGTTCCTCGTCGCCCTGGGCGTGGACTACTCCATCTTCTTGATGACCAGGGCGCGGGAGGAGGCTGCCCGGGAGGGTACGCGCCCGGGCATGCTGACCGCGCTGGCGGCCACCGGTGGCGTGATCACCAGTGCGGGGATCGTGCTGGCCGCGACGTTCACCGCGCTCGGCGTGCTGCCGCTGCTGTTCCTCGCGCAGATCGCGTTCATCGTCGGGTTCGGCGTGCTGCTGGACACCTTCGTGGTCCGGTCGCTGCTGGTGCCGTCGGCGTCGTACGACATCGGGCCGGCGGTGTGGTGGCCGAGCCGCCTGGCCCGAGGTGGTCCGAAGCACCGGGCGGCACCCGGCGACGACACATCGCCGGTGAGTGAGCCTGCCGGCGACGGGGTGGAGGCGGCCGCCGCCGAAGGCCCCGACGCCGGGTCACCCGGGCACCACAGGTCGTAGCCAGGCGAGCCCTGCGAGCGCTGCCCCTGTGGACAGCGGGTCCGGCGGAATCGCCGATTGCGCCAGGCTGGTCACATGTCGAGGCACCGTCGTACGTCGTACTCCTTGCCAGCACCCGGCCGAGGCAGGGTCGCGGCGGGCTGTGCGGTGGTCGCGATGCTCGCCGCGGGCACGCTGTTGTGGGTGTCGCGCGCCGACGACCCTGTCGGC
>CAZNCE010000081.1:11907-14709 GCA_964571285.1 uncultured Nocardioidaceae bacterium | reverse complement strand
TCGCGGCCGGCGACGCGGTTGGCCTCGTTATGCACCTTGGGGACCAGCGGACAGGTGGCGTCGATGGTCTTCAGCGAACGCTCGGCGGCCTGGGTGTGCACCGCCGGAGACACCCCGTGCGCGGAAAACACCACGGTCGCGCCCTCGGGCACTTCGTCCAGCTCCTCGACGAAGATCGCCCCGCGCTTCTCCAGGTTTCCCACCACGTGCTTGTTGTGCACGATCTGCTTGCGCACGTACACCGGCGCGCCGTACAGATCCAGGGCCTGCTCGACGGTGATCACCGCACGGTCCACGCCCGCGCAGTAGCCGCGGGGGGCGGCGAGCAAGACCCGGCGCCCGTCGTCCGCGGCCTCCGGGTCGGTGGTCGTGGGAGTGGGCTGCGCAGACATGGCCCCCATGGTAGAGGCCGGCGCGCGTGTCCCCGAATCGCCCGCTCGGCGAGCGAGGCGGTCGGCAGGAGCGCCTACAGTTGCCGTCCATGGCGCTGGACACCTCGCCGGAGCAGCCGGCTCACGTACGCACGGTCGCCAACGCCTTGTCGGGGTGGATCAACCGGCTGGGCTGGATCTGGGTGGAGGGTCAGATCGCGCAGCTCACCCGGCGGCCCGGCACCCAGACCGTCTTCCTGACCCTGCGGGACACGGTGGCCGAGGTCTCCGTCAACGTCACGTGTCCCCGGCGCGTGTTCGACAGCATCGACCCGCCGGTGCTGGAGGGCGCCCGCGTAGTGGTGCACGCCAAGCCCGCCTACTACGTGCCGCGCGGCACGCTCAGCCTCAATGTCGACGACATCCGCCCGGTCGGGCTGGGTGAGCTGCTGGCCCGGCTCGAGCAACGCCGCCGGCTGCTGGCCGCGGAAGGACTGTTCGCCCGCGAGCTGAAGCGACCGCTGCCGTTCCTGCCCCGCTGCGTCGGGCTGATCTGCGGGCGCGAGTCCGCGGCGGAGCGCGACGTGCTGGACAACGGCCGGCGCCGCTGGCCGGGGGTGCGGTTCCGGGTGGAGCACACCGCCGTGCAGGGCTACGACGCGGCGCGGGAGATCATCGAGGCCGTCGGGCAGCTGGACCGGGACCCGCAGGTCGACGTGATCGTGGTCGCACGCGGTGGCGGGTCGGTCGAGGATCTCCTGCCATTCTCCGACGAGGGCCTGATCCGGGCGGTCGCCCGGTGTCGTACGCCCGTGGTGAGCGCCATCGGCCACGAGCAGGACACGCCGCTGCTCGACTTGGTCGCCGACGTGCGTGCGTCCACGCCCACCGACGCCGCCAAGTGCGTGCTCCCGGACGTCGGCGAGGAGCAGGCCCGGATCGACCGGCTGCGCACCGGGGGACGCCACCTGCTGGCGACACTGCTGCAGCGCGAACAGCACGCCCTGGACGCGATCCGTTCCCGGCCCAGCCTGGCCGCGCCGTTCACCCTGCTGGACGAGCACGATCGCATGGTCCACGACTACCGCGAACGGGCCCGGCGGTGTGTGCGGCACCAGTTGGAGCGGGCCGGCGACGATGTCGCACACCAGTTGGCCCGGGTACGCGCGCTGTCCCCGCTGGCCACGCTGGAACGTGGCTACGCCGTGCTGCAGACCGCGGCCGGGACGGCGGTCCGAGCAGCCGACGAGGTGGCGACCGGCGACCGGTTGACCGCTCGGGTGGCCCGCGGGCGGCTCGACGTCACGGTGGACCGTGCGCACGCCGACGAGGAGACCGCCGACCGCGCCGAGGGGACCGACGGCGCCGAGGGGACCGACCGCGCCGAGGGTCCCTCGTCCGGACGGACGGCCAGGGCATGACCGCCCGCCCCTGGAGACCGCAGCTGCCGGCCGAACTGGCCGAGGCGACGCTGCCGGCCGACGCGCTGGAGACCGACGCGCTGGTTCGGCACCGCCACTACCGGGGCACTGACCTGTCCGGCGCGCAGGGCCGGCTGGTCGACGTCGAGGAGTCGCGGTTGGAACGGGTGCGGCTGTCGGCCAGCCGGCTGGAGAAGCTCAGCCTCACCGACTGCGAGCTGGCCGGCTGCGACCTGGCCAACGCCCGGTTCGAGGAGGCGTCGCTGTTGCGCTGCGTGGTCGGTCAGACCCGGCTGACCGGGCTGGACCTGTCCGGCGCGCACCTGCGCAACGTGCGATTCGTGGACTGCCCGGCGAGCATGCTGAACCTGCGGTTCGCCGAGTGCGAGCAGGTGGAGTTCGCCGGTTGCGCGCTCACCCAGGCCGACTTCACCGAAGCCGATCTGCGGGGTGCGGTGTTCGTCGACTGCGACCTGACCGGCGCGCAGCTGCACGGGGCCCGGATGCAGGGGGCACGCTTGGCCGGCTGCCGCCTGGACGACGTACGGGGAGCGGCGCAGCTGGCCGGCAGCACGGTGGCGCCGCAGGACCTGCTCAGCCTGACCTACGCGCTGGCCGAGGCGCTCGACATCACCGTGGAGATCGAACCCGAGCCCGAGCAGGACGCCCGCTAAGGTCGGGCCATGCCCGAGGACGTACCCACGCCGGCCGCGGCCGGTGACCAGCGCGCTCCCGGCAACCGATCCGGTGAGCCGCTCAGCTACGAGCAGGCCCGGGACGAGCTGGTGGAGACCGTGCGGCGGCTGGAGGCCGGTGGCACGTCGCTCGAGGAGTCGCTGGCGCTGTGGCAGCGCGGTGAGGAGCTGGCCCGCGTCTGCCAGCACTGGTTGGACGGCGCCCGGGAGAAGCTGGCCCACACGGTCGGGGACCCCGGGGCGGACGACGACGGCTGACCGCGCGAACTGTCAGCCGACCGTCGCAGGGTTATCGCGACCGGCAGCCTGACACTC
>CAZNCE010000081.1:6596-11807 GCA_964571285.1 uncultured Nocardioidaceae bacterium | reverse complement strand
CGCAGGGTACGGGCGAACGCGATCAACTGACCGACGTCGGCCGAGCCGATCACCACCACCGTCGAGCGCGGCCCCTCATGGACCAGCGCACTGTCGATGCCGTCGCCCAGCCGCACGGTCCAACGCCGACCGTCGATGGTGAGCGTGTCCGCGGTCCGCAGGTCGGCGAAGTCGTCGGGTAGCAGGTCGTCCATCGAGCCGTCCGACTGCTCCAGCCCCACGTACTTCCGGTTCTGGTCCAAGAAGCCGACGTGCAGCGCGACGTGGCCGTCCGAGCGGTCCAGATCGGCGCTGGTGGCGCGCCAACCATCGGGCAGCGACTCGGGTGCCAGCACCTCGTAGTCCGCCGCCTGCCGGGCCGCCTGCACCGTCGACGCGTAGTCGACCGTGCGCACCTGCGGCTCGTCCGGGTCGCCGCTGTGCAGGAACTGCGAGATGCCCCAGATCGCGGCGAACACGGCCGCGAACACCAGCAGCGAGCGCAGCATGTCGCCGTAGCTCTGCTGCAGGAACGGCTTGCGCCCCCGGGGCGCAGCCGCGGGGCGCGCCTGCCGGTCGCCGGCGGGTCGCCGCGGGGTCTCGGTGTCCACGAGCCCATTGTGCCAACGCCTGTCAGAGCGGATAGCTGTGCACCTCGTTGGCCTTCACCGCGACCCAGACCGACGCCCCGGGGGTCAGCTCCAGCTCGGCCACCGCCGACGGCGTCAGGTCCGCGAGTACGTCCGGAGGGCCGCTCACCTGCACCCGGACGGTCGCGGCGTGCTGCTCCAGGCCGGCGATGCGGCCCTGCCACAAGTTGCGTGCCGAGCCGTCCGGGCGTACCCGGTGGAGCACCACCGCGGACGGGGGGAACGCCAGCAGGGCGGGGCCGGTCACCTGGTCGGAGGAGTGGAAGGTGCCCCCGTCGTGGAGTCGTACCGTGGTGTCGCCGGATACCCCACGGAGCAGGTTCAGCCCGACCAGTCGGGCGACGTACTCGGTGCGCGGGGCACGGGCCACCTGGGTCGGGGTCCCGGCCTGCACCACCCGCCCGGCCTCCAGCACGACGATCTGGTCGGCCAGCACCATCGCGTCCAGCGGGTCGTGGGTGACCAGGATCGTGCACCCGTCGAACTCGGTGAGGTGCCCGCGCAGCCCGGACCGGATCTGCACCCTGGTGCCGGCGTCCAGCGCCGCCAGCGGCTCGTCCAACAGCAGCAGGTCCGGTTCGGCGACCAGGGCCCGGGCCAGCGCCACCCGCTGCGCCTGCCCACCGGACAGCGCGGCCGGGCGGCTGTCCCCGTACCCGTCCAACCCGACCCGGGCGAGCACTGCGTCCGCCCGTCGCCGCGCCCGCGCCTTGGCCACACCCCGGGCACGCAGCGGGAAGGCGACGTTGTCCCGGGCGCTGAGGTGTGGAAACAGCAGATAGTCCTGGAACACGAGAGCGATGTTGCGCTCCGGTGCCGGCATCCGGATCCGCAGGTCGGCGTCCTCGAGTACGCGGTCTCCGACCTGGATCCGCCCCTGGCGCAGGGCGACGAGCCCGGCGATCGCCTGGATGGTGGTGGACTTGCCGGCCCCGTTGGGACCGAGCAGGCCGATCACCTCGCCCGACCTGCCGGTCAGCTCCACATCGAGGTCGAAGTCACGCCGGCGAACCGCGATCCGGGCCTGGAACAGGGTCAAGCCGCCGCCCCCCGGATCCAGCGGTCCCGCATGCTCGCCAGCACCCCGACCGACACCACCAGCAGGACCAGCGAGAGCACCAGCGCGGTGTCCGGAGACGACTGCATGGTCAGGTACACCTCGATGGGCATGGTCCGGGTCACTCCCGGGAAGCTACCGGCGAAGGTGATGGTGGCACCGAACTCGCCCAGCGCCCGGGCGAAGCTGAGCACGGCGCCGGCCACGATCCCCGGGACGGTCATCGGCAGCGTGACCCGGCGGAACACCATCCACCGCGACGCCCCCATGGTGGCCGCCGCGAGCTCGTACCGCCGGTCGGTGGACTGCAGCGCCCCCTCGACCGAGATCACCAGGAACGGCAACGCGACGAACGCCTCGGCCACCACGACGGCGGCGGTCGTGAACGGCAGGCTGATCCCGAACCAGGCGTCCAGGTACTGCCCGAGCACGCCGTTGCGGCCGAGCAGGGTGAGCAGCGCGACGCCGCCGACCACGGGTGGCAGCACCAGCGGGACCGTCACCAACGCCCGCACCACCCGCCGGCCGGGGAAGTCGACCCGGGCCAGCAGCCACGCCAGTGGCACCCCGATCAGCAGGCACAGCACGGTGGCCAGCCCGGCGCACATCAGCGACAGCCGCAGCGCGGTGAGCACCTCCGCGCTGGTGAGCAGCGCCGGGAGTTCCCCCCACGGCGCCCGGAGCACCAGCGCCAGCAGCGGCAGGACCAGGAAGGCCAGGGCCAGTAGCGCCGGCACCAGGAGCGCGACCGGCGCTCGCCCCTGGCCGGGCCGGTCAGCGGAGGTCGAACCCGGCATCGTCGAGATACCGCTGTCCGGTGTCGGACAGCACGAAGGCGACGAAGGCCTGACCGCCGTCCGGGTTCGGCGCGTCCTTGAGCGCGACGATCGGGTAGTCGTTGATGATGTCGGCCGCCTCCGGCACCTCCACCGCGTCCACCGCGTCCCCCGCGGCGCGCACATCCGTGCGGTAGACCAGGCCGGCGTCGACCTCGCCCAGTTCCACCTTGTTCAGCACCGCCTTGACGTCTTGCTCCAGGGTGTCGGGCTTGGCGTCGACGCCGGCGGTTTCGAACAGCTTCTGGGAGGCGGCGCCGCACGGCACCTCCGGGGCGCAGACCGCGAGCAGCTTGTCGCCGTCCGCGAAGTCGGCGACGCCTCTGATGTCCCCGGGGTTTCCGGGTGGCACCGCGATCTCGAGCCGGTTCTTGGCGAATAGCGTCGGTTCGGCGGCGTTGGCGCCTCCGTCCACCACCAGTTGCATGGTGGTGGTGCTGGCGGCGGCGAACACGTCCGCCGGCGCCCCGGACAGGATCTGCTCGGCCAGCCCGGAACTGCCGCCGAAGCTGAACTGCACGTCCACGCCCGGATGGTCGGACTCGAACTGCTTCGCAGCCGCCTCGAACGCCTCGGTGAGCGAGGCGGCCGCGAACACCGTGACCGTGCCGGTCACCGCGTCACCGGATGCGCTCGGGTCCGCTGCACCGCCGGAGTCACCGGACCCGGTCCCGGACCCGCCACCGCAACCGGCCAGCAGCAGCACGAAGCCCAGCGAGACCGCGGCCAAGCCCCGCCGCAGGGCGGGCTGCGGACCCGCCGGGCTCCGGGCGGCGCGAGCGGTCGAGGGACTCCTCATGCCGGGGCACCTAGTTCGACGACGACGTTGGTGGACTTGATCGCGGCGACCACCACGACGCCCGGTGCCAGCGCCAGGTCGTCGGCCGCCTCCCGGCTCATCAGCGACACCAGCCGGAACGGTCCTGCCTGCATGTCGATCTGGGCCATCACGGTGTCCTTCTTGACGCCGGTGACGATGCCGCGCAGCCGGTTGCGCGCGGACTGCCGGTGCCCGGCCTCGTCCGGCTCCTCGGCCAACTCCTGGGCGAACGACGCCAGCGCCGCGCCGTCGATGACCTTCCGTCCGCTGGCGTCGGTCTCGGCCGGCAACCGGCCCCGCTCCGCCCAGCGGCGTACGGTGTCGCCGCTGACCCCCAACAGCTCGGCAGCCTCGCTGATCCGCAGATTCGGCATGATACGCACAGTATCGTTGCAGATGCGGTCCAAGCAATGCAGAACAGCTGAATCTGCGGACGTTGTTCTCACGCCACCGGACCCGACACCGGGGCGGCGCCTCGGATACGATCACCGATACCCCAGCGTCGAGGTCCCGGAGGCTGCCGTGTCCGAATTCCCGCAGGTGTCGCCCGAGTTCGAGTTCGAGGTCGCGGCGAGCGCCCCGGACCGCAACCTCGCGATGGAGTTGGTCCGCGTCACCGAGGCGGCGGCCCTGGCAGCCGGCCGCTGGGTCGGCCGCGGGGACAAGAACGGCGCGGACGGGGTCGCGGTCAACGCGATGCGCACGCTGATCGGCACGGTCGGCATGGACGGCATCGTGGTCATCGGCGAAGGTGAGAAGGACAACGCGCCGATGCTGTTCAACGGTGAGCACGTCGGCGACGGCAACGGCCCGGAGTGCGACGTCGCGGTGGACCCGATCGACGGCACCACCCTGACCGCCAAGGGCATGAACAACGCGATCTCGGTGCTCGCGGTCGCGCCCCGCGGCAGCATGTACGACCCGTCGGCCGTGTTCTACATGGAAAAGCTGGTCACGGGGCCGGAGGCAGCCGACGAGGTGGACATCCGGCTCCCGGTGTCGGAGAACATCCGGCGTACGGCCAAGGCCAAGGGCGGCGCGCCCGAGGACGTCACCGTCGTGATCTTGGACCGGCCACGGCACGAGGGGCTGGTCCGTGAGGTCCGCGACACCGGCGCCCGGATCAAGTTCATCACCGACGGCGACGTGGCCGGCGCGATCATGGCCGCCCGCCCCGACACCGGCATCGACCTGCTGATGGGCATCGGCGGCACGCCGGAGGGGATCATCGCGGCGTGCGCGATGAAGGCGCTCGGCGGTGTCATCCAGGGCCGGCTGTGGCCGCGCGACGAGGCGGAGCGCAAGAAGGCGCTGGACGCGGGGCACGATCTCACGGCCGTCCTCGACACCGACGTGCTGGTGAGCGCCGACGACGTGTTCTTCGTGGCCACCGGCATCACCGACGGCGAACTGCTGCGCGGTGTCCGCTACCGCTCCGGGGGCGCCACCACGCACTCGCTGGTGATGCGGTCGCGCAGCGGCACCATCCGGCTGATCCAGAGCCAACACCGGCTGGAGAAGCTGCGGGCCTACTCGTCGGTGGACTTCGGGCCGGTGGACTGAGCCGGCGCCACCTCACCCGCGAGCGCGGACGTGTCCCGAGACTGCGTGCTGGTGGTCGGCGAGTCGCTCGTCGACGAGGTGCTCACCGCCGACGGCCGTACCCACGCCCGACCCGGCGGCTCCCCGATGAACGTGGCGGTCGGCCTGGCACGGCTGGACGTCCCCACCGTGCTGCACACCGACGTCGGCACCGACGCGTACGGCCGGCTGGTGACCGGGCACCTGGCCGAGTCCGGGGTCCGGCGGGCGCATCCGAGCACGAGTGGGCCGGCCCGGACATCGGTGGCCCGGACATCGGTGGCCCGG
>CAZNCE010000081.1:4854-6496 GCA_964571285.1 uncultured Nocardioidaceae bacterium | reverse complement strand
TCGGTGGCCCGGGCGACGGTCGACGCCGACGGGCACGCGAGCTACACCTTCGACCTGCACTGGGACCCGGGACCGCTCGCGCTGGACGATCCACCGGCCGCCGTGCACGTGGGCTCCCTCGGCACCGTGGTCGCTCCCGGCGAGCTGACCGTCCGCGAGCTGCTGGCCGGGCTGCCGCCCGACGTCCCGGTGACCTACGACCCGAATATCCGCCCGGCGCTGCAGCCGGATCCGGAGACGGCCTGGCGGGCCGTCGCAGGCTGGGCCGCCCGGGCGGACGTGGTGAAGCTCAGTGCGGACGACGCGGCCTACCTGCGGCCCCGGCTCTCGGCGGAGCAGCTGGTCCGGCTGCTGCTCGATCCGGCGGACGGGCCCGCCGGCCGGACCTCGCTGGTCGTGCTCACGCTCGGCGCGGACGGCGCCCTGCTGGCCACCGCCGAGCACGTGATCCGCGCCGCGGCCCCGAAGGTCGCGGTGGTGGACACGGTGGGTGCCGGGGACGCGTTCATGGCCGGACTGCTGGCCGCGCTGCACGACCAGCGGCTGCTGCACCGCGATCGGCTGACGCAGTTGGGCCCCGATCAGCTGCTGGCGGCCGGCACATGGGCGGCCGGGATCGCCGCGATCACCTGCGGCCGGGTGGGGGCCGACCCCCCTCGGCGGGCGGAGCTTGACCCGGTCCGGGAGCCCGAGGCTCGGACGTGACTCACGGGTAACCTGAGAGGTGACCTGGTACCCGAAAGGATCGTGCATGCACTCCGACGTGGCGACTCTGCGGTCGGGCATCGAGCTGGCCTACGACGTCTTCGGTGACCCGGCCGACCGGCCGCTGCTGCTGGTGATGGGCCTCGGCGGCCCGGGGCTGTGGTGGGACTGGCGGCTGTGCGAGCAACTCGCCGACCGCGGCTTCTTCGTCATCCGGTTCGACAACCGCGACGTCGGCCGGTCCAGCCGGATCGACGCTGTGGTCACCCGGCGGCAGGTCGTCCGCGCCTACCTCGGGCAGCCGGTGCAGCCGCCGTACGGGCTGGGCGACCTGGCGGCAGACGCGTTCGGGCTGCTGGACCACCTCGGCATCCGGCGGGCCCACGTCACCGGGGTGTCGATGGGGGGCATGATCGCGCAGACCATGGCGATCACCGAGCCGGACCGGGTGCGCTCCCTGGTGTCCATGCTGTCCACCACCGGGCGCCGTCGGGTGGGCTGGACCAACCCGCGACTGTTCCCGCTACTGCTCGGCAGGCGCAAGACCAGCCTGGAGGCCTACGTCGCCGGGTCCCAGCGGGCGATCCGGGCACTGTGTCCCCCGCAGTACCGCCCCGGGCCGGAGGAGACCGACCGGAAGTCGGCGGCGACCTGGGAGCGCGGCGTGGACCAGCCGGGTGCGGTCCGGCAGACGCTCGCGATCCTGTGCCAGCCGGACCGCACGCAGGCACTGGGCCGGCTGCGCCTGCCGGCGCTGGCGTTGCACGGGACCAGCGATCGGCTGGTGCACTCGTCCGGTGGACGCGCCACCGCGGCCGCGATCCCGGGCTGTGAACTGGTGATGGTGCCTGGGCTCGGTCACGACCTGCCGGTGCCGCTGCACGGGCTGTTCGCGGACGTGATCACGCGTACCGCCGAGCGCGAGCACGCCGCCGAG
>CAZNCE010000081.1:1889-4754 GCA_964571285.1 uncultured Nocardioidaceae bacterium | reverse complement strand
CCGCCGAGCGCGAGCACGCCGCCGAGGGTGCCCGCCGGTCGACGCCGGCTACTTCCAGCGCATGGTGAGCCGGCTCTGCCCGGCGGGCAGCCGGTAGACGTTCACCGAGCCGAGGAAGGTGGTGCCGGTCAGCCGGACCACCGGCCCGTTCGGGTCGGGCTGCCGGTCGGGGCGGCGGCGGGCCTTGAACTTCACCTCGCCCAGGATGGTGCTGACCTCGTCCACCACGGTCACGTCCTCGGCTACCTGGATCCGGATCTCGCCGAGCACCGCGTTGCACTGGATCTCGACCTCGCGCTCCGCGAACGAGGCCTCCCGCAGATCGAGGTCGACGCTGCCGAGCACCGTGGTGGCGTGGTAGCGACCCGGCACCACCCAGACGCCGGTGCGCTTGGCCTCACTGAGGATCGCCTGGGAGCGGCTGCTGGTCGGTGCGCCGCCGATCCGGGTCCCCGGCAGCGAGGACGCCGCGGGTTGGGGCACGGACTGGGGCGCCGGCTGGGGCGTGCCGGCGACGGGCAGGTCCGCGGTCAGCGGCTGCAGCTCGCGGAAGGTCTTGGCGGCCAGCGCCTTCTCCATCCGCTCCTCGAGCTCGTCGATGTCGAGCCGGCCGTCACCCGCGGCAGCTCGCAGCACTTCGACGACCCGGTCGCGGTCCTCGTGAGAAACCCGCAGGTCGAGCGCCGGGTCGGGACGCGGCTCGGGCTGGTTGCTCACGGAACAGACCTTAGTCGGCGTCGGTTGCCGCCGCGACGGAGACCACCTCTGCGTGCAGCGCCCGGCGGGGCAGGTCGGAACGGCAGGTGAGCTGCTGCCGCTCCCCGTGCCAGGTGCGCACCCGCACCCGCCAGCGCCCACCGTCCTCGTCCGCGAAGCTCAGGTCGACCAGGCCGTCGGCCACCCTTCGCTGCCGGGTGAGTCGCACCGCGCCGAGGCCCGCGGAGTCCAGCCGGCGGCGTAACCCGACCTCGGCCACCTGGGCGGCGAAGCCGAGCCCGCTGCGGCCTCGCAGGTGGTCCAGCTCGAGCCGGCCCTCGGTGTGCGCGGTGGCGATCCGCGGGCCGTCCTCGGGGTCGACGCGGCCGTAGTACAACCCGTCCGGCAGCACCAACAGGTTGCCCGCGAACCGGTCGCCGCCGATGTGCGAGATCTCCCAGGTCTGCTCCGGGTGGGTGGTCGACAGCGCCGCAGCGAGCGGGCGGCCGCGCTCCGCGCAGCAGACGTCGTGCCGGCCGTGGGTGCAGACGCAGAACAGCGGCTGGGTGTACGGCGTCAAACCGGGTGAGCGCCCGACTCCAAGGGCCTGCAGGTCCAGGCTGAGCACGTCCGCGAGGTCGTCGAGCACCACGGTCTCGGCCCACGGGCGGACCGGGTGGGCGTAGACCGCGAACACGCGCACCCCGTCCGGCTGCTCGCGGCCGAACCGGCGGATGAGCAGCGGACGCACGTCGGCCGTCCGGCAGCCGCGGGACAGCCCGGTGGACACCCGCTCGGGCATCCGCGAGTCCCGCAGCGCGTCGATCCCCCACGGCCCGGGCTGCTGGATCAGCAGGAACGACCGGACGGTCGACGCGGTTCCGGCCAGCGGCTCGTCCCGGGCATGGCTGGCGGCCGCACACCGAAACGGGCTCAACGGTCGGGCTCGTTGCGTTCGCTCACCCGGCGACCTCGAGCAGTCCCTCGACCACGAGCCGGCGGACCAGCACCAGACGGCTCTGCTGGTCCAGCCACGGAGCGAGGTCCGCTGGTCGCAAGGTGGGCAGGTCCTGCAGCGCCAGCAGCGCGTCGTGCAGCCGGGGCGGGACCAGGAGTTCGCGGTCGCCGAGCAGGACCCGGAGCCGTTCGCCTCCGAGCCGCAGCACGAACACGCTGCCCGGGCGACGGCGGAGCAGCGTGTCGTCGGTGAGTTCGGCCAGCGCCACCCGGTCGGCCAGTCCACCGGCCACCGACGGCGGCCGGGTGGTGAAGAACCGTTCCGTCTCCTGCGCGGCCACGTGCCCGGGGTCGAGCTCGGACAGTGCAGCGGCGGCCCGGGCGAGCCGCGGGGCAAGCTGGTCGGCGAACGCGCGGGGATCCAGGTGGTAGCCGGCCGGGAGGTGGTCCCCGAGCTCGGCGGCATCGAGCACGTCCGGCAGCACCCGTTCCACGACGTGCCGCCAGGTCACCTGGTTGATGCCCACCGTGACGTGCAACGACGTGGTCTGCTGGGTCCGCGCGGCGTGCGGGGTGCCGGTCGGCAGGTACATCGACAGGCCCGGCGTCATGGTCACCTCACGCGCCTCGCCGCCGTCGTGCACCTCCCATACCTTGCTGCCATGGGTCTGGAAGGTGAACACGTCGTGCGTGTCCTTGTGCAGCGCGAAACCCTGGGATCCGGGCGGGGTGAGGTAGGCGTTGGCCTGGCAGGGGTGGCCCAGCTCCAGTTCGAGCTCACGGACCAGCCGGGCCAGCGGCGGCCAGTAGCGCTGCAGGCCCTGCAGCACGACCGTGGCGCCGTCGTCGAATAGCCGCAGCACCTTGCGAGCGTCGACCAGCCCGGTGAGCGGAACGCCGGCCAGGCTGGCGGATCGGGTGAACCGCGACGACGGGAGCACCGAGCCGTCCTTGGCCAGCCGGACGGCGGGGGTACGGATCGCCGACCCGGTCAGCAGCCGGTCGACGTCGTCGAGCGTGAACAGGCCCACCAGGTCGTCACCGGTGGAGGCGTGGATATGGACCCGCGATGCCCAGACCTTGCCGATGAAGGTCTGGGCATCGCCGGACAGCAGGTCGAGAGCGGTCAACTCAGGCGTCAACCCCGTCGGAGTCACGGGAGTCGCCGTCCACCGAATCGGTGCTGTCCCCGTCCGTACCGTCGGCGTCAGT
>CAZNCE010000081.1:0-1789 GCA_964571285.1 uncultured Nocardioidaceae bacterium | reverse complement strand
CCGTCCACCGAATCGGTGCTGTCCCCGTCCGTACCGTCGGCATCCGCGCTGTAGCTGCGATCCTTGGCGTCGTACCCCGGGTTCGGACCGGCGCCCGGTCCGGTGGTCTCCATGTCGCCGTCGCGCAGCGGTTCTTCCGGTGTGGTGCTCATCCGCACTCCTCCTCTGCTCGCCGGCACCTCGGCGCCGGACCTGTTGCCTTCGGCTGGTAACTACCCGTCCCGGGCTCAGTCCACGCGGGCCGGTTGCGCTCGACGGTAGCGTCTCCCGGGTGGGGCCGGAAGTGGTGGCCAGGGCGCACTCCCCGCGCGGCGAGGTGGTCGTACGGAGGTCGGGCGACGTGCTGGAGCTCCGGGTCAACGGGGTCTTCGTGATGGACTCCGCCAGGATCGACACCGAGCGCGAGCTGGCCCGTGCCGCGTTGGGCGCGATGACCGACCCCGGCCATGTGGTCGTCGGTGGCCTCGGCCTGGGCGCGACCCTGGCCGAGCTGTTGTCCGACGGCCGGGTACGTCGGGTCACCGTGGCCGAACTGGAGCCCGCGGTGGTTGGCTGGATGGACGACGCAACGTTGCCCGGAGGCGACCTGCTGGCCGATCCGCGGGTCACGGTCCGCACCGCCGACGTCCGCGAGGTGGTGGCCGGCCTGGCCCGCGACCACGGGACGGGGGCGGCCGGCGGCCATGCGGACGCGATCCTGCTGGACGTGGACAACGGGCCGGACTTCCTCGTGCACCAAGGCAACTCCGCGGTCTACGAACCACCCTTCCTGGGCACCTGCGCGGCCGCGCTGCGGACCGGTGGCGTACTGGTGGTGTGGTCGTCCACCAGGTCGGGGGCGCTGGAGTCGGCGCTGCTCGAGGTGTTCGGCAACTGCGTCTCGCAGCCCCTGCCGGTCCGGCTGCAGGATCGCCCCGAGACGTACTGGCTGGTCGCGGCGGAACGGCCCGGCCCGGGGCTCTCCTCGTGGCGATAAGGTCGGGGTCATGGCTGACTTCCGCATCGAGCACGACACGATGGGCGAGATCAAGGTCCCGGCGGACGCGCTGTGGCGGGCGCAGACTCAGCGCGCCGTGGAGAACTTCCCGATCTCGGGCAGCACCTTGGAGCCGTCGCATATCCGTGCGCTGGCCCTGATCAAGGCCGCCGCCGCCCGCACCAACGCGGAGCTGGGCGTGCTCTCCAAGGACCGGGCCGACGCCATCTACGAGGCCGCGCACGCGGTGGCCGACGGCCGGTACGACGCGGAGTTCCCGATAGACGTGTTCCAGACCGGCTCCGGCACCTCCTCCAACATGAACATGAACGAGGTGATCGCCTCGCTGGCCACCCGCGACTCCGGTGTGGACGTGCACCCCAACGACCATGTCAACGCCAGCCAGTCCAGCAACGACGTGTTCCCGACCTCGATCCACGTCGCGGCGACCGAGGCCACGACGAAGGAGCTGGTGCCGGCACTCGCCCACCTGGCCGAGGCGCTGGAGCGCAAGGCGGAGGAGTTCGCCCGCGTGGTGAAGTCCGGCCGCACCCACCTGATGGACGCGACCCCGGTCACCCTCGGCCAGGAGTTCGGCGGCTACGCGGCCCAGCTGCGCAACGGGGTCGAGCGGCTGCAGGCCACGCTGCCGCGGGTGGCCGAGCTGCCGCTGGGTGGCACCGCGGTCGGCACCGGCATCAACACGCCGGACGGGTTCAGTGCCCGGGTGATCGAGATCCTGTCCGAGGAGACCGGCCTCGCCCTGACCGAGGCGCGCAACCACTTCGAGGCCCAGGGTGCACGCGACGGCCT
>CAZNCE010000080.1:0-14716 GCA_964571285.1 uncultured Nocardioidaceae bacterium | reverse complement strand
AGGTTCTCGGCGTCGTCCTCCTCCACGTCCAGGTCCTCGTTGCGGGTGACCCGGAACACGTGGTGCTGCAGGATCTCCATGCCGGGAAACAACTGGCTCAGATGGATGGAGATCAGATCCTCCAGCGGCACGAATCGTTGCGGCCCGACGGCGATGTAGCGAGGGAAGATCGGAGGCACCTTCACCCGGGCGAAGTGCTCTTTCCCGCTGGCGGGGTTGCGGACCGTCACGGCCAGGTTCAGCGACAGCCCGGAGATGTAGGGAAACGGGTGCGCCGGGTCGACCGCGAGCGGGGTCAGCACCGGGAAGATCCGCTCCTCGAACATGGCCGTCGCCTGTTCGCGCTCCGTTGTGGACAACGACTCCCAACGCAGGAGCTCGATGCCGGCCTCCTTCAGCGCGGGCAGGATCTCCTGCTGCAGCAGGTCGGACTGCCGCTGCATCAGCGCCTCGCTGATGGTCCAGATCTGGCGCAGGACCTCGCGGGGGAGCAGGCCGCTGGCGGCGCGGACGGCCACCCCCGCGGCGATCCGGCGCTTCAGGCCGGCGACGCGCACCATGAAGAACTCGTCCAGGTTGCCGGCGAAGATGGCCAGGAACCGCACCCGCTCCAGCAACGGCAGCTGCGGATCCTCGGCGAGCTCCAGCACGCGTTCGTTGAAGTGCAGCCAGGACAGCTCGCGGTCCAGGAACCGGTCCGGGACCAGGCTCGGATCCTCGTCCGCGGGATACGGAGGCTCGACGTCGTAGCTCTCGCTGACCGCGCCGGTCAGCTGGGCTGGGTACGGGTCCGGGGCGGCAGGGCCCGCGCTGATCCGCTGCATGCCACCAATCGTGACACCAACCGGTGTCCGGTCGGTACCGGCAGCGGTCGCGAGGCCCGGAAAGCGGCTGCCCTGCCCTGGTCGACAGCGGACGGTGCAGGTGGCACCGTCGGCGCCGGTCGTCAGTGCCGGTAGAGCACGTCGGTGCCGGTGTGCTCGAAGCCGAGCCGTCGGTAGACGGCGATCGCCGGCGCGTTGTCACCCTCGACGTACAGTCGCACCGGGGACAGCCCGCGGTCGGCAAGGTGCCGCAGGCCGACGGCGGTCAGGAACCTCCCGAGGCCACCGCCCTGCGCCTGTGGGTCCACGCCCACGACGTACACCTCGCCGTACGGGGACTCGCCGGTCGGGCCGTGCACCTTGGTCCAGTGGAAGCCGACCAGCCGGCCGGCCCGCTCGGCCAGGAACAGGCCCTCAGGGTCGAACCAGTCCTCGTCCATCCGCAGCCTCAGGTCCCGCATCGTGAGCCGGCCCTGCTCGGGATGATCGGCGAAAGCGCGGCGGTTCAGCTCCAGCAGGGCCTCGGCGTCGTCGGGCCGGTAGGTCCGCACGGCGATCCCTGGGGGCGGCGTGGGGGACGGCGCGACCGCCGACGGGTCGTCGAGTCGCATCTTCCACAGCTCTCGCACCGGCGTGAAGCCGAGCTGCTTCGCCAGCGCCTGCGCGGCGGGCAGGTGACCGTGCGCCCAAATGTCCAACGTTCCGGGGCTCTGTTCGGTCAGGTGCCGGGCGAGGGCGGTGCCCACCCCGCGTCTGCGCTGGGCCGGGTGTACGACGAGCTTGGCCGTCCCGCCCCGGTCTGCACGTGCCAGGAACGCGTACCCGGCGAGCCCGCCGTCGTCGGCGAGCAGGTGACGCACCGATCCGGCCGAGCCGTGCTGCAGCTGGAGCAGGACATCCTCGTCCACGGGTGAGACCCCGTCCGCACTGCTGGCGGCGTCGATCAGCGCGAGCACGTCGTCGGTACGTCCGGCCGGGAGGGTGTCGTGGACGCTGATGCGGGCCGGCGCGGGGGGAGGCATCCGGCCACGATAGCCCGGCCGGATCGCGGCGCCTGCCGCCCGGCGGTCAGCCCGATGTCGAGTGGGGACAACCCCCGGGGAGGTTTCGCGCGTTCACAGGTGGGGATGCCGGTCTGGAGGAGGAGACGGTCCGCCGCCCGGACCGCATGCAGATGCCACTCGTGATGATCGTCGCGGCGCCGTTGCTGCCGGTGTGTTTTCTCGTGCTGCTGTTGTGGCTGGCCCACCTCGAAGACACGCTCGACCGCGACATCCGCCGGCAGCAGGCGGCAGCCCGGTCCCGGGCGAGGCGCCGGCGGCCGGCCGACGGTGGCCAGCCGGCGGCGTTGCGGTGGTCGCCGCCGACCTCCCCGAGCCCGGCCAACCGCTGACCGGCGGCCACCCGGGCTGGGCCGGGCTTGGGTGACCGGGGAGGATGGGTTTCGTGAACCCACGCGCGTCGGCCGCCGACACCCCTGCCCCGGGCCGGGTGACCGTGCGCTACTGGGCGTCGGCGCGAGCCGCGGCTGGCCGGGAGTCCGACCTGGTCCCGGCAGGCACGGTGGCCGAGGCCCTCGCCGCGGTCCGCGAGGTGCACGCCGGCCGCCCCGAGTTCGGGCGGCTGATCGGGATCTGCTCGGTGCTGGTGGGCTCCCAGCCGTTGGGTCGTCGCGACCCGGCGGACGTCGCGCTCGACGACGGCGATCTGGTCGAGCTGCTCCCCCCGTTCGCCGGCGGGTGATCTCGATGAGCCGCTGGCGCACCTAGTCTTGGCGCATGCCCCGCAGCGCCGCACCACCGCCGTCCGGTTCGGGCCACGGCTCGATCTGGGAGACCACCGAGGAGAGCCTGTACGAGGCGGCCGGGCGACGTCCGTTCGAGCAGCGGGCGCTGATTCTGCTCGGCGTGATCGGTCTGGCGCTCGCCGTGGTGCTGCTCGCCTACTTCCTCGGCAGCGGTCTGCGGGCCGAGGAACCGCCGTCGGTCGCCGAGCACGGCGACAGCGGGGTCACCGTCCGCGATCCGGCCAACCTGGAACAGGGAGCGCTCGGTGTCTCGGCGGAGTCCGCGAAAGACGGGCAGCAGGGCAACGAGAAGTAGTCCCGGTCGGGCAGCCGGGGCTGATTCGATGATCGGTGCCAACGGGGCGGCTGCGGGCGCACGGCTGGGTGTCGATCGTCAACCGCGGGGACCGGTGACGTGGCGCCGGTGTCTAGTCCACGGTGTCGCTGAGCTGGGGCACGTTGTAGGTGTCGATGTAGCTCTGAACGTGGTCCTCGGCCACGGACTTCCAGAGCGCCTTGTTCTGCTGTTCGTCCAGCAAGATGACGCTGCCGACCCCGTCGATGTCGGCGAACGAGCTCATCGGCGCGGTCATGTAGAACACGTCCTTGCCGCGCAGTGAGCGCAGGCTGGTGGCTAGGTCGCGCATCTTGCCGGCGCTGAAGTCGTCGTCGACGGTGGTGTTGTCGGCCACCGCGTTGAGCAGGTCCTTGAGCTTGATCGGGTTGGTCAGGGTTCCGGTGCTCATGGTCTTGTGCATCACGGCGCGGAGGAAGTTCTGCTGCCGCTTGATCCGATCCAGGTCGCCGCCGGCCAGCCCCTTGCGCTGCCGCACGTACAGCAGTGCCTCCGCGCCTTCGAGGTGATGGGTGCCCTCGGTCCACACGTGCCCGCTGGACAGGTCCTTGGTGGTCTCGGGGATCACCACGTCCACGCCGCCGATCGCGGTGGTCAGGTCCTTGAACCCGGCCCAGTCGATCATCGCGACATGGTCGATGTAGACCCCGGTGTACTGCTCCACGGTCCGCAGCGCCAGGTCGGGGCCGCCGAAGGAGAAGGCGGCGTTGATCTTCTGCTTGGGGTATCCGGGGATGTCGACGTAACTGTCGCGCGGGATCGAGATGAGGTACGCACGGTCGCGGTCCGCGGTGATGTGCAGCACCATCATGGTGTCGCTGCGGAACGCGCCCTTGGTCCACTTGCCGTCCGCCAACTCCTCCTCGATGGTCTCGTTGCCGATCCCCTTGTCCGTGCCGAGCAGCAGGATGTTCTGCGCCTTCGCTGCCGGGCCGGTCGTGGGCCGAGGGATTCGCTGCTGCGGAGTCAGCGAACTGTGGAACCGGTCGATGCCGCTGAGCGTGCTGTTCACGTACCACGCCGAGCACGCGACCATCCCGAGCAGCAGCAACAACAGGATGATCAGCACCGTGAGCGCCTTGTGGCGGCGCACGAACGACCGCTTTGGCGCCGGGGCCTCGGCGGGCGGTTCGGTGTCCAGGAATGTCACGTAGCGGGCTCCTCGGCCGGATGGTTCACGCAGGCACTGTAGTCAAGACGTTCGGGGCCGCGGAGAAGTTGCCGGGATCGCCGGGTCGGCTCCGAGTACCCGCCGGGTCCGCGTCGGGGCCGGCCGGTGCTCATTGCTCCAGCACGATGGTGACCGGCCCCGAGTTCACCGACTCGACCTCCATCCGGGCCCCGAACACGCCCGTCGCCACCCGCGCACCGAACTCCTCCAGCACCGCGCAGAAGTGCTCGTACAGCGGCCTGGACACCGGGCCCGGTGCGGCCCGGCTCCACGACGGCCGCCGGCCCTTGCGGGTGTCGGCGTACAGCGTGAACTGGCTGACCACGAGCACCGGAGCACCGACATCGGAGGCCGATCGCTCGTCGTCCAGGATACGCAGCTGCCAGATCTTGCGGGCCAGTTCAGCCGCCGTCTCCCGGCCGTCGTCGTGGGTGACGCCGAGCAGCACGAGCAGTCCTGGCTCCTCGATCCCATCGACCACCTGCTGATCGACCAGCACTCGGGCCCGGGACACCCGCTGCACCACAGCTCGCACGCCGTCTGCTCCTTCCGCCGCTCCAGCAGTGTGCCAGGTGAGCCCGTGCCGGCCGCCTCGGCGGGCCTACCCGTCGTCAGACCGACCGCTGGTAGGTGGCGAAGGCGCGGGTCGCCAGCCACCCCATCACCAGCGCGAAGGCGGCCAGGGCCAGAGCGTGCCAGCCGATGGACGACCAGTCCGGTGCCGCTGCCAGCGACTCCCGGCTGATTCGCACGGCCCAGTCGACCGGGTTGTAGCGCGCCACGGTCTGCAGCCAGTCCGGCGCCAGCCGGATGTCCATGATCGCCGAGCATAGGAACGTCAGCGGCAGGGCCAGGAACTGCGACACCGCGATCAGGGTCTCCTGCTGCCGGGTGAGCAGCGCCAGCGCACAAGAGAGCGCGCCGAAGCCGAGGCCGAGGACGACCGCGGCGGCGACGGTGATCGGGATGCCGAGCGCGGCGCCGCCGAAGCGTGCCCCCATCGCATATCCCACGCCGAACACGATCAGCGACTGGATTACGCACGAGAGGACGCCGTTCGCCAGCCGTCCGGTGATCAGTGCCCCGCGACTCACCGGCGAGACCAGGAAGCGGTCCATCGTCCCGCGCTGCATCTCCTCGATGAAGCCGGTGCCGGTCCAGGCGCTGGCGAACAGCACGGTCATGATCACCACGCCCGGTGTCATGAAGGAGATGTAGGATCCCCCGGCTCCGAAGCCGGGCAGTTCGGCCACCTTCTCGAACAGCTGGCCGAACAGCAGCAGCCAGATCATCGGCTGGACGAGCGTGAAGGCGACGTATACCGGCTGGCGCAGCAGCGCGCGGATCTCGCGGCCGGTCAGGTAGCCGGCCTGGCGTACGGTGCCGAGCACGGGCGTGGTCGAGGGCATGGCCGGGCGCGTGGTCGAGGCGATGGTCATGAAGCCACCACCGTGCTCGGGTCCTGCGCCTGGACAGTGTCGATGTCCGGGGCCCCGTCGGCGGCGGCGAAGGCTCTCCCGGTGTGCCGCAGGTAGACGTCGTCCAGCGACGGCCGCGACACGCTGACCGAGTCGACACCGACGCCGGCGTCCTCCAGCCCGGCCAGCAGCCCCGGCACGGCCCGGGCGCCCAACGCCACCCGGGCCCGCACCGTCGCCTGCTGCACCGTGGGCCGGGCGGCGCCGAGCCGGTGCAGCACCGAAACCGCGCTGTCGGCGTCGGCCGGGTCGACGAGCTCGAGCACGACCGTGTCCCCGTTCAGTTCGGCCTTCAGCTCCTCGGGCGTGCCGGCGGTGACGATGCTGCCGCGGTCGACGATCGCGATCCGGGCGGCCAGCCGGTCGGCCTCCTCGAGGTAGTGGGTCGTGAGCAGCACGGTCAGCCCCTCGTCGCCGGACAGCGCCGAGATCTCGGTCCACATCTGGGACCGCGCCGCGGGGTCCAGGCCGGTCGTCGGCTCGTCCAGGAACAGCACCTGCGGACGGTGCACCAGCCCGAGGGCGACGTCCAGCTTGCGCTGCATGCCGCCGGAGTAGGTGCGGGCCTGCCGGTCCCGCGCGTCGGCGAGCCCGAACCGCTCGAGCAGTTCGCCGGCGCGGTCCCGGACCCGGCCACCCCGGATGCCGTAGAGCCTGCCCTGGAGCAGCAGGTTCTCGAATCCGGTCGCCATCGGGTCGAACTGCGGCCGCTGCGACACACTGCCGATGACCCGGCGTACGGCGGCGGGTTCGGCCAGCACGTCCAGGCCGCCCACCGTGGCCGTACCCGCGTCCGGGCGGGTGAGCGTGGTCAGGATCTTGACGGTGGTGGACTTGCCCGCCCCGTTGGGGCCCAGCAGCCCGAAGACGGTCCCGGCCGGGACGCTCAGCGAGAGCCCGTCCAGGGCCTGTACCTTGCCGCCGTAGTTCTTTGCGAGGCCGCTCGCCTCGATCGCGTTGTTCTGATCGTGCATCAGCACGCCTTCCTGGGTGAGCGGACGGCGGCTGGCCGCGCGTCCGGGAAACGGAAGGCCGGTCAACGCATGTCGGTACGCTGTGAGTGCGCCTCGGGCGTCCGGTTCGCCGGACCGGCCTGGGTGTTTGCCTCGGCCGGTGTTGCCGCACCGGCCGAGGTTTCAGCTGGGTGGGCGTCTAATCCGCTTCGGCGCCGCCTCCTTCCCCGGCGGTCTCGGTGTCGAAGATCGTGACGTCGTAGGCGAGCTCACCGCTGTCGTGGAACCGCCGCCAGCCGTCCAGCCCGTCGAGCGTGCCGCGACGGATCTCGGTAAGCAGCTCCTGCACGAACGCGCGCTCGGCCTCGAGCAGCCGGAGGTGGTACTCCGCCTCGACGGTGAACACCCGCGGGACCTTGCCGTCGACGGTCGTCAGCGCGCTGCGGCGTCGATCGATCTCCAGACCCAGGCCCAGCGCTCGGACCGCCAGCAGATCGGCCACCTCGTCCGGGGGCAGCCCGCCGATCATCGACAGGCCGGCCTCGAACTTCGGGTACTCCTTCTCGGGGGTGCTGAGCAGCTCGGACAGCCACTCTTCGAACTCGGCCCGACCCTCGTCGGTGATGGCGTAGATGGTGCGCTCCGGTCGGCGCCCCTCGCGGACCGTCTTCTCCGCCACGATCAGGCCGCGCTTCTCCAACGCGTTGACCACGGCGTACAGCGACCCGGCGTTCAGCCGGATGCTGTCCTCCTTGGCCTGCATCTTGAGCTGGCGGGACAGCTCGTAGGGGTGCATCGGCTTGATGGTGAGTTCGCCGAGCACCACCAGGGCCAGCGGATTGGACATCCGTCGCCGCCCCATGACCACCTCCGAATACTCTGATTAGAGTATTCGCTTCAGGTCACCCTGCGGTCAAGTGCCTTTTCGGCGCCGCCGGGGCATCAGTCCGGTGGCTGCTCGCCCAGCGGGTCCTGGTCGCGAACCTGACGTACCTGTTCCATGGCCGACCGCAGCTCGCCCAGCCACTCGTCGGCATGCCGGCCCACCAGGCGGACGCACCACTGCAGCGCATCGGAACGCGAGCGGGCGACGCCGGCCTCCACCAGAGTGTCCAGCACCTGTCGCTGCGGCTGGCGCAGCCGGGTCATCGTCGGTACGGCCAGGTGGGTGAACAGCGCCCGTTGGTCGTCGATCGTGGCGCCCCAGGACACCGTGCGGTCGAAGCGGTGCTGGGCCTCCCGCGCGATCTCCATCCGCCGGCCGCGGGTCTCCTCCCGCCACGCGGAGATGCGGCCGGCCGCGGCCTCGGCGGCGGCCGACTCCGTAGCGTCGGCCCCCAGGTCCACCGGTGGAAGCTGTACACGGACCACGATCTCGTCGCGGTCCACGGTCACGCTCGGGCTGGGCTCGGTCCATTCGTGGGGGAGCCGACCCAGGAACCACGCCCTGATCTCATCAGAAGTAATCATGTAATCATGATTACTCGGCGATCGGTCCGGCGCCAGCCGAATCCCGTCGGGCGGGTGGCGCCCGCCTGTGGCAGGCGGTTGGCTGGATAGACTCGCGGCATGGAAGCCCTCTTCGTGACGCTGCTGGCGCTGGCCGCCGTCGCGGTGATCTGGTTCAGCGTGCTCGCCGTCTACAAGCTGTACAAGGGCCAGGCCTGAGGCTCGATGGCCTTCCAGATCCCCGACGACCTGCATCCCGACTGCGTCCCGGTGGCCTGGCTGCTCGGGCCGTGGCACGGGGACGGCCACGGCGACTATCCCACGATCGAGAAGTTCACCTTTCGCCAAGAGGTGATCTTCGCCCACGACGGCCGGCCGTTCCTGCACTACTTCAGCCGGGCGTGGATAACCGACGATGCCGGCAACGACGTACGGCCGGGGGCGTTGGAGACCGGCTTCCTGCGTCCCAAGCCCGAGGGGCGGCTCGAACTGGTGCTGTGCCATCCCACCGGCTACGCCGAGATCTGGTACGGCACGGTCGACGGCGCCAAGATCGAGCTGGCCACCGACGCGGTGGCGCGCACCGCCACCGCGAAGGAGTACACCGGCGGCCACCGGCTGCTCGGGCTGGTCGAGGGAGACCTGATGTGGACCTTCGACATGGCGGCCATGGGTCAGCCGCTGCAGTCCCATCTGTGGGGCCGGCTGCAGCGCGGCTGACCCAAGGGGCGCCGCTTCGCGGAGGGCGGCAGCCGCCCGCCGACACCTACTCCACGAACACCCGCTCGTCGGTGAGTCGCTCGGCGACCAGGTTCCCGTCGGGCTCGAACCGGGCCTCCTCGAACCGCTTGCGGAACTCCAGGTCGACGTTGTCCCGGCCGTTGCGGTTCTTCTCCACCGTCAGCACCACCCAGTCGCGGAAGCGGTCGGCGCTGCCCAGGTCATAGACCAGGTGATGGCGCGCCACCACGTCGAACTTCTCGTTCATCACCAGCACGATGTCCGGCTCGTACGCCAGCGCCGACGACCCGCGCAGGTTCTGCACGCGCATCCGCTTGCCGGGCACCAGCCCGTCCTTGTCGGCGGCGACGACCGCGACCACCGGCACGTCCGCGTCCAGCGCGAGATCCTTGAGCCCCTCGACGACCAGCGTCACCCGGTCGTCCTCGGTCAGCGGACCGTCCTCGACACGTACCTTCTGCAGATAGTCGATCACCACCACCGGGGGCCGCCCGATCCGCTCGCGCAGCTGCTGCACGGTCTCGGCGATGGTCGCCACGGTGGTGTGTGACCCGCTGGACGCGTGCAGCTGCAATCGGGCGGCGTAGTCCGACAGCCGGGACAGCGCCTGCGGGCCACCCTCCAGGTCGGCCAGTCGCTCCGCCAGCGGCCCCGCCGCACTGTGCCGAGCCTGGAAGAGCTCCCGGAGCCGGTTCATCGGGAGTGCCGGCGCGCCCTCCGACGCCGACAGCTCCAGCGCCAACAGCCGATGCAGGATCGTGTGCGCGTCGTGCTCGAAGCAGAAGTAGACCGCATGCCCGCCGGCGGCCACCACGTTGCGCAGCATTTGCAGCATGAACGTGGTCTTGCCCAGGCCGTGCGGCCCGCCGAGCAGCGCCAACTCACCGGACCTGATGCCGCCGCCGAGATGCTCGTCGAGGACGCGGAAGCCGGTCGGCCAGACGGTTCCGCCCGCCGGGGTGCCGGACCGGAGCTTCCGGTCGGTGCTGGCCAACGCATCGGCCAGCGACTGCAGTCGGTCTTCCACGATGTCATTGCACCAGACCGATGGGCGGAAACGGGGTGGAATCCGGCAACCGGCCGCCGGCATGACGCAGCGTAGATCTGCGTGACCGTGCGTGAATGTGCGGGTGCGCGCGGAGGGTCTCAGCCCACCAGCAACGTGACGTAAAGCCCGACGCCGGCCGCGGAGTCGCCGTACACGCGGTACTCCGTGCCATAACGGGGCGGTCGGTCGGTGAGCCGGACCACCTCGTCGTGTGGGCACGCATCCAGCGACCGCAGCCGCTCACGAGCGGCTTGCACCGCAGACTCGTACCCCTGCGGAGACCGAACCCGCACGACGCCGACGGAGTGGCCGGCCGGCGCGGACCGCGTTGTGGCGTCGACCACGCGCGTCACTGCCTCCAGGGTCACGCTCATCACGACTTCCGATCTTGCGGTCTGTTACTTGGACTATACGCTTAGTCAAGGCGATGCCAACGTTGAATCCGCAAATACACTCGGACCTGTGGCGGACAGCGGGCGGCGAACGGACTGGCGCACCGAACTGCGCTCGCGCGGCTATCGGTTGACACCGCAGCGCGAGCTGGTGTTGGAGGCGGTCGACGCACTGACCCATGCCACACCGGAGGAGATCCTCGGCTACGTGCGCCGGCGGTCCGCGGCGGTGAACGCGTCGACCGTCTACCGCACGCTGGAGGTCCTGGAGGAGCTCGGCGTGGTCCGGCACGCCCATCTGGGTGCCGGTGCGCCGACGTACCACTCCACCGCGGTCCCCGACCACGTACACCTCGTCTGCCGGACGTGCCAGCGGGTGATCGACGCGGAACCGGGCGAGTTCCAACCGCTGGCGGACACGTTGCGGGCCCGGCACGGGTTCGCCACCGACATCACCCACCTGACCGTGTTCGGCACCTGTGAGGAGTGCACTGGATGACCAACCCGACCAGCCCGTTGCTCGCGCTGCCCGACGCCGTCGCCGCCGAGGGCGCGGACCGGGGTGTCGCCGCGCACTACGGGAACCCGTTCGCGGAGCAGCAGCGGCTGGAAGCCGGCGAGGGGTTCGTCGACCTGTCCCACCGCGGCGTGTTCACGGTGAGCGGCCCGGACCGGCTCGGCTGGCTGCACTCGCTGACCAGCCAGCAACTCGAGGGTCTCGCGACGCAGTCCTGGACGACCACGCTGGTGCTGTCCCCGAACGGCCACGTCGAACACGCCTTCAGCGGGTACGACGACGGCGAGACCTTCTGGGCGCACACCGAGCCGGACCGGGTGGACGACCTGGTGCGGTGGCTGGACAGCATGCGGTTCATGTCCCGGGTCGAGGTCCGCGACGTCACCGACTCGTACGCGGTGATGCACCGGGCCGGCCGCGGGGACGAGATCATCGCGCGCGCCACGGTCGACGAGTACGCCGCCCGCCACGCCCCGGCCGCCGGGACGTGGGCGCTGGAGACGCTGCGGATCGTGGCCGGCGTGCCGCGCCTCGGGCTGGACACCGACCACCGCACGATTCCCAACGAGATGGGCTGGATCGGCCCGGCCGTGGCGCTGGACAAGGGGTGTTACCGGGGGCAGGAGACGGTCGCCAGGGTGCACAACCTGGGCCGCCCGCCTCGCCGACTGGTGCTGCTGCACCTGGACGGGTCGGTGGACCGGCTGCCCGAACGGGGCGCGGACGTGGTGGCGGCGGAGCGGACCGTCGGGTTCGTCGGCTCCACCGGCCGGCACTACGAGCTCGGGCCGGTGGCGCTCGCCGTGGTGAAACGCAACGTCGCCGTCGACGCGCCGCTGCTGGCCGACGGCGTGGCCGCCGCGCAGGAGACCCTGGTCGACCCCGAGATCGGCTTGCACGTCCGGCCACAACTGCGCTGACTGCACCGCAGAGTCCTGGCGGGTCCTGGCTCGCCTCGCGTCCAGCCGTCAGCGGCTGAACCACAACAGCGAGCCCGGCCGCGCCTGCGCCAGCCGGTCCACGTCCGCGCCGGCCACCACCGCGATCACCGGGTAGCCGCCGGTCACCGGGTGGTCGGACAGGAACACGATCGGCTGCCCGTCGGCCGGCACCTGGATCGCGCCCGGCACGCACCCCTCGCTGGGCAACTCGCCGGTGCCCGCGCGGCCCAGGGTCGGGCCGGCCAGTCGCACTGCGACTCGGTCGGCGGCCGGGCTGACCTCCCAGGTGCGGGTCAGCAGTAACTGCACGGCCTCCCGCGTGAACCAGTCCGAACGCGGACCCAGCCGGATCCGGAGCCGCAGCCGCGCCGCCGACCGCCAGGCGCCGGCGTCGGCCGCGACCGGGTCCCCGGCGATGTCCTCCCCGACCGGCAGCCGGTGACCCTCGGTCAGCGGCTCGGGGCCGACCCCGGCCCGCAGGTCGGTCGACCGCGACCCCAGCTCCGGTGGCACGTCGATGCCGCCCCGCACCGCGACGTAGGTGCGCACGCCGTCCGCGGGCGCACCCAGCCGCAGGGTCGAGCCCGCGGGCAGGTGGACGGGCTGCTCGGTGCCCACCGGCCGGTCGTCGATGGTGGCCGGGCAGGGCGCGCCGGTGAGCGCGACCACGGCCGGCCGGTCGGCCCGCAGCCACAGTCCGCCGAAGGTCGCCTCGATCCCGGCGCACCCCGGCCGGTTACCCACCAGCCGATTCCCCAGCTGCCACGAGCCGCGGTCGCAGGCGCCGGCCCGGCCCAGACCCACCGCGGCGAACCCCGGCCGGCCCCCGTCCTGAACCGTGGCCAGCGGCCCGCTCCGTAGCACCGTCAGCGTCGTGCGCGTGCTCATCGCTGCTCCCGGAAGGCGACCACCACACCCGGACGCAACAGTGCAGGCGGGTCGCGGTGCGGGTCCCACAGCGCGGCCTCGGTGCGTCCGATCAGCTGCCAACCCCCGGCGTACTCACCCGGGTAGACCCCGGTGAACTCCCCGGCCAGGCCAACCGATCCCGACGGCACCCGGGTCCGCGGCGTGGACAGCCGGGGTACGTCGATGCCGCCCTCGCCGACCAGGTAGCCGAACCCCGGGGCGAACCCGCAGAACGCGACCCGCCAGGCCCGTCCGGTGTGGAACCGCACCAGCGCGGCCGCGGTCATGCCCATCCGCTCGGCGAGCGGCCCCAGGTCGGGGCCGTCGTAGCGCACCGGAAGCTCGAGGTCGGGCTCCGCCTCGGCCTGCACCGACGCGGCCGCCGGCCGGCGGTTGGCCGTGTCCACGACCTCCTGCACCCACCGGCGTACGGATCCGGGCTCGGGCTCCCCGCCGTCGAAACGGACCAGCAGGGTGCGGGCCGCCGGCACCAGGTCGGTGACCGCGTCCGGAGCATCCGCGCGCAGCACCTCGTGCAGCGACACCACCTCGGCCAGGGTGTCGAGCTCCAACAGCAGGGCACGTTCCCCGCAGTCCAGCAGCCGCACGGTGCCGCCCCGGTCAGCCCCTGGACGCGAAGGCGGCCACCGCGTGACCCTTCCCGTCCAGCCGGTCTCGGACCAGCCGCGCGATGTGCGCCGCCCCGGGGGTGTCGGAGTGCAGGCAGATCGAGTCCACCGTCTCCACCAGCCGGTCCACCTGACGGGCGATCTGCTCGTCGTCGGAGAGCACCGCACCGGGATCCGTCCGTGGGATCAGCGTGCCGTCCTCGCGGTAGCCGCGGTCGGCGAACCCCTCGCGGACGGTGCGCAGCCCGGCCCGCTCGGCCAGCTGCTGCAGGATCGAGCCGGGCAGCACCAGCACCGGCAGCGAGCCGTCGTACTCCAGCACCGCCTTGACCACTGCCGCCGCGTGCTCTCGGTGGTGCACGGCCGCGTTGTACAACGCTCCATGCGGCTTGACGTAGCGGACCCGGTCACCGCTCACCCGGGCCAGCCCGTCCAGCGCCCCGATCTGGTAGATGAGCTCGTCGGTCAGCTCGCCGCCGGGCACGTCCATGAACCGGCGGCCGAAGCCGGCCAGGTCGTGGTAGGACACCTGGGCACCGATCACCACACCTGCCCGAACCGCCGCGGCGCAGGTCGACCGCAGGGTGGGCGGATCACCGGCGTGGAAGCCGCACGCCACGTTGGCGCTGGTCACCACCGTGAGCAGGGAGTCGTCGTCGCCGAGCCGCCAGCGGCCGTACGACTCGCCCATGTCGCTGTTCAGATCGACCAACGCGGACCTCCAGGCCCGACGTTACCCGTTGACCGGCGGGCCTCAGCTGCCGCTGAGGATCATCCCTCCGCCGACGGTCACCCCGGTCGCCTCGTCCAGCAAGATGAACGATCCGGTGGTGCGGTTGCGCTCGTAGGAGTCGCACAGCAGCGGCACCGTGGTGCGCAGCTGCACACGGCCGATCTCGTTGAGGCCGAGCTCCTGGGTCTCCAGGTCGCGGTGCAGGGTGTTGATGTCCAGCCGGTACTGGATGTTCTTGATCATCGCCCGTCCGGTACGGGTGGTGTGCTTGATCGCCAGCTTCTGCCGCGGCCGCAGCGGCTCGTTGGTCATCCAGCAGATCATCGCGTCGATGTCCTGGCTGGGCTGCGGTGCGTTCTGCGGGCGGCAGATCATGTCACCGCGCGAGACGTCCAGGTCGTCGGCCAGCCGGACCGTCACCGACATCGGCGGGTACGCCTCGTCGACCTCCTTGTCGAACAGGTCGATCCCGGCGATCGTGCTGCTGAAGCCGCTCGGCAGGACCTGCACCTCGTCGCCCGGCTTCAGCACGCCGCCGGCCACCTGGCCCGCATAGCCGCGGTAGTCGTGGAAGTCGTCGGACTTGGGCCGGATGACGTACTGCACCGGGAACCGGGTGTCGACCAGGTCGCGGTCGGACGCCACGTGCACGTTCTCCAGGTGATGCAGCAGCGAGGTGCCTTGGTACCAGGGCATGTTCTGCGACCGATCGACCACGTTGTCGCCATTGAGAGCCGAGATCGGGATGATCGTCATGTCCGGTTTCGCCAGCTTGGTCGCGAACGCCGTG
>CAZNCE010000079.1:3161-14826 GCA_964571285.1 uncultured Nocardioidaceae bacterium | reverse complement strand
AGTCCTCGATCTCGTCGGTCACGTGCTGCTGCGGCTGGCGCTGCTTCTTGCGGTAGGAGTTGATGAAGGTGTTGGTGAGGATGCGATACAGCCAGGCCTTCAGGTTCGTGCCGGGCCGGAACTGGTGGAAGGCGGCGAACGCCTTGGTGTAGGTCTCCTGGACCAGATCCTCGGCGTCGTGCGGTTTGCGGGTCATACGCAGCGCCGCCGCGTACAACTGGTCGAGGTACTGCATGGCGTCGCGCTCGAACCGCTCGGCCCGCTGCTCGGGCGTCTCCGTAGCGACGTCGACCTCCGCAGCCGGGCCGGCTCCGGCGCCGGTTTCGACGCCGGCACGCTCGTCGGGGCTGGTGGACGGCTCTGGTGTCATTGCCGACCAGCCTACCCGGGCGGCGGCCGACGAGACCTCGGGCGTCCAACCCTGCTCGAGCAGGCCCGCCGGTGGGACAGCAGCGAACACGCGGGCGACCTCCTGGATGAACGGTTGGCGGACACCTCGCACAACACCGGGGTCGCGGGCCCCATTCCCTCCTGACCCGTTTCCGGACACCCGGGTTTCAAGACACCAGGCGGGTGACCCACTCGACGGCCGCCTCGACCACCACCGCCAACGCCTCCTCCTGGCTCAGCGGCCCCCGCTTGAGCACCCGCATCCCGTGATCGGCGCCGGGGATCACGGCCAGGTCCACGTGCTCGGGGAACTGGTCGGGCCGACCGAAGGAGTCCCGCTCCCCCTGCATCACCAGCGTCGGCACCCCGGCGTCGAGCAGCTCGCCTACCCGCGAATGCTCCGGCCGACCCGGCGGGACCAGCGGGAACGCGATCGCCAGCACCCCGACCGCGCCGAGTCTGCGACCGGTGCGGCACGCCACTCGCGCGCCGGCGCTGCGCCCGCCGACGATCAGCGGGGAACGCTGCCGCAGGGTGGACAGCACCGCGGTCCAGCACTCGTCCAAGATCTTGGGGGGCGGGGCCACCTTCCGGCCGGCGACCCGCCATGGCTGGTCCACCCGCAGCACCGAGACTCGCTGCCGGGGCAGCGCGTCGGCCAGCACGGCCAGGTCGCGGGCCTGCGATCCGCCGCCGGCGCCGTGCCCCAGCACCAGCGTGCCGATCGGGCGCGGTGCCCGGTCGATGTGCAGCACCGCGTCCCCGTGCGGCGTGGGAACGGTCCGCCGGCTGCTCACGCCCCGATCATGCCGGACCCGATGGCTCCACGGCGAGCGGCTGGACCAGCTCCGGGCCGTTGTTGCGGACGTTGTTCACGGCGGTGCCCACCGGCACCGCCTCCAGTCCCAGTCCCTCGGCACTCAGCACCCGGGAGTCCGGCGCCGCAGCGATCAGCAGCCGTTCCAGGTCACCGGACACGTCCCGGCCGGGATCCAGCCAGCCGTCGTACGCGTCGCGCGGCACCAGCATCGGCATCCGGTCGTGGATGCGGCCCAGATCGTCGGGTGCGGTCGTGGTCAGGATGGTGCAGGTGGCCAGCCAGGCGTCCGGGTCGTCCCGCTCCTTGTCCGGGTCCCGCCACAGCTCGTACAGCCCGGCCATCGCGAGCACCGGCGCGTCCACCGGCCGGATGAAGTACGGCTGTTTGAACGGCTTGCCGGCCTTGGTCAGCCGGTCCGACGCGTACCACTCGTAGTAACCGTCCGCGGGCAGAATGCAGCGCCGGGCCGCCAGCGCGCGCCGGAAGGACGGCTTCTGCGCGGCCGTCTCCACCCGGGCGTTGATCAGCCGGCTGCCGATCGAGCGGTCCTTCGCCCAGGACGGCACCAGGCCCCAGCGCAGCACCCGCAGCCGCCGGACGGGGGGCGCCGAGCGGTCCTCCCGCGGCGGCCGGGACAGCACGGCGTACACATCCTTGGTGGGCGCCACGTTGTAGTCGGGCTCGAGCCGCTCCGAAACGTCGTTCTGCTCGACGCGGAACTCCTCGACCAGGTCCTCGGGGCGGCTGCTGGAGGCGTAGCGACCACACATGGTCCCAGCCTCCCACGGGTCGGATCGGGGACGATCATCGCCGGAACATTCCGGGCATACCGGGGTGATCCGCTCCGCTGACGGTTGCCCCGTTCGTCACCTATCCTGTAGCGGCGGAGCAGCCATGGCACCGCACGCTCACCCGAACCGCGGTCGCCCGGGGCGACCGCCGCACTGGACTCCGATGACGCAGCTCCACCCCGACACGCAGGCTCCGAGCGACCCGGAGCTGATCGAGCGTGTCCGCGGCGGGGACGTGGAGGCCTACGGCGAGCTGTTCGACCGACATCGCGCGGCTGCCGACCGGCTGGCCCGGCAACTGGTGCGGGGCGCTGACGGCGACGATCTGGTCTCGGAAGCCTTCACCCGGGTGCTCGACACCCTCCGGACCGGCGGCGGACCCGACGTGGCGTTCCGCGCGTACCTGCTGTCCGCCGTCCGGCGGCTGCACGTGGACCGGATCCGGCGGGACAGCCGACTGCAGCTGTCCGACAACATGGCCGACTACGAGTCCGGCATCCCGTTCCAGGACCGCGCGGTAGAGGGCTTCGAGCGGTCGGCGACCGCCAACGCGTTCAAGTCGCTACCCGAGCGCTGGCAGCTGGTGCTCTGGCACACCGAGGTGGAGCGAGCCAAGCCGGCCGAGATCGCGCCGCTGCTCGGCATCAGCGCCAACAGCGTGGCGGCACTGGCCTACCGGGCCCGCGAAGGCCTGCGGCAGGCGTACCTGCAGGCGCACGTGGCGCACGCCCCGAACGAGGAGTGCCGACGCACCACCGAACATCTCGGTGCCTACGTGCGAGGTGGACTGTCGCGCCGCGATACCCGCAAGGTCGAGGAGCATCTCGAAGGTTGCCGCCGCTGCACCGGGATCTATCTGGAGCTGGTCGAGGTCAACACCAACCTCGGCGGCCTGCTGGCGCCGCTGGTGCTGGGCTCCGCCGCGGCGACCTATCTCGCGGGCACGCTCGCTGCGGGCACCGGCGCCCTGGGCCTCGGACTCCTCGGCAAGGGCCTGACCGCGGTTCGCGGGATGGGTCGCAACGCCGCGGTGGGCACCGCAGCCGGCGGCGTGGTGGTGATCGGCGGGGTGCTGGCGATCACCACCCTGATCGGTGGCGGGCCGGGCCGCCCGGCAGCTCTGCCCGGGCCGGCCGACTCCTCGGCCCAGGTCGTGGAGTCGCCGTCGGCCAACACCCAGCCGCCGGCTGAGCCACCGACGCGCCCGCACCCGCAGGGCACGGCGGCGGCGCAGCCACCACCGGTGGACGACGGGCCGGAGGAGGCGGCGACGCCGACCGGTCAGCGGGAGACACCCGCAGGTCCGCCGGCCCCGCGGCAGTCGGACGGCCCGAGCCCACCGTCGGCGACCAGCGCCCCGCCCGGCACCACGACGCCGCGGCCGAGCCGTACCCCCACCGGGTCGCCGAGCAGCTCGCTGTCGGCGACCGCCACGACGACCGCGACATCGACCGCGACATCGACAGCGACATCGGAACCGACGTCGACGCCGACCTCGTCGGACCCGACGACGCCGACGACACCGCCGTCGGTCGACGTCGCACTGGCGCCGATCCGGGGGTTCATCGGACCGCCCGGAGCCGCCGCCGTGCTCGTCATCCGCCCCACCGGGACCAGTGGGGCCGACACCGTGCGACTGGTCCTGACCAGCCACAACTCCCGCGGCCTGGGCATGCTGCAGATCGATCTCGTGCCAGCCGGCTGGGACTGCACCCCGCGGCCGGCGCGTCGGCTCACGTGTACCGGTGACGGTGCCGCAGTGGACGGAGAGCGCCTGTTGGTGGTCGCCGTGCCGGCCCGTGGGGCCAGCGTGACCGCCAGGCTGAGCATCCTCTCCGGCGAGCAGGACCCCGACCCGTCCAACAACGTGCGGCACTGGTCGGCCGGCGATCCCTCCTGACCCATCGGGGCTCGCGCGCGCCCCGAGACGCGCCTGCCAAATGTTGCAACTCGCGCGGTATGCGCGGGAGGCGGTCGGGTATGAATGGGTGCATGACGCTCGTGAGACTGATCGCCCGACCGATGCTCGCCTCCATGTTCGTGGTGGGCGGCTACAGCGCCTTCAAGAATGCCGAGGCATCGGCGCAGCGCGCCCAGCCGGTCACCGACAAGCTGGTCGGCGTGGCCGAGAAGGCGGCCCCACAGGTGCAGCTGCCGAAGGATCCCGTCACCCTGGTCAAGGCCAATGCCGTGGTGCACATGGCGGGCGGCACCATGCTGGCGCTCGGCAAACTCCCCCGGCTCACCTCCGCGGTACTGGCCGCCAGCCTGATCCCCACCACGCTGGCCGGGCACAGCTACTGGGAGGAGAACGACCCCCACGCCCGCGCCAACCAGAAGGTGCACTTCTTCAAGAACGTGTCGATGCTCGGGGGCCTGCTGCTCGCCGGGGTGGACACCGAGGGCCGGCCGGGACTCGCCTGGCGGGCCAAGCACGCCACCAAGGCCGCCCGCCGCGAGTCCAAGCGGCTGGGCAAGCAGGCACGTCGGGAGAGCAAGCTCGCCGCCAAGTCCATCCGCGGCTGACCGTCAACCCGGCTCCGCACCATCGCCGCCGAGCACGCCGCTAGGCTCGGCGGCGATGTCTGCTCCCGGCCCACGCACCGACCCGCCGTGGCCGGCGCCGTCGGCCGACGGCCCGGTCGCGGCGACGGTACGACTGCCCGGGTCGAAGTCGGTGACCAACCGGGCGCTGGTCATCGCCGCCCTCTCGGCTGAGCGGTCGCGGATCAGCGCCCCACTGCGGGCCCGCGACACGCTCCTGATGGCCGAGGCACTGCGCCGGATGGGTACGACGGTCGAGGACGACCGCGGCGACTGGCTGGTCGTGCCGGGGCCGCTGCACGGCCCGGCCGCGGTCGACTGCGGCCTGGCCGGCACCGTGATGCGGTTCGTCCCCCCGCTGGCCGCGCTGGCCAGCGGTCGCGTCGACCTGGACGGCGACCCGCGGGCCCGCGAGCGACCGATGGGCACCGTGGTGACCGCGCTGCGTACCCTCGGCGCGACGATCCAGGCGGCACCCGGCGACCGGCTGCCGCTGACCATCGAGGGCAACGGCTCGCTGCCGGGCGGCCACGTGACCATCGACGCCTCCGCGTCCAGCCAGTTCGTGTCCGGGTTGCTGCTGGCCGGGGCCCGCTTCGACCGCGGCGTCGACGTGCGTCACGACGGCAAGCCGATGCCCTCCGCCCCGCATGTGGCGATGACGGTGTCGATGCTGCGGGCGGCCGGGGCCACGGTCGACACGGCCGAGCCGAACCGCTGGGTGGTCTTCCCCGGGCCGCTGACCGCACCCGACACGACGGTGGAGCCGGACCTGTCCAACGCCGCGCCGTTCCTGGCCGCCGCCGTGGTCACCGCAGGGACCGTCACCGTGCGCGGCTGGCCCACCGGCACCGACCAGGCGGGCGACCGGCTGCGCGAGATCCTGCCGTCGTTCGGCGCGACGGTCCGGCTCGGCGACGACGGGCTGACCGTGTCCGGCCCTGACCGCCCGTCCGGGGTCGACCTCGACCTGCAGGAGGTCGGTGAGCTGACGCCGGTGCTCGCGGCGATCTGCGCCCTGGCGAGTTCCCCGTCCTGGCTGCGCGGGATCGCGCACCTGCGCGGCCACGAGACCGACCGGCTGGCCGCGATCGCCGCCGAGCTGACCCGGCTCGGCTGTGCCGTCGACGTACTGGACGACGGGCTGGCGATCCGGCCGCGCCCGTTGCGCGGTGGCCTGTTCCGCACCTACGACGACCACCGGATGGCGCAGGCGGCCGCGGTCGTCGGACTAGCCGTACCCGGCGTCGAGATCGAGAACGTGGCGACCACCGGCAAGACCCACCCGGACTTCGCCCGCGACTGGTCGGCGATGCTCGCGTGAGCCACGGCCGCTACGACGAGACCGACTTCGAGCGGTACGAGCGTCCGCGCCGCCGCACCCGGCCACGGACCAAGGAGCGCCCGAGCTACGACGACGCGGTGGCCGCCCGGGTGGTCACCCGGGACCGGGGTCGCTACACCTGCGTGCTGGAGACCGGTGGCACCGAGGTGACCGCGATGAAGTCGCGCCCGTTGGGCCGGCGCGGGGTGGTGGTCGGTGACCGGGTCCGGCTGGTCGGCGACGTCAGCGGCACCGAGGGGACCCTGGCCCGGATCGTCGAGGTGGACGATCGCAGCACCGTGCTGCGCCGGACCGCGGACGACGACGACCCGGTGGAGCGGGTGATCGTCGCGAACGCGGACCAGCTGGTGATCGTGACCGCGGTGGCCGACCCGGAGCCCAGGTACGGCTTCGTCGACCGCGCGCTCGCGGCCGCCTACGACGCGGGCATCGACCCGCTGCTGTGCCTGACCAAGGCGGACCTGGCCGGCCCCGAGCCGCTGCTCGACCGGTATCGGGCGCTGGGCGTCGACCACGTCGTGACCGGCCGGGGCGCCGACCTGACCCCGCTGGCCGACCGGCTGCGGGACCGGGTCAGCGTGCTGCTCGGGCAGTCCGGGGTGGGCAAGTCCACGCTGGTGAACCGGCTGGTGCCCGGCGCGGACCGGGCCATCGGCCGGGTGAACGTGGTCACCGGCCGTGGTCGGCACACCTCGACCTCGGCGTACGCGATGGCGCTGCCCTTCGGCGGCTGGGTGATCGACACCCCGGGGATCCGTTCGTTCGGGCTGGCCCACGTCGACCCCGATCACCTGCTGGAGGCCTTCGCCGACCTCGAGCCATGGACCGACGACTGCCCGCGCGGGTGTACGCACGCGGTGGCGGAGCCGGAGTGCGGCCTGGACGGCGCGGTCGCCGCGGGCCAGGTGGACCCGGAGCGGGTCGACTCCTACCGCCGGATCCTGGCCAGCCTCGACCAAACCTGATTCGTCTGCGGTCGCGCGGGCGTGTCGCGGAGGGCGACCGCAGACGAATCAGTGGGGGCCGCGGCGGCTGCGCAGGTAGTCGGCCACGACGTACTCCCCGAGGGTCTGCGGCGACGGCGTGAAGACGCGCCCACCGGCCCGGCGGGCGACGGCGTCCACGAACCGGGCCAGACCCGGGTCGTCCCCGAGCAGGAAGAAGTTGAGCGCGGCACCGGCGTGGCTGAGTCGGTCGATCTGCCCGACGGTGGCGCGCAGCGTCTCCTGGCCCGTGGGCCAGCCGAACCACGGGCTGCCGTCCGCCGTGAGATGCGCGGTGGGCTCGCCGTCGGTGACCACCAGCACGACCGGCTCGGCGTCGCGGTGCCGGCGCAGGTGCTGATCGGCCAGCAGCAGCGCATGCTGCAGGTTCGTCCCCTGCACCCACTCCGGCTCGACCTCTGCCAGCTGCAGCGGCGACAACCGCTGAGCGACCAGGTTGAAGCCGATCACCTGCAGCGCGTCCTGCCGGAACCGGGTCTCCACCAGGTGCGACAGGGCCAGCGCGGTCTGCTTCATCGGTCCCCACCGGCCCTCGGAGACCATCGAGAACGACAGGTCGACGCACAGCGCCACCGCTGCTGCGGTGCGCCGCTCGGTCTCCACCACCTCGAAGTCGTCGACCGCCAGCCGGGCCGGCAGTCCGCCACCGCGCCGTAGCGCGTTGCCGACGGTGCGGGCGGCGTCGATCGCCAGCTCGTCGCCGAACGCCCAGGGCCGGGTCAGCCCGGTGGGCTCCCCGGCTACGCCGCTGCGCCGATCCGCGTGTTCGCCGCGGCCGGACGCGTCGAGCCGTTCGAACACCGTGCGCAGCGCGGTCTCCCCCAGCCGCCGCACCGCCCGCGGGGTGAGCCGCAGCCCGTCCGGTCCGCTGCGGACCAGCCCCTGCCGCTCCAGCTCCCGGGCCAGCTCGCGCAGGCTCCGCAGCTGCTCGGCGGCGGCGCCGCCCAGGTGCCGCTCCAGCGCCTCGACGTCCACGTCGTCGAGGCTCGCCCCGGCGTGGGTCTGGGCCAGCTGGCGCTGCAGCTCGTTGAGCTCGGCCAGCTGGGCGACCGCCTGCACCGCGTCGGCGTAGCCCAGCGGCTCGCCGCCGGACATCCGCACCGGCTGCTGACCACCGGGACGCAGCGCCTGCAGCGTGCCCGCCAACCGGTCCAGCTGCCGGGCCAGCTCCGGGTCCGCCAGCGCCTGGTCGATCAGCCCGCTCAGCTGCCCGCGCTGCTCCGGGGTCAGGGAGGCCATCAGCGCGTCTGCGGCGGCCTGGCGGCGAGCCAGTACGTCGATCAGCTCCTCCACGTTGGCCGGCTGCTCGGGGAACTGGTCGCCGTGCCGCTGCATGAACTCGTCGAACATCCCGTCGGTGTCCTCACCGCGGGCGTGGGCGGCCAGCAACTCGTTGAGGTCGGCGAGCAACTGCTTCATCCGCTCCAGCTGCTCGGGGTCGCTCATCGCCTGCCGGAAGCCGGTCAGCCGGGCGTCCAGCACCTGGCCGCGCAGCCGCTGCAGGATCGCCTCATAGGTGCTGCGGGCCTCGTCGGAGTGCCAGTCGTAGTCCGCCAGCTCGCGCACCGCGCCGGCCACGTCGTCGGGCAGGTTGTCCAGCTGCCACTCCGCCCAGCGGGCCGCCTCGTCGTCCTCGCCCGCCAGCGTGTCCCGCTCCGCTGCCAGCGCCTGGTCGAGCGCGCCGCGGGCCTGGTCCAAAGCCCCGGCAAGGTCGCCCCGCCTGGCCTGCTCGCGCATCGCGCGTACCCGCTCGGCCAGGTCGCGCAGACCCGGCCGGTCGGCGACGCCCTGCTCCAGCAGTCGGCGTAGCGCATCCCGCACGGACGCGCCACCGAGCACGTCCGCCCCGATCCGGTCCAGCGCCTCGCCCAGGTCGAACGGCGGGGCGAGGGGGTCCGGCCCGTCGCGCCACGGGCCGTAGCGGAACCGCCGGGCGGGCACCTCAGGCCCCGTAAACCGCTCGGCCGTCGATCGCGGCCTTGTCGATGCGCCGGGTCAGGTGCAGCCCCTCCAGCACCAGCTCCACGGCGGCGGCCACCTGGCCGGGGTCCGCGGCGTCTCCGTGGCCGAGCCGGTCCAGCACCTTGGACAGCCCCGGCACGGTGCCGACCTGGTCCAGCAGCTCCGCGGCCGGAACCAGCTCGCCGGTCTCCACGGTCGCACCGTCGACGAACAGGTCGGTGAACCCGGACAGGTCCAGCCCGGCCAACCGCGAACGGAAGGTCTCGGCGGTGGCCACCCGCAGCAGATGCTCCAGCACCTCGTCCTCCCGGTCCTCCTCCCCCAGCTCGAACTCCACCTTGCCGCGCAGGGTCGGGATCACGCCGGGTACGTCGCAGATGCGGGCCACCGGATGCCGGTCGCCGGTCCGGGCGCCGCGGCGCATCGCCGACGCCGCCACACCCTCGGCCGCGGCGATCGCGAACCGGGCGCTGACCCCGGATCGCTGGTCGACCGAGGCGCTGGCCCGCAGCCCCCGGGCGAGCCGGGCGAGCACCTCGACCAGGTGGTCCGGGAGCTCCCCGAGACAGGTCGCCTCCTGGCGCACCAGCGCGACCTCCTCGTCCACCTGTTGCGGGTAGTGGGTGCGGATCTCGGCGCCGAACCGGTCCTTGAGCGGGGTGATGATCCGACCGCGGTTGGTGTAGTCCTCGGGGTTCGCGGTCGCGACGACCAGCAGGTCGAGCGGGAGCCGCAGGGAGTAGCCGCGGACCTGGATGTCTCGCTCCTCGAGCACATTGAACATGGCGACCTGGATGCGCTCGGCGAGATCCGGCAGCTCGTTGAGGCCGAACACCCCGCGGTTGGCCCGGGGCAGCAGCCCGTAGTGCACGGTCTCGGGATCGCCGAGGGTACGTCCCTCGGCCACCTTCACCGGGTCGACGTCGCCTACCAGGTCGCCGACGCTGGTGTCCGGCGTGGCGAGCTTCTCCAGATAGCGCTCGTCGCGGTGCCGCCAGCTCACCGGCAGCTCGTCGCCGGCCTCGTCCGCGAGCCGCCGGCAACGTAGGCACACCGGAGCCGTGGGGTCGTCGTTGATCTCGCACCCCGTCACCACCGGGCTCCACTCGTCCAGCAGTCCGGCGATCGTGCGCATCAGCCGGGTCTTGCCCTGTCCGCGCTCGCCGAGCAGGACCACGTCGTGCCCGGCCAGCAGCGCGGTCTCCAACTGGGGCGCCACCGTGTCCGCGAAGCCCACCATGCCGGGAACGGCCGCCTCGCCCGCCTGCAGCCGGTGCAGCAGGTTGTCGCGGATCTCGGCCTTGACCGAGCGGTGCCGGTGTCCTTGTGCACGCAGTGCGCCGAGACTGTTCGCGCGGGCCATAGCCCCAGACTAGGCAGCCGGGCCGTAGCCTCTGTGGTCATGCGCTCCACACACACCGACGACCTGCGGCTTGCGCATGTGCTCGCCGACGACGCGGACTCGATCACCATGAGCCGATTCAAGGCGCCCGCCCTGCACGTGGAGACCACGCCGGACCTGACCCCGGTCAGCGATGCCGACCGGGCGGCCGAGGAGGCGATCCGCCGTACCCTCGGCCGCGCCCGCCCGCGGGACGCGGTGCTCGGCGAGGAGCAGGGGGCGACCGGCTGGGGTCCGCGACGCTGGGTGATCGACCCGATCGACGGGACCAAGAACTTCATCCGCGGCGTCCCGGTCTGGGCGACGCTGATCGCGCTGATGGTCGAGGAGGAGGTCGTGGTCGGGCTGGTGTCCGCGCCCGCGCTGGGCCGGCGCTGGTGGGCCTCGGCCGGAGAGGGCGCATTCAGCGGCAAGTCGATCATGAACGCCCACCGCTGCCGCGTGTCCGAGGTCGGGGAGCTCGAGGACGCCTCGTTCTCGTACTCCTCGCTGGACGGCTGGGAGCAGCGCGGCCGGCTCGACGGGCTGCTGGCGCTTGGTCGGCGCTGCTGGCGCACCCGGGCGTACGGGGACTTCTGGTCGCACATGCTGGTCGCGGAGGGTGGGGTGGACGTCGCCGCGGAGCCGGAGCTGGCGTTGTACGACATGGCGGCGCTCGCGGTGATCGTCACCGAGGCCGGCGGGCGGTTCACCTCGCTGGCCGGCGAGCCCGGCCCAAACGGCGGGAACGCCATGAGCAGCAATGGCCGCCTGCACGAGGCGGCGCTGGGTTACCTCGGCGTCGGCGGCGGGGCGGAGGGCGAGCCGGCGAGCGACCAGTAGCTCCGCCGACCGTCGTACCCCTACCACCGGGGCGCGTTGCGGATTACCCTCCTCCCCTAACACGGGTTCCCGCTGGGGACAGCGGTCGTCTCAACCGGAGGTCGGCATGCGGATCAGCGAGGTACTGAGGACCAAGGGCAACAACGTCGTGACGATCGGCCCGGAGGCGAGCGTCCGCGAACTGGTGGCGCTGCTGGCCGAATACAACCTGGGTGCGGTCGTGGTGACGCTCGACGGGACCACCGTGCATGGCATCGTCTCCGAACGCGACGTCGTCCGCCGGCTGGAGATCGGGGCCGAGGCCCTCGACCACAAGGTCGGCGACATCATGAGCACCGAGGTGCGCACGTGCGCCCCCGACGCCACCGTTGGCAGCCTGATGCGGCTGATGACCGACGAACGGATCCGGCACGTTCCCGTGGTGGCCGACGACCGGCTGGCGGGCATCATCAGCATCGGCGACGTGGTGAAGTCGCGGATCGAGGAACTGGAGTTCCAGCGCGAGCAGCTCACCAACTACGTGGCCGGGGCCCAATAACACCGCGAACCCTTCCGGTGACCCCGCTCGTCACCCCTGCCGCCGAC
>CAZNCE010000079.1:0-3061 GCA_964571285.1 uncultured Nocardioidaceae bacterium | reverse complement strand
CCTGCCCGCCGACACCGCCGCGGCTGCGGCGGAATCACTCTGCGGTCGCGTAGACTCACCATCCGCATACTCGGTCTCACCATGTGACCCGCGCGGTACCGAACCGTGACCATTCCGCGACCACGTGGGCGGGCAACCGAACCGACCGTGCAGGCGTGTGTTCCCAAGAGAACGGCGCTCAGCGGGGACGTCGTCCGCGAGGAAGGAACATCAGGTGGCACGATCGCGAACGTCGCGGGCGCTCATCGGCGCGGCTGCACTGGTCGTCGCGCTGGCCGGCTGCTCGGCCTATGGAGCGTCCGGAACCGACCAGTCCACACAGCCGGCGACGCCGTCCCCGACGGCTGCGACCACGACCACCACGCCATCGCCGACCGCGGCTTCGACCTCGCCGACCCCGGCGCCGAAGCCGAAGCAGTCGGCGAAGCCGAAACCGAAGCCGAAGCCCACCAAGACCACGGAGCCGGCGCTGCTGGCCCAGGGCGACCAGGGCGACAAGGTCCGCGAGCTACAGGCCCGGCTCAAGCAGATCGCCTGGTTCTCCCCCAAGATCACCGGCGAGTACGGCGAGGTGACCACGCAGGCGGTCAAGGGCTTCCAGGCCAAGCGCGGATTCACCGCCTCCGGCGAGGTGGACCAGCGCACCTGGGATCGGCTGCTGGAGATGACCCGGATGCCAACCGACGACGAGATGCACAACCGGATCGTGGCGGGGCCGACGATCCTCGGGCCCGGCGACGAGGGCGACAAGGTCCGCGAGCTGCAGGCCCGGCTGAAGCAGATCGCCTGGTTCCACGGCGACGTCACTCCCTACTACGGCGACATCACCAAGGCCGCGGTGGCGGGATTCCAGACCAAGCGGGGCTTTCCCTCCACCGGTGAGGTGGACCAGCGGACGTGGGACCGGCTGGTGGGCATGACCCGGACTCCGACCGATGACGAGCTGCACAACAGATCCGCCGCGCCCGCGTCCGGCCAGAACAGCAGCGCGGGGCTAGACCCACGGTGTCTGACCGGCCGCGCGATGTGTATCGACAAGTCCACCAGCACGCTGCGCTGGGTGGTGGACGGCACGGTCAAGCAGACGCTGGACGTCCGGTTCGGCGCGGAGTACTCCCCGACCCGCGAGGGCCTGTTCCATGTTGGCTGGAAGGACAGCGACCACGTGTCGAAGCTGTACGGCTCGGCGATGCCGTACTCGATGTTCTTCTCCGGCGGACAGGCCGTGCACTACTCGTCGGACTTCGCGGCCCGGGGCTATTCCGGCGCCTCCCATGGTTGTGTGAACGTGCGCGACTACGACGGCGTCGCCTGGCTGTACAGCCAGGTGAACGTCGGCGACAAGGTGGTCGTCTACTGGTCCTGACCCGGACCGGCGACGGACCCCGACGCCAGGGAGGGATCGGCGCCGAGGTCCGCCGGTCCGGGGAGCGGGCACCAGTCGGTGCCCGGCACGCACGGTGGCCGCACGTACCTCACCGAGAGCAGTTGACCACGATGCGTGAAGAGTCTCTCATCACCGCACCTCGGTTCACCACCAGCCGGTGGATCCTGCCTCCGGTCGACCCGGCGACGTCCCGATGACCGCCGAGCGATCCGAGCGTCCCGGGTCGCCGTGACGCCATGGTGGCGCCGTGGCGACGGGGCGCGTCGTCGCGTTCGGGCCGCCCCGTCCGGCGGACCATCCCACCATCGCCGTCGGCCGTGCCGCGCGGCGTAATTCGGGCGCGTTGCCGCGGGCCACATGGTTAAGTGACCAGGAATCGTCACGACGAAACGGGGGGCTCGTGCGATCAGCCATCAAGGAGCGCATCGGGCAGCTGGTGCTCACCAGGGTCCGGCGCAACGGCATCGACTTGTCGAAGTTGTCGATCGTCCCGCGCTCGCTTCGACTGCCGCTGCAGCGGTTCGGCCTTGACCCGGTGCCCACGCTGCGCCGCATCCGGGACGTGTCGCCGGTCACCAGGCTCGACCGGATGTTCGGCATCGACATCTTCTTGGTGACCGGACACGAGCAGGCTCGGGCGGTGCTCGCCGACCGGTCCAGCTACAGCAACGACATCCGGCACCTGGTGGGCAGCGACGACGACGCGCCCGAGACCAAGATCGGCGGCCTGGGCTTCACCGACCCGCCGGACCACAGCCGGCTGCGCAAGATCCTGACTCCTGAGTTCACCCGGCGCCGGCTGCGACGGCTGGAACCCGGGATCGCGCGAGTGGTCACCGACCAGCTGAGCGCCCTCGAACGCCGCGGTCCGGTTGCGGACCTGGTGAGTGGGTTCGCCCTGCCGGTTCCGTCGCTGGTGATCTGTGAGCTGCTCGGACTCTCCGAGGACCAGCGGGAGCGGTTCGTCGAACTGGCCCCGGCCCGGTTCGACGTGTCCGCCGGAGGCATGGGCACGATGGATGCGGCCTCGGAGTCTCGCGCGTTCTTCTTCGACGTGGTCAAGCGCCAGCGACGGGCCCCGACCGAGGGCATGATCGGTCAGATCGTCCGCGAGCACGGCGACGAGCTCACTGACCTGGACCTGGTCGGCCTGGTGGACGGGGTGTTCCTCGGCGGTTTCGAGACCTCCGCCAGCATGCTCGCGCTCGGTGCGCTGACCTTGTTGCGAGACGGGTACGGCACCTTGGCCCGGACGGGGGACGCCGACACCGTGGACCGGATGGTGGAGGAGCTGCTGCGCTACCTGTCGGTGGTACAGATCGCCTTCCCCCGCTTCGCTCGACACGACCTGGACCTGTTCGGTCAGCAGGTTCGGGCGGGCGACGTGGTGGTGGTGTCGCTCAGCGGCTCCAACCGCGACGGCGTGCTCGGCGAGGACATGGACCTGTTCGACCCGTACCGCCATCCCACCCCGCACAACGCCTTCGGCTATGGCATGCACCGGTGCGTGGGCGCGGAACTGGCGCGGATGGAGCTGCGCAGCGCCTACCCCGCGCTGTTCCGCCGGTTCCCGCGGATGGCGCTGGCCGCGCCGCCGTCGCAGCTGGCGTTCCGCAAGATGTCGATCGTGTACGGCCTGGAGTCGCTGCCGGTGCGACTGTGGTGACGGCCGCG
>CAZNCE010000078.1:0-14850 GCA_964571285.1 uncultured Nocardioidaceae bacterium | reverse complement strand
GACGAGTCCTACGCCGGCAACCCGCTCGTCAACGCGTTGTGCGTCGGCGTGATGCGACACGACGAGATCCACCTGGCCAAGGCCAGCGGGGTCGGCAACCAGGTGATCCTGTACGGCGCCCGCACCGGGGGCGACGGGATCGGCGGTGTCTCGGTGCTGGCCTCGGAAACGTTCGAGGAGCAGGGCCCGACCAAGCGGCCCAGCGTCCAGGTCGGCGACCCGTTCATGGAGAAGCTGCTGATCGAGTGCACGCTGCAGCTGTTCGCCGAGGGCCTGGTCGCCGGCATCCAAGACCTCGGCGGCGCCGGGCTGTCGTGCGCCACCTCGGAGCTGGCCAGCGCCGGCGACGGTGGCATGCAGGTCTGGCTGGACCGGGTGCCGCTGCGCGACTCCTCGCTCACCCCCGAGGAGATCTTGATGAGCGAGTCCCAGGAACGCATGATGGCGGTGGTCGAGCCCGCCGACACCGAGCGGTTCCTGGAGATCTGCGCCAAGTGGGACGTCGACGCCACCGTGATCGGCGAGGTCACCGACACCGGCCGGCTGTGCGTCGACTGGCACGGTGAGCGGATCGTCGACGTGCCGCCGCGTACGGTCGCCCACGAGGGCCCGGTCTACCACCGGCCGTACTCCCGCCCGCGTGACCTGGACGCGCTGCGGGCCGACACGGCGGACGCGTTGCCGCGGCCGCGGACCGGGCAGCAGCTGCGCGACACCATGCTGCTGCTCGCCGCGTCGCCCAACCTGTGCGACAAGTCGTGGGTCACCGACCAGTACGACCGCTACGTCCAGGGCAACACCGTGCTGGCCCAGCCCGAGGACGCCGGCGTGATCCGGGTCGACGAGACCACCGGCCTGGGCGTGGCGATTGCGACCGACTGCAACGCCCGGTTCGCCCGGCTGGACCCGCGGGCCGGCGCGCAGCTGGCCCTGGCCGAGGCGTACCGCAACGTCGCCACCATCGGCGCCCGCCCGCTGGCGGTCACCAACTGCCTCAACTTCGGCTCCCCGGAGGACCCGGAGGTGATGTGGCAGTTCGCGGAGGCGACCGCCGGGCTGGCCGACGCCTGCCGGGACCTGGACCTGCCGATCACGGGGGGCAACGTCAGCCTCTACAACCAGACCGGCGACCAGCCGATCCTGCCGACGCCGGTCGTCGGTGTCCTCGGCGTGCTCGACGATGTCGCTCGTCGGACCCCGCAGGGTTTCCGGGCAGCGCACGCCGGCCAGCAGATCTACCTGCTCGGTGAGACCCGGGACGAGCTGTCCGGCTCGGAGTGGGCGCACGTCGCGCACTCCCACCTGGGCGGGCTGCCACCCAAGGTCGACCTGGCCGCCGAACGCGAGCTCGCCGACATCCTGGTCAACTCCAGCCGCGACGGGCTGATCGACGCCGCGCACGACCTGTCCGACGGCGGGCTGGCGCAGGCGCTGGTCGAGTGCACGCTGCGGTACGGCGTGGGCTGCCGGGTGTGGCTGCCGGACGAGCTGGACCCGTTCGTCGCGCTGTTCAGCGAGTCCGCCGCCCGCGCGATCGTGTCGGTGCCGCGGAGCGAGGAGGTGCGGTTCACCGACATGTGCCGTGCCCGCCGGTTCCCGCACCAGCGGATCGGGGTCGTGGACGGTGACGCGATCGAGGTGCAGGAGCAGTTCCGCCTGCCGCTGGAGGAGCTGCGCGCCGCTTGGTCGGCCACCCTGCCGGCGTTGTTCGACGACTGACCCGCTCCCCCTCCCGATTCGTCTGCGATAACGCGGGCGTGTCGCGGAGGGCGACCGCAGACGAATCGGGATCAGCCGAAGGCGGCGGCCCGTTGGTCCGGGGTCAGCGAACGGGCCGTGTAGGTCGACGTCCCCTGCTCCAGCAGTTCCGCGGCGGCGCTGTGCAGCGCGCCGTAGGCGGCCCACGCGAGTGCACCCCCGGTCGAGACGCGGCGGACCCCGACCCCGGCCAGCTCCGGGACACTCGGCCCGGCCGGGTGGGCGAGGACGTTCACCGGGCAGCCCACGGCACGGACCACCTGCTGGATGTCGGCCAGGGCGGTCAGACCCGGCGCATAGACCACGTCGGCCCCGGCGTCGCGGTACGCGCGCAGCCGGCCGATGGTGTCGTCGAGGTCGGCCGGACCGTACAGATGGGCCTCGGCGCGGCCGGTCAGCACCAGGTCGTGCCGGTGCGCCTCCTCCGCCGCGGCGCCGACCCGCTCCGCGGCGGCGCCGATCGGCTCGACGGCGCCGGACGCCGGGTCGTAGTCCTCGATCGAGCATCCGGCGGCGCCGGCCTCGGCCAGCAGCCGCACTGTCTCCGCCACGCCGGCGACGGTGTCCGCGTACCCCCGCTCGCTGTCGACGCTCACCGGCAGCTCAACCGCCGCGGTGAGCGCTGCGACGTGCTCGAGCAGCCGGTCGCGCGTGAGGTGCTGGTCGGGCAGCCCCCAGGCCGCCGCCAGCCCGGAGCTGGTCGTGGCCAGGGCCTGACAGCCCATCGACTGCAGCACCAGTGCGGAGCCGATGTCCCAGGGGTTGGGGATCACGAACGTCCCCGCCCGATGCAGGTCGGCGAACCGCTTCCTCGTCCCGGTCATGGCCCGACCCTACGGCGCTCCGGCAGGGCCGCGGGGAACTAGGCTGGCACCGTGCCCGTCCGCCTCAAGCCCGCTGCGCCGGTGGACGTGGCCGACTGGCTGGCAGAACTGGACGGCGACCCCGACGCGGCGTCGTCGGAGTTGCTCCGGCGGCTCACCAAGCACTTCCTCGCCGTACTCGCCGACCGGGCACCCGGCCGCAGCGTGGAAGTCCGGGTCCCGCCGGTGGCGGCCGTGCAGTGCGTGCCCGGCGCCCGGCACACCCGCGGCACCCCGCCCGCCACGGTGGAGACCGACCCGCGCACCTGGATCGCATTGGCCCGCGGCCGGCTGAGCTGGCAGCAGGCCCGGGCGCAAGGACGGGTGCATGCCTCGGGGGAGCGCTCCGACCTGTCCACACTGCTGCCGCTGCTCTGAGCGAGTCCCCCGGCGGACGATCGCCGCGATCACCCGTTCCGGTGGCACAGTGGACCTCGGGGCGCCGAGCCGCCCAGGTTCACCGCAGAGCAGGACGGAGACGCAGATGTTGCTTGCAGGCAAGACCATGATCGTCACCGGTGGCAACACCGGGATCGGAGCGGCAGTGGTGCGGGCCGCCGCGGCTGAGGGCGCGAACCTGGTCATCGACTACGTCGCCCATCCCGAGCTCAACGACGACCTGGTCGAGGAAGCCGAGCAGGCCGGGGGCAATGCGATCGCGGTCGAAGCCGACGTCAGCAAGCCGGCCGAGGTGCAGCAACTGGTGCGACGCACGGTGGAGGTGTACGGCCGGCTGGACGTGCTGGTCAACAACGCGGGGATCGAGACGCGCACCTCACTGCTGGACAGCACCGAGGAGGACTACGACAAGGTCCTGGACATCGACTTGAAGGGCGCGTTCTTCGCGGCCCAGGCGGCGGCCCGTCAGTTCCTCGACCAGGGTGACGGCGGCGTGGTCGTCAACATGTCATCGGTGCACGAGGACTGGCCGATGCCCGGCAACGCGCCGTACTGCCTGGCCAAGGGCGGCATGCGGATGCTGACCCGCAACGCCGGCGTGGAACTGGCCCCGCACGGCATCCGAGTGGTCGGCGTCGCACCAGGCGCGGTGCAGACTCCGATCAACGCCCAGACCATGGCCGACCCGGAACTGCTGGCCGCGTTGAACGCGTCCATCCCGCTTGGGCGCATGGCCAAGCCCGAGGAGATCGCCGACGTGGTGGTGTTCTTGTCGTCGGACAAGGCCAGCTACGTCACCACGACGACAGTGTTCGTGGGCGGGGGCATCATGCAGGGCAGCGCCGGCCTGTGACCGGCCAGGACGACGGGTCCTACCATGAGCGCCATGTCTGACAGCGCCACCAGTGCCGACGACCTACGCGATGCCGTACGCGGTGTGCTGCCGGGGGTCCGCGCCGATCTCGAGGCACTGGTACGCATCCCGTCGGTGAGCGCCGACCCGGCCAGATCCGAGGACGTGCGCCGCAGCGCGGACCTGACCGCGGAGCTGTTCCGAGCCGAGGGCTTCCCGGAGGTGTCGATCCTGTCCGCGGGCGGCGGGGCTCCCGCGGTGGTGGCCCGCCACCCCGCACCGCCCGGCGCGCCCACCGTGTTGCTGTACGCCCACCATGACGTGCAGCCGACCGGCGACGTCGCCGAGTGGGACAGCCCGCCGTTCGAGCCGACCGAGCGGGGTGACCGGCTGTACGGCCGAGGGGCGGCCGACGACAAGGCCGGGATCGCGGCCCACCTGGCTGCAGTGCGCGCCTTCGACGGCCGGCCGCCGGTCGGCGTGACCGTCTTCGTGGAGGGCGAGGAGGAGGTCGGATCGCCCACCCTGGAAGCGTTCCTGGCCGAGCACCGGGACCTCCTGGCGGCCGATGTGATCGTGATCGCGGACTCGGCGAACTTCGCCATCGGGCAGCCCGCCTTGACCACGTCACTGCGTGGGCTGGCCGACTGCGTGGTCGAGGTCCGGATGCTGCAGCATGCGGTGCACTCCGGGTTGTTCGGCGGACCGGTCATCGACGCGCTCACCGCGCTGTGCCGGCTGCTCGCCACCCTGCACGACGACCAGGGCAACGTCGCCGTCCCCGGGCTCGCCGCGAGCCCCGCCGCGGACGTGGAGTACCCGGAGCCGCGGTTCCGGGCCGAGGCCGGCGTGGTGGAGGGGGTGGAGCTGGTCGGCGACGGCACCCTGGTGGAGCGACTGTGGACCAAGCCGGCGATCGCCGTGGTCGCACTCGACGCCCGCCCGGTGGCCGAGGCCTCCAACACGCTGGCGCCGGTGGCCAGGGCGAAGGTGTCGCTGCGGGTCGCGCCCGGCGACGACGCGACCACGGCGCTGGGTGCCCTCACCCGGCACCTGGAAGCCAACGCGCCGTGGGGCGCGCAGGTCACGGTGACCCCGGGGGAGACCGGACAGCCCAGCCGGATCGACGCCCGCGGGCATGCCTACGACGCTGCCCGCCGGGCATTCACCGAGGCCTGGGACGGGGTCGCTCCGGTCGACATCGGCATCGGGGGCTCGATCCCGTTCATCGCCGCGTTCATGGACGCCTTCCCCACCGCCGCGATCCTGGTCACCGGCGTGGAGGACCCCGACACCAGGGCGCACGGGATCAACGAGGGACTGCATCTCCCCGAGTTCGAGCGCGTCTGCCTGGCCGAGAGCCTGCTGCTGGCCGCGTTGGCCGACCAGCCCGCTCCGGCCGCCGATGCCGGTTAGTCCGCCCCGGGGGCCGCGACAGGGCGGACGTCAGCGGCGTACCCGGCGGGCCCGGCGCAACGGCTGGCTCGGTCTGGGCGCGGCGATCCTCGCCGTGGTCGTGGCGATCCTCGTCACGACTCTCGGCGGTGGCGGGGACAACCGGCCTCCTCCGCCACCAATGCCGACGCAGGGGGTGCCCGCCGGCATCGAGGTCGCGGCCGAGGGCACCGGTGGCCAGGTGTCCCCGGGCGTGCTGGCGCTCAACATGCGCTGGAACCTCTACGACCGTTGGTGGGACGCGGCGGCCGACGCGCCCCGGCCGGCGGCGGTCGCGCAGCTGCGCGCAGCACACCTGGGTGCCGTCCGCTTCCCGTCCGGGTGGCGCGCCAACCTGTACGACTGGCGCAAGGCGATCGGGCCGCAGAACCAACGCGGCTGCCAGGTCGACGCGATCAACGGCAAGCCCCGCGACAGCGTATACGGCCCGGACGAGCACATGCGGTTCGCCGACCAGGCGGGTCTCGACACGTCGTTCATGGTCGCCGCGGTGTACGGCGTCCGGTACGCCGGCGACCTGGTCGAGTACATGAACGCCGAGGTCGGTGCCAACCCCAACGGCGGTCGCGACTGGGCGGCGGTGCGGGCGGCGAACGGGCACCCCGAGCCCTACGGCATCACCTGGTGGGAGATCGGCAACGAGCCGCACTTCAAGAACCAGCGCTACTGGCGCTCCGCGGACAACGCGCAAGCCCTTCGGCAGTACGTGTTCGGCGGCAGCCAGCGGCAGGTCGACCAGCCGGTCGGCAAGGCGTGCGACCACACGGTCGACGCGTCCCGCTCCGACGGCAGCCCGGGGCAGCGGTTCCGGCTCTGGTATCCACCGGCCGTACCCGGCAGCGTGAGCATCTCCGTCGGTGGGCAGCGGTGGCGCCAGGTCGCGGACGTGCAGCGGGAGGCCCCCCGACAGCGGGTGTACGAGATCAACCCGGCGACGGGGTGGGTGACGTTCGGTGGCGCCGGCGGCGGCATGGCACCCCCGCGTGGCGCCCAGGTGACCGCGACCTACGTGTCCGGTCCGCACCCGGGCTTCGTGGGCTACTACCGGGCGATGAAACAGGTTGACCCGTCGATCCGGGTCTGCGGCACGTGGGGGCAGCCGGCGTTCATCCGGCTGATGGGTTCGCGGTTGCCGTACGACTGCCTGGCCGCGCACATCTTCAGCCGCCCCGGCGCGGACCTGTCGACCCCGGTCGAGCTCTACGACTGGCTGATGGGGTCGATCGACGGGGAGCTGGAGTTCCTCGACAGGCTGCAGGACGCGATCGACCAGTCCCGGCCGCAGGGTCGTCCACCGGACATCGTGGTCACCGAGAGCGGCGCCTACGACCAGTCGCCGAATGCCGTCGCCATCGACCACTGGCGGTCGTCGCAGACTGCCGTGGTGCACGACGCGTCGCTGCTGGTCGGCTATCTGGAGCACGCGCTGAAGCTGTCGATGATCGGCAACCTCGACATCACGCTGGGGCAGACGACCGGACCGGGGGCCGAGGAGTCGCCGCAGACCGCCTGGGCACAGGTGCTGGCGCTGGCGGGCAGGCTGGTGGGTGGCGATCCGTTGCCCACAACGGTGCGACAGCCCTCCCTGTCGACCTCCCAGGAGTACGAGCCGCTGCGAACCTTCGCGGTGCGGCAGCCGGACGGGACCGTACAGATGTTCATCGTGAACCGCGCCCGCCGCGACGCCGTACAGGCCTCGATGTCCCTCGAGGGGGTGACCGGGGAGGTCGCGGTGACCACCGCCACCGTCACCGCCGGCGACCTGACCGCCGCGAACGTTCGGGGCAGCGACGGCGGCGTCACCACGCGCACCGCCGAGCGGACCGTGGAGGCGGGCCAGCTCGACGTCGTGCTGCCACCGCACGCCGTCACGCTGGTCACGGTGCAGCAGCAGTAACGGGTTCCCCGCGCCGACCGGTGGATTCCCTACCATGGCGGGCGTGGCTGCTCAGGATCCGCGTCGTGCCGTCGTCCACGTCGGCCTGATGAAGAGCGGAACGACTTATCTGCAAAGCGTGCTGAATCGCAACCGGGATCGCCTCCGGGAGCACGGGGTGTTGTTCCCGGGCGCGGTCTACCGGGACCAGATCGCGGCCGCCCGCGAGATCCGGGGCAGCCGGCGGCGCAGCGCCCGCGGCTCTCAGGTGACCGGCTCGTGGGCCCACCTGGCGGCGCAGATGTGCGGTTGGGACGGGGACTCGGTCTTCTCGCAGGAGACGGTGGCAGCGGCCGGGCCGCGGCAGATCGAGTGGATGCTGGCCGAGCTCGAACCGCTGCAGGTCCATGTGGTGCTCACCGCGCGGGACCTCGCCCGTACCCTGCCGTCGATCTGGCAGGAGCGGCTGCGCAACGACCAGGCGCAGACCTGGCCGGAGTTCACCGAGCTGGCCCGCGGCGACGGGCCGCCCAGCGAGCGGTTCTGGCGGATGCACGACATCGCCGATGTGGTGGAACGGTGGAGCGCCGCGGTGCCCGCGGAACGGATCCACGTGGTGACCGTGCCCGGTGCGGGGCAGTCGGGTCGGCCGCTGCTCGAGCGGTTCTGCCAGGTCGTCGGCGTACCGGCGGCCAGCCTCGACGACGGCGGCGGTGTACCCCGGAGTTCGCTCGGTGCGGTGCAGGCCGAACTGCTCCGCCGGGTCGACCACGGCCTCGGTGGCAACCTGCCCTGGCCGCAGTACGAGGTCGCGGTCAAGCGCCGGCTGGGCAACAACGTGCTGGCCCGGCAGCCGGGGCCGTCACTGGCCCTGCCACGCGCCGAGTTGGACTGGGTGCGCGATCGGGCCGCCCGGTCGATCGAGCGGCTACGCTCCAGCGGCTGCACGGTCGTCGGCGACCTGTCCGATCTGGAGCCGCGGGACGAGTCGACCGCCGAGCTGTCCGGTGCCCGGGCGCCCGGCGAGGTGAGTGACCGAGAGCTGGCCGATGCCGCCGTCGACGCGCTCGTGGAGCTGGTGCGTGATGCTCGCCCCGGTCAGCCGGCCAAGCGCGCCGGTAAGGCCGGTGCCGCAAAGCCTGGTGCCGGCAGGCAAGGCCCGGGAAAGCGTGGTGCAAGCAGGCTCGGAGGTGGCAAGCGTGGCGCCGGCCGACCGGACGGTGACCGGCCGCGCGGCGGCAACCCACCAGGCGACGCTGATCCCGACTCGAGTCCCCCTCCTGCTGCGCACCCCCATGGCTAGGTAGCGCGCCGCTCGTTCATTCGCGCCGACCCCGCGTTTGGGTACGGAAGCGCCGCTCGTTCATTCGCGCCGACCCTGCGTTGGGGTACGGGCCGCCCGGCGGGCGCGACGGCGCTGCTCGCGTAACCGCATCGCGCGCCGAGCGAGGACCGCCAGCTCGGCCACCGCGGCACCGACGCGGTCGTCCCACCCCGGATCGAGTCCGCTGGGCACGGCGCCATGCCCACCGGCGGCCTCCTCGACGCCGAGCTCGCGCAGTTCCTCGGCGAGCTCCGAGATGCGGCGGGACAGGCCCAGCCGGGCGTCCTCTGCCGCCGCCAACAGCTCGTCCTCGGAGGCGCCGAGCAGCACGTGATCCCCGGCCCGCAGCTCTTCGTCGGTGACCGCGTCGGCCAGGTCGCCCAGGTCGCCGACGACGTCGACGCCGGCATCCTCGATGGCCCGCCGTACCCGGTGGTTCCAGCGCACGGCGAACTCCAGGCCGGCCCGGTCCAGCCCCACCGGTCGCTCGGAGGCGACCCGGGCCGACAGCACCTGCTGGGCCAGGAACTGGTTCATGGTCGCCTGGTACCGGGTGCGCCGGACGTCCCCCAGCTCGTGGTTGACCCGGCGAAGCAGCTCGGCCGACGGGAGCCCCAGCGCCCGGTTGCTGCGCGCCGGGGGTTCGGTCGCCACCCCCGGGTCCACCTCCAGCACTCCCGCGAACCGTCGCCACAGCAGCAGCGGATCGGTGGCGGTGGCCGGGGTGGTCACCACGTGCACACGCTCGGCCGGCACGACCGAGGTCCAGGTGCCGAGCATCCGGGGTACGCCCTGCGAGACCCGCAGCATGCGCACCGCCGGATGCACCTCCGCCTCGGGAGACGTCCGGCCACGGTCGAGCAGCCCGTGCAGGTAGTCCTCCCACGACAAGGTGGCGCCGTTGCGGATTCGGCTCTGCCACAGCCCCGGGATGGTGGCGACCGCGGTCCGCACGGTCAGGATCACCCGCACCTCGGCCTGCGGGAAGGAGCCGACGATCCGAGCGGCCTGTTTCGGGTTGGCGCTGGAGAGGAACTCCATCGAGACCACCGCCGCCCGGCCGCGGAACTGCAGCATCTCGGCGGTCAGCCGGTCCCACGCGCCCTCGGCGGTGCGATCGATCCGCGGGTCCTGGCGCATCAGGTCCAGCACGTCCTGCACGGCGCGCACCTGCTGCTTCCACCGCCGTCCCGCGAACGACACCCCGGCCGCCGCCAGGCCGTCCCGGTTCGCGTCCAGCAGTTTCTGCACGTATGTGGTGCCGGACTTCGGCGTACCGACGTGCAGGTAGATCACCGGCCGGTCGCCGGTGGATGACCCCCCAGTCGACCGGCCCGGTTGTTCGGTCATCGGGGGCCCTTCCGCTCGGCGCGCTGGGCTCGGCGGCGCAGCCGGTCGACTTCCCGGTGCAGTTCCGCGACACGTTCCAGCGACCCCACCAGCCCGTCCACGGCCATGGACAGTTGTGCCTCGGGGCTCGTCTCGGGGCCACGGTCGGCCGCCTCGTCGGTCGCCTGGCACATCAGTTCCTGCAGCTGTCCGACCACGTGGTAACGGGCCCGCCGCAGGTCGCGGATCATCTGGGCACTGCGGCGGGCCACCCACGGGAAGTCCTTGCGGGGCAACACGATCCGGCTCGGGTGACCGCGGCGGGTCAGCACGTCCTCGGCCAGGTGGGTCTTCACCGCGCGGACGTACCCCGGCCAGTCCAACCGACCGGCGTCCAGGTGCGTGTTCAGCGTGCGCAGGAACTCGGTCTCGCTCCACCCCAGGGAGGGGTTGGCACGGACCTCCGACGCGTCGTAGCGGGAGTGGTCCAGGTCGACCGCCAGGCAGAACCGGCGCCACAGGGTGTCCCGCGGTGCGCCGGCCGGTGGCACCAGCACCACGTGCACACGTTGCGGGGGAACCTTCGCGGCCCAGCGGGCGAGGATGCCGACCGGGTCGTGCATCTGCCAGAAGCCCGACACCAGTGGCATGGGGTGGTTCTCGGGGTCACGGAGCCCGTCCAGGAAGTCCTCGTAGGAGACGGTGTAGCGGTTCTTGACGTTCTCCTGCCACATCGCCGGGATCTGGCGGGACAGGTCCCGGGCGGTGAGCACGACGTGCACTTCCGCGTCCAGCTCGTCGACCGCGCGTGCCGCCTGCTCCTTGGTGGCCGGCGCGAACAGCTCGTGGGACACGATCGCGTCGCCGTCCCAGGCACCGACCTCGGCGACCAGCCGCTTCCAGGCACCGGGCACCTGCGGGTCGGCGTAGCCACGGAACCGGCGCCTGCGCAGGTCCAGGGCAGCGTGCAACTGAGCCGGTCGTGGGGCATCCGGGTAGACCACTCCGCGGCGGCGTAACTCGGCTCGGTTACGCGCCAGGATGCTCTGCAGTGCCGTGGTCCCGGTCTTCGGCGCCCCCACGTGCAGAAAGACCCGACGGGCCACGGTGGCGGCTCCCTGCTGGTGCGGCGATCGGTACGGCTACCGGTCGGCTGACCGACCGTCCCGACGCGGGCTCCGGTTGCGTACGGTGAGGCCAGTGTGCCATTCCGAGTCCGGTGGTGAGAGAGTGTCTGCCGACAGGCGGCGCACCAGACGCCGGTGCTGTCCCGCACTCGACAAGGGAACACGGGCATGGGAGACGACCACGGGGGGCAGACGCCGGGGCCGGTGACACGTGTGTTCGTCCACGTCGGGGCACCCAAGACCGGCACGACCTTCCTGCAGCGGGCGTGGTGGGGCAACCGCGAGCAGTTGGCCGACGACGGGCTGCTCTACCCGTTCGTCGAGCCGTTCGAACATTTCGCCGCCACCATGGACCTGCGCGAGATGACCTGGGGAGAGGGCTATCGCGACCCCGCCTGGGAGGGGGCGTGGGACCGAGTCGCCCAGCGGGTACGGGACTGGCACGGGTCGGCTGCGATCGTGTCCAACGAACTGCTGGGCGGTGCCACCGCCGAGCAGGCGCGCCGCGCGGTCGAGACGTTCGGTGATGCCGAGGTGCATGTCGTCTTCACCGCCCGCGACCTGGCCCGCCAGTTGCCGTCTGACTGGCAGGAGCAGGTCAAGCACATGCACACGATCACCCTGCAGCAGTTCGTTGACAACCTGGTCGAGCTGGGGATCGAGGCCCCGTGGCCGTTCGGCCCGATGTTCTGGGGCCTGCACGACCCGGTCCGGGTGTTGGGAACCTGGTCCCAGGCGGTGCCCGCCGAGCGGATCCACGTGGTCACCGTGCCGCAGCGGGGCGGCCCACCGAACACCTTGTGGGACCGGATGTCGGGCCTGCTCGGGGTCGAGCCGGACAAGTACAACACGTCCGACGCGGCCACCAACACCTCGATGGGCACGCTGGAGACCGAGTTCCTGCGCCGGCTGAACATGGTGCTGGGGCATCGCACCGGTCGGCACTACGACCAGCTGGTGCGGGTACGACTTGCCGAGGGCATGCTGGTCCATCGCCCCGGCCAGCAACGCACCGAGTTGCCGCGCGAGCATCATGACTGGGTGGTCCGGCGTTCCGAGGAACTGGTCGACGGGATCCGGGCCGCGCACTACGACGTGGTGGGTGATCTGGACGAGCTGATCCCACCACCGCTCGACGGGCCCGGGCCCACCCCTGCGCACCAGGCGGATTCGCAGGCGGTCGCCGAGGTCGCGGTCTACGCCATCGCGAGGCTGCTGGAGAACGCGTGGGGGCTGCAGCGCCGGCTCACCCAGGTGCGCCACGACCTGGCGGAGGAGCGCAAGCACCAGCCGGCCCCCGAACTGCCGCAGCAGGCGGTGGAGTCGTGACGACGGAGACCGCCGCCCCGCCCGCTCCCCGCGCCGCGTACCTGCAGATCGGCGCTGCCTTCGGGTTGATGGGCACGGTCAACCACGCCTTGTGGGAGCGGCGCGGCCGGCTGCGCGAGCTGGGTGTGCGCGACCTGCGCGACTACCCGCAGGAGGACTTCCACTCCTCGCTTGATCTGCGCCGGGTGCCGTGGGCGCTGCGTGACCTGCCGCGGGTGGCCGGAGCCTTCAGCCGACTCGCCCGCCGGGCGCGCGAGTGGCAGGGCGTCTCGGTGTTGTCGCACGGCACGCTCGCGTTCGCCGAGCCGGCGGACATCGCCCTGGCCGCCGAACTGCTGGACCCGGTCGAACTGCACGTGGCCTACACGACGCAGGACCTGACCCGGCAGGTGTTCTTGTACTGGAACCAGCTGGTGCTGGACCGGGGCAGCTGGTCGTTCCCCGACTTCGTCGCCGCGCTGCAGTCCGACGCCGACCACGACGACGTACGCGCCTTCTGGGACACCCAGGATCCGTCGCGGGTGCTGGAGCGCTGGGCCGGGGTGGTGCCGGCCGAGCGGATCCACCTGATCACGGTGCCGACCGCGGAGACGCCTCGGATTCACGCGGTCGAGCGGTTCGGCCGGCTGCTCGGCCTGCCGGAGGGCACGTTGCCGCCGGAGGGCGGGCCCACCACGCTGGGGGTGCTCGACACCGAGATCGTCCGCCAGGTCAATGCGGTGTTGCCAGGGTCCCTCGGGCCGCCGGCGTACGGCCGGATGGTCCAGGATCTGCTGGCCAACCAGCTGATGGGGCGGCGGGACAACGACCTGCCGGCGCCGCTGGACCAGCAGCAGCGGTCCTGGTTCACCAGCCGGGCCACCCGGATCGCCGAGCAGCTGCGGTCGTCGGGGTACGACGTGGTCGGCGACCTCGACGAGCTGCTGCCCGCCCCCGGCGAGCCCGCGGCCGAAGCGGTGTCCGATGTGCGCCCGGACGCGGTGATGGAGCGGGCGATCGGGGTGGCGGCCGACCTGCTGGCCCGGATCAGCGACATGCACGACCGCATTGGCGAGGCGACCCGAGAACTGGACGAGTTGAAGTCAAGCCGACACGCGTAGCGGAAGCCTGCTTCCGCACCGGACATTGTTGCGCCCCATCAGGTGCGGTAACCTCCCTCCCGGCGTAATGCCTTCGTCACATAGCGCACAAATGCGGCAATTGCGGGGAAGGGGTATCCCCATTCTTGCCCGGTCCGACGATCGGGCCAGAGGAGGACGGGACTTGGCCAGCGCACGGTTCGGCTTCACACCGGCTCAGCGCGTCGTGCAACGCGTGGTACTTCCCGACGACGCAAACCCGCACGCGCTGCCGAACTACATCGATGGTTCGGTGGTCCGGGTTGCTCGCGTGCCGGGTCCGGATGACCCGCCGCCGGTGGAGGGACGCGACTTCACCGATCGGCACAAGTGCATCGTCCCGGCGGGCGGCACCGCCTCGTTCGCGTCCTACTTCAATGCGTTCCCGGCGGCCTACTGGCGGCGCTGGACCGACGTCCGGCACGTGACCCTGCGGGTACGGGTGCACGGGCACGCGACCGTCACCGTGTTCCGCTCCACCTCCAAAGCGCATTACTGGCCGGTGCGGACCTTCTACCTCAACCAGGGCGAGACCAAGACCCTGGAGTGGCGGCTGCCGCTGGAGCCGTTCATGGACGGCGGCTGGTACTGGTTCGACCTGTCCGCGCACCTCGGCGAGGCCTGGCTGGAGGGCGCCGAGTGGCTGGTCGACTCCGACGGCACCGCGCCGGGCCGGCTGAGCATCGCGATCACCACCTACAACCGGCCGGACTACTGCGTCCAGCAGGTGGTCAACCTGGCCGACAACCCAGAGGTGCTCCGCCAGATCGACGAGATCTTCATCGTCGATCAGGGCAACCGGAAGGTGGTGGACGCCGACGGCTTCGACCGGGCCGCCGCCGCGGTCGGCGACCGGCTGAAGATCATCGACCAGCCCAACCTCGGCGGCTCCGGTGGCTTCGCCCGTGGGATGTACGAGTCGTTGAAGTCCGACCGCAGCAACTACGTGCTGCTGCTGGACGACGACGTGGTGACCGAGCCGGAGAGCTTCCTGCGGGCGGTCACGTTCGCCGACCACGCGCGGGACCGGGTGATCGTCGGCGGCCACATGTTCAGCCTGTACGACCGGACTGTCCTGCACGCCTACGGCGAGACGATCGACCGGGAGCGCTGGTTCTGGGGTCCGGCCCCCAACACGTTCCACGGTCACAACTTCGGCGTCGAACCGCTGCGCCGTACCCCGTGGCTGCACCGCCGGGTGGACGTGGACTACAACGGCTGGTGGATGTGCCTCGTACCGCTCGACGCCATCCGCAAGGTGGGCCTGCCGCTGCCGATGTTCATCAAGTGGGACGACGCGGAATGGGGCCTGCGGGCCAAGGACATGGGCTTCAACACCGTCTCGCTCCCCGGCGTCGCGGTCTGGCACATGCCGTGGCACGAGAAGGACGACACGATCGACTGGCAGGCCTACTTCCA
>CAZNCE010000077.1:0-14890 GCA_964571285.1 uncultured Nocardioidaceae bacterium | reverse complement strand
GGTGAAAGACGCGCACAGCCGGCCCAACCAGCGGCACTGCGCAAGCCCGGCCGGGCGTCGCCGGCCAGGGTCGAAGGAGAGGAGGATGGAGGCCCCAGAAAAGGGTGTGGGGCTCCTCCACGTATGAGGTGCAGGAGCCCCACGGGCGGACGGCGCGTGATGACTCCGTCCTCACGGTCAGGTCCGGTGGATCTCGCCGCCGCATCACCGGCGCCGCCAACGGGTTGCCCCGCGGTACAGATCCTCGGTCTCCGACCGATCCCGCCGCCCCTTGCGAGGTGGCGTACGAGATTTCTATCCCACCCACGGAGCGGGCACAAGCCCTTTCCTGCAAGGGAATTCAGGTCTTTACCTTCCGCGTTTCGTCATGCACAGAAACGGCGTGCTCATCCACAGGAATCGACACGTTCTCCACAGCCGCGGCCCTTCGCCTGTGCATGACGAGTGCGCCGCATACCCTCCACCGGGCGGCCGTCGGCCGTACGCTGGGCCGCGTGCCGAGCCTGACCATGACCGAGGCCCAGGACCGAGCCAGCTTGTTGCACGTCGAGCACTACCGACTCGAGCTGGACCTGTCCGGGGCGGACGACCCGGAGCGCACCACGTTCCGCAGCCACAGCACCATTCGGTTCGGCTGCCGGCGGCCCGGTGCGACCACGTTCGCCGAGGTACGCCCGGAGCAGCTGGAGCGCGCCGAGCTGAACGGCCGGCCCGTCGGTCCGGTCGAGGACGGCCGGCTCCTCCTCACCGACCTCGCCGCCGACAACACCTTGCAGGTCGTCGCCACCATGGCCTACAGCAACGACGGCGAGGGCATGCATCGCAGCATCGATCCCGCCGACGGCCAGGCGTACCTCTACCTGATGGCGTTCCTCGACGCCGCACCCCGGGCGTTCGGGTGCTTCGACCAGCCCGACCTGAAGGCCCGGTACGACGTGACGGTCCGGGTCCCCGAGGGCTGGTCGGTGCTCGGCAACGGCCGGGCCAAGCAGCTGGCCCCGGGAAGGTTCCGGCTGGCCACCACTCCCCCGCTGTCGACCTACTTCGTAACGGTGGTGGCCGGGCCCTACCACTCAGTCACCGGCGAGCACGACGGCATCAGGCTCGGCGTGCACGCCCGCGCCTCGCTGGCCGAGCAGCTGGACCAGCAGGCGCCGGAGCTGCTGGATCTCACCGGCCGGGCCTTCGACGAGTATCACCGGCTGTTCGGCATCCGCTACGTCTTCGGCGACTACCACCAGGCGTTCGTCCCGGACTTCAACGCCGGGGCGATGGAGAACCCAGGCTGCATCACGTTGCGGGATTCGATGGTGTTCCGGGCCGAGCCGACGGCGGCCGAGCGCACCCAGCGGGCCGTCACGATGGTGCACGAGCTCGCCCACCAGTGGTTCGGCAACCTGACCACGATGCGCTGGTGGGACGATCTGTGGCTGAACGAGTCGTTCGCCACCTACATGGCCTATCGGGTGTGCGCCGAGCTGGATGTGCCGGGCGCCGGGCTGGTGTCCGCGCTACGGCAGAAGTGGCCCGGACTGCTCGCCGACCAGCGCTCCTCAACCCACCCGGTGGCGGCCCAGGAGACGCCGGACACGCTCGCTGCGCTGAACAACTTCGACGGCGTCTCCTACTCCAAGGGCGCCGCGGTGCTCAAGCAGCTGGCCGCGCGCCTGGGCGACGACGTCTTCATCGGCGGCGTCGTCCGGCACCTGCGCGACCACGAGTTCGGCAACGCCACCCTGGCCGACCTGCTGCGGGCATGGAGCGAAGCGGGGGCGGTGGACCTGGCCGACTGGGCGGCGCAATGGCTGCGCACCTCCGGGCCGGACACCCTGGTCGCCACCCGACGCCCCGGCCTGGTGCGCATCAGTCGCGCCACCGACCTTCGCCATCGCGCCGACCGCGAGCACACCTTCCGGGTGCACCACGTCGGGGCCGGCGCTGACACGGTCGAACTGGGGGCCGACCCGGTGGACATACGCACCGACGCCGAGGCGGTGATCGTGGACGCGGGCGACGACACCTGGGCACGCGTACGGCTGGACGAGCGCACCGTGGCCAGCCTCCCCCAGGTGCTGCCGCGGCTCGACGACCCGCTGACCCGAAGCGTGGTGTGGAACGCCACCCGGCAGGCGGTCGACGACGCGGTGCTCGACCCGGAGGCGATGACCGCACTGCTGGCCGCGGCCCTGCCCGCCGAGCGCGAGGAGATCGTGGTGTCCAGCGTGCTGGACTGGGCCGCGAAGGACCTGGCCGGCCGCTACCTGCCGGAGGCCGTTGCCGGCCCGCCGATCGCCGACCTGGTGCGGACCTGCTTCACCGGAGCCGCCGGGCGCCCCGGGCTGCGGCAGGCCCTGGCCCGGCTGGTCGCGGTTACCTCGTACGAGGCCGAGTTGCTGTCGGACTGGTTGGCGGACCGGGGGCCGGCGGACGTGCGGGTGGACCCGGAGCTGCGGTGGCGGGCGCTGGGGCGGCTGGTGGTGCTCGGTGCCGCGGGCCGGGCGGAGATCGAGACCGAGTTCGCCCGGGACCGATCGACCGCGGGCCAGGTGGCGGCGGCACGCTGCCGGTCGCTGATCCCGGAACCGGCCGCGAAGGCCGAGGCCTGGCGGCTGCTCAGCGCCGATGCGCAGGTCGGCAACCACACGCTGTACGCGACGGCCGAAGGCTTCTGGCATCCGAGCCAGCACGAGCTCACCGCGCCCTACGTCCCCCGGTTCTTCACCGAGATGCCGGCCACGGACCGGCTTCGCAGCGGCTGGGTGGTGGCCCTCAGCGTCGCGTTCGCCTATCCCAGATACGCCGTGACCGCGGAGACCGTGCGGCTGGCGGAGGAGCTACTCGGCGACGGGGCGGCCGGGCTGAGCGCCGGGGTACGGCGGTCGATCAGTGACGGTACGGACGACCTGCGCCGGGCGGTCGCCGTCCGGGACCGGTGGCCGGTCAGCCGAACAGCGCGTCGATGAACGACTGCGCCCGCCGGCGCTCGGGTGACGGTGGGGGCGCCTGCATGTCGGCCGTGATCCGCGGCAGCGGCTGGGTGTGCGGCCCGCTGGCCAGGTGCCACTCGTTCTCCTGCTCGATCAGGTCGGCGAGGTCGCCGCGGTCCAGGAAGATCCCCTGACAGTCCTTGCACTGGGCGACGTCGATACCGAACCGGTGGGTCACGGTCATCTCGCCTTGGCATTTCGGACAGGTCATGGTCTCCATGGGGCCGAATGTACCGGTGCCGGAGCGTCCACGGTGAGAGTGGCTCCACGTGCCGGGATACTTTCGCCATGACCCAGGCCGACAGGGGCGCTGATCCCGCCGCACGCTACCGGTTCCTCGACCAGCCGGTGCCGTTGGCGTTCGCCCATCGCGGTGGCGCCGAGCACCCGGGCAACGTCGGCCTGGAGAACACCAGGCAGGCCTTCCAGCGAGCCGTCGACCTCGGCTACCGCTACCTGGAGACCGACGTGCACCTGACCCGCGACGAGGTCCTGGTGGCCTTCCACGACGACACGCTGGACCGGACCACCGACGGACGGGGAGCGGTGGCCGACCTGCCGTACGCGAGCGTGAAGTCCGCCCGGATCGGCGGTCAGGAGCCGGTGCCGACGCTGGCCGAGTTGCTCACCGCCTGGCCGGACGTGCGGTTCAACATCGACATCAAGTCGGCTGCCGCGATCACCGCACTGTGCGACGTGCTGGCCGAGACCGCTGCGTTCGACCGGGTATGCATCGCGTCGTTCTCCGAGGCGCGGATGCGCAGGGCGCGCCGACTGCTCGGCCCGTCCGTGGCCACCTCGTTCGGGCCGCGCGGCGTAGCGGTGCTGAAGCTGGTGCCCGGGCATTGGCTGCGCCGGCTGCTGCTTCCCCGGCACGTCCCCTGTGTCCAGGTGCCCGTCCGGTTCGGTGTGGGCATGGTCCCGGGGCGGCGCGGCGGCTGGCGGCTGGTGACCGAACGGTTCGTGCGCCGGGCGCACCGACACGGCCGGCAGGTGCACGTGTGGACGGTGGACGACGCGGAATCCATGCATCGGCTGCTGGATCTGGGCGTGGATGGGATCATGACCGACCGGACCGACGTGCTGCGAGACGTGCTCGTCGCCCGCGGGCAGTGGCACGGCCGGGAACCCGCCCGGCAGACGGGAGGCGGGGCATGACGGGGGGAGCAACCGGCGTGGCGGACCTGTCCCCCCAGCGCCGCCGCGAGCAGCGGGCCTGGTACTGGTACGACTGGGCGAACTCGGCGTACGTCACCACGGTCGCGACCGTGCTCTTCGCGCCGTACCTCACCTCGGTGGCCGAGACCGCCGCCTGCGGCGAGCCCGGCACCGCGGCCGACCCATGCCGGACCGACCTGGACGTGCTCGGCATCGGGGTGTCCCCCGGCTCGCTGGTGTTCTACGTGGTGACGTTCGCCACCATCTTGTCGGCCTTTGTGCTGCCGATCGTCGGCGCGTTCGCCGACCGGTCGCCGCGCAAGAAGCAGCTGCTCGCCGGCTACGCCTGGCTGGGCAGCCTGGCCGCGGCCGGGATGTTCTTCGTCACCGGGGCCAACTGGCTGCTCGGGGCCCTGCTGCTGCTCGTCGCGAACATCTGCCTCGGCGCGTCGCTGGTGGTCTACGACGCGATCCTGGTGCAGATCGCTGGCCCCGACGAACGCGACCGGGTGTCGTCGCGCGGCTGGGCCCTGGGCTACCTCGGCGGCGGCATCCTGTTGGCGGTCAACCTCGCCGTCGTCACGCTGCACGACACCTTCGGCCTCAGTCAGGGCATGGCCGTCCGGGTCAGCCTGGTCAGCGCGGCGGTCTGGTGGGCGGGGTTCACGATCATCCCCTATCTCGGTCTGGTCAACCGCCCACCGGTGTACGTCGTGGACACCCCGGGCGGGATCGTGCGCGACAGTTTCGGCCAGCTCTGGCACACCCTCAAGGAGGCCCGGCAGTACCCGATGACGCTGACCTTCCTGGTCGCCTACCTGTTCTACAACGACGGCATCCAGACCGTGATCGTGTCCGCGTCGGTCTACGGCGAGAAGCAGCTCGGGTTCACCACCTCGGTGCTGATAGCGACCATCCTGCTGGTGCAGTTCGTGGCGTTCGTGGGCGCGCTGCTGTTCGGCCGGGTCGCGGCCCGCATCGGCAGCCGCACCACCATCATGGCGGGCCTGGTGGTCTGGGTGGTGATCGTGTTCGCCGCCTTCCTGCTGCCCGCCGGCCGGCTGGTCCCGTTCCTCGCCCTGGCGGTGGCCATCGGGCTGGTGCTCGGCGGCACCCAGGCGCTGTCGCGGTCGTTCTTCTCCCAGCTCATCCCGCGCGGCCGGGAGGGCGAGTACTTCAGCCTCTACCAGGCCTGCGAGCGGGGTACGTCCTGGCTGGGCACGCTCGTGTTCGGGCTGATGCACCAGTGGACCGGCTCGTACCGACCGGCGATCGTCGCGTTGATGGTGTTCTTCCTGATCGGCCTGGTGCTGTTGTGGCGGGTGGATCCGCGGCGCGCGATCCGCGAGGCGGGCAACCCGGTGCCGTCCGTGATCTGACCGGTGCTCCCCGGGCGGTACGGTGGAGTACAACTGGGCTGTGACCGGCGACACGCGCCGGGAGGCATGAATTCCGGCTGCGCCGGGAATGTTTGGTTGAAGCCGCCCGTTGGACAGGGTGGAGCCGGAGCGTCGCCTCCGGCGATGTCTTTACGCAACAAGTGTCTGATACGGGGAGAGAGCGGACCATGTCTGATCGAGTACTGCGCGGAGCCCGCCTGGGTGGCCAGAGCTTCGAGGACGAGCGTGGCGTGGAGTTCGCGGCCCGTCAGCAGGTTGCGTACCGCTGCGAGAAGGACCACGACTTCGAGATCCCCATGGCCCAGGAGGCCGACGTCCCGCTGACCTGGGAGTGCCCCAAGTGCAGTGCGACGGCCCGCCTGGTCAACGGCGCCGAGCCGGAGGCCAAGAACGAGAAACCGGTCCGCACGCACTGGGACATGCTGCTCGAGCGGCGCTCCATCCCCGAGCTCGAGGAGTTGCTGTCCGAGCGCCTCGATCTGCTGCGCAAGGGCGAGATCGGCCCGGAGCACCTGCACCGCCGGACGCGCAGCCGCTCCAAGAAGTCTGCCTGAGCCGCCAAAACTTCCCGCTGAGCCGCCAAAACTTCCCCGCGAGCAGCCAAGACTTCCCGCTTGAGGCACGCTGGCGTGCTTGCCGAGTGCGCCCGCTGTAGCGGTCAGCGCTCGTCGTCGACGACGTGACCGGGCACGATCCGGCCGTCCGCGGAACCGCCCCGGCGACCGCCGTCGGAACCGCCCGGCCCCGGACGCTCGTACCCAGCGCCACCCACGCCTGCGGGTACGCCGAACCAGACCGCCGCCGAGCGGGCGGCCCGGCGAGCGATGAACCAGTTCAGCGCGGCCCGGGCCAGTGGGCGGGTGAACGGCAGCACGAAGAAGAAGCCGAACACGTCGGTCACGAACCCCGGCGTCAGCAGCAGCGTGCCGCCCACCAGCACCAGCGCAGCGTCGGCCAACTCGCTGTGCGGCAGCCGGCCGGTGGTCATCGCCTCCCGCAGCGCCGCCCAGGCGCGGCGGCCCTCCCGCTTGACGATCCACGCGCCGAGCGCGCTCTCCGCGATCAACGCCAGGATCGTCCAGCCGAATCCGATCGCGTAGCCGAGCTGGAAGACCACGTAGATCTCCAGGATCGGCACGGCCAGGAAGCCCAGCAACAGCAGCAGACGCATACGTCTATTGTCCTCGGCCACGCAAGCGACCCGCCTTGCCCGGGCTCGGCGACCGCTGGCGGCCACCGAGCCGGGTGACGCGGCCCAACACCGCGCCGAGCTGGCGACCCCGGTCGGCCAGCCCCCACAGCGTGACCCGGCGCATCGCTTCGCGGACCACCGCCGCGTCCATCTTGGAGTGTCCGGCTTCGCGCTCGACGAACCGGATCGGCACCTCCACCACCGTGTGCCCGGCCCGGACCGCCCGGCGGGCCAGGTCCACCTGGAAGCAGTAGCCCTGCGACTGCACGCTCGCCAGGTCCAGCGACTCCAGCACCGGCCGCCGCCAGGCGCGGAAACCCGCAGTCACGTCCCGCACCCCGATACCCAGGGCCAGCCGGGCGTACGCGTTCGCGGCTCGCGACAGCGCCTGCCGCGAACGCGGCCAGTTCTGGACGCTGCCACCCGGCACCCAGCGGGAACCGATCACCAGGTCCGCGTCGCTCAGGCCGGCCAGCAGGGCGGGGATCTGCTCCGGCAGGTGCGAGCCGTCGGCGTCCATCTGCACCACCACGTCGAAGCCCTGCTCCAAGGCCCAGCCGAACCCGGTCACGTACGCCTTGCCGAGCCCGGCCTTGCCCGGCCGGTGCAGCACGTGCACGTGTCGGTCGGCGGTGGCCAGCCGGTCGGCCAGCCGCCCGGTGCCGTCGGGTGAGGCGTCATCCACCACCAGCAGCCGGGCCGAGGGTACGGCGGACCGGATCCGGCTCACGATCCGTGCGAGGTTGGGACTCTCGTTGTAGGTCGGGAGCACCACCAGGATGCGGAGCCGGGACACGTCCCACGGTTCGGTCATCGTCGCTCCTCCCCCGAGGTCGCCCGCCGAGCACTCCACCGGCCAGGGCGATGCCCGCACCGATCAGCACCGCCAGATCCACCCAGCCGCCGAACCGTATCCCGGGAGTCGTTCCGGATGCGACCGGCAGGGTCTGCACGAGCGCGATCCGGTGCCGGTCGTGGGTGCGGGCCAGCACGCTGCCGTCGGGGGCCACGAATCCCGAGATGCCGGTCGTGGCAGCCACGGCCACCGCACGCCCGCTCTCCACCGCCCGCAGCCGGGTGATCGCCCACTGCTGCTCGAGCTGGCCGGAGCCCAGATAGGTGGCGTTGTTGGTCTGCACCGCCAGGAGTTCGGTGCCACCCCGGGCCACAGCACGCACCGACGTGTCGTACGCGATCTCGAAGCACATCACCGCACCGAGCCGTACCGGCCCGAGGTCGAGCAGCCCCGGCCGGTCACCGGGAACGAAGTCGCGTGGGATCTCCTCCGCCAGCAGCGGCACCAGCCGGGTGCTGAACGACCGGAACGGCACCCATTCGCCGAACGGCACCAGCCGGTGCTTGTGGTACTCCTCGGTCGGGCCCTCTCCGGGCAGCCAGACGATCCCGGTGCCTTGCACGTGGTCCGGCCCCGGGCCCTCGGTGACCGCGCCGATCAGCACCGGGACCCCGATATCGTCCACCGCCTGCTGCACCGTGCTGTAGGCGTTCGCGTCGCGGGTCGGGTCGATGTCGCTGCCGTTCTCGGGCCAGATGACGACATCAGGAGCAGGTTCGGTGCCCGCCCGCACGTTCTCGGCCAGCTCGTGGGTCGCCTGGGCGTGGTTGTGCAGCACCACCCGGGGATCGGAGAACGAGTGGATGCCCTGTCCGGGTACGTCACCCTGGATCACGGCGACCGTGACGGTGTCGGGGGACGATGAACCGGCACCGACCAGCCCGACCGGCAACAGCCAGCCGGCGACGGCCACGCCGACCAGTGCCAGCGCGGCGACCAGACGCCGCCGCAGGCCTACGCCGGAGGACAGCAGCGCGACCACGAGCGCGCAGCCGAACCCGATCACGAACGTCGGACCGCTCTCCCCGAGGTAGCGGGCCCAGTGCGCCAGCGGGGTGTCGACGACGGTGGTGCCCAACCGCCCCCACGGCATCCCGCCGAGCGGGAAGCTGCCGCGGAACACCTCGACCGCCGCCCAGGAACAGCCGGCCAGCAGCGCGATCAGCAGCGGCCGCGCCGGCATCCGCGCCGGGAGTCGGCTGGCTGCTACCAGCAACACGCCCAGCAGCGCGTAGAACAGCGACTCCACCGCGGCGGCGGCGAACTGCACGCCGGGCAGCACGGTGTAGAGCCACCACAGCATCACGATCAGGTAGCTCAGCCCGAACACCAGGCCGTACCAGGCACCCCGGCCCAGTGAGATCCGGCGGCACAGCCAGGTCAGGCCAGCGACCCCGGCGAGGGCCAGCGGCCACCAGCCGAACGGTGGGTACGCGAAGCCCAGCAGCAGGCCGCTGATCGCGGCGAGAACGCTGCCGCCGAGCCGGTCCACCGGCGGGGGCTTGGATTGCGGGGCGGCGGTCACAGGATCCTCGGGGCGATTGAGCGGTGGCCGCTACAGGATACGGAACGAGCCCGGGGCCCTTCGGACCGAACCATCGCCCGCTGGCTGCGAGCGACAGTCCGTTGTCTACTGGGCGCCGGGCTCGGACCGACTGTCACCCCGCCTCGACCGGCGGCACGTCGGACCCACGCAGCCTCAGGCGTGGAACTCGCCTGTGGCGTCGAGGATCCGGGCGGGCGGCGCGGCCGAAGCGGTCTGCTCGGTGGACCTTGGGTACTTTGCTGCGCCCGGCACCGACTGTCAACCTGCCGCTGACCTGCGACGATGCGGCATTTGTGCAGGTCATAGCCGGGTCCCGGTCACCCAGGTTTCACCGGAATTTTCAAGGTCCTTCGGCGTGTCGGAGCGCCCTCAGTCCAGCACGCCCGCCAACTCGAACGCGATCCGTCCGTCGACCATGGTCAGCACGCAGGTCGGCAGCGGCAGCGCGGGATCCAGATCCGGCAGTTGCGGGACCCCGGCGCGGGGGTCGGTCGACCAGGCCGCCACCCGGGTGTCCGGCGTCTGCACCATCAGCTCGCCCGGCACGTCCCACACCGCGATGTCGGCCGGGCTGCCGGGCGCGAGCTCGCCACCGTGGTCGAGCCGGGCCGCCCGCCACCCACCCCGGGTGTGGGCGTTGAACGCCGCGCGTACGGTCAGCCGCTGGTCCGGGTTGTGGTGCCAGGCGGCCGCCCGTACCCCGAGCCACGGGTCGAACGCGGTGACCGGGGAGTCCGAGCCGAACGCCAGGCTGATCCCGGCGCGGCTGAGCATCGCGAACGGATTCAACCGCTCGGCCCGGTCGGCGCCGAGTCGCTGGGCGTACAGACCGCCGTCGCCGCCCCAGGCGTGGTCGAAGGCCGGCTGCATGCTGGCGACGACGCCCAGCTCGGCCAGGGTGGCGGCCTCGTCGGGGCCGACCATCTCGACGTGCTCCAGCCGGTGCCGGGCGCGCAGCAGCGCCGCGGTGCCGACCACCCGCGCCGCCGCCCGGAACCCGTCCAGCACGGTGCCGACGGCCCGGTCGCCGATGCAGTGGAAGCCGGCCTGCAGGTCCAGCTCGGTGCACGCCACCACGTGGTCGCGGACCTGCTCGGCGTCCAGGTAGGCCCGGCCGGTGTTGCCCGGGTCGTCGGTGTACGGGCTGCGCAGCGCGGCCGACCGCGACCCGATCGCGCCGTCGGCGCACAGGTCACCGGCGGCGCCGGCCAGCCCCAGCCGGCGGACCAGGTCGGGCGGGCCGGGCTCGCCCCAGTAGCCGACCACCCTGGGCAGCACATCCTGGGCGGACAGGTCGGCGATGCGGTCGAAGTCCTCGGGATCGGACAGGTGCGGGGCGCCGAGTTCGTGCACCATGCCGATCCCCATCCGGGCGGCCTGCCGCAGCGCGTACTCGATCGCCGCGGTGAGGTCGGCGCCGGACAGCAGCCGGCGGACGGCGTCGCGCAGCGCGTGGTGGGCGTCGCGGCTCAATGGTCCGTCGGGCTGCCAGCCGTCGAGGCGGGTCACCGGGAGGTCGCGCGCCGCCGCGGTGTCCAGCAGCGCGGTGGACGCCAGCGCCGAGTGCTCGTCGACCCGCGCCAGGTAGGCCGGGCGCCCGTCGACGGCCCGGTCCAGCTCGGCCCGCGTCGGCGGTCGGCCCTCGGGCCAGGTCGACTCGTCCCAGCCGTGGGCGAGGACGACCGACAGCCCGCCCGCCCGGGCGCGCACGGACAGCAGCTCGAGCGCATCCGCGAGCGACGACGCCCCGGACAGGTCAACACCCATCGCCGCCAGGCCGGTCTCGGCCAGATGCACATGGGCGTCCACGAACGCCGGGGTCACCAGCCGCCCGCCGAGCTCGACCACGCGGTCCGCCGCGCCGAAGGCGCTGTCGGCCGCATCGTCGTCCCCGGTCCACACCACCTGGCCGGCGTCGACCGCGATCGCGGTGGCATGGGGGTCGTGCCGGCTGTGCACGTAGCCGCCGCGGAACAGGACTCGGGTCACCCGCCCATTGTCCCTATCGATTCGTCTGCGGTTTCGCGGGCGTGTCGCGGCGGGCGACCACAGACGAATCGGGAGGGGGTCAGCCGACCGGGCGGTTCTCGTACGGCGTGGAGAGCACCATCGTCGTGCGGGTGGACACATTGGCCACGGCGCGGATCCGGGCCAGCAGGTTCTCCAGGTCGGTCGGGGCGCCGACCCGGACCTTGAGGATGTAGGACATGTCACCGGCCACCGACCAGCAGGATTCGATCTCGGCCAGCTCGGACAGCCGCTCCGGCGCGTCGTCGGGCTGGCTGGGGTCGATCGGACGGATGGAGATGAACGCGGTGAGCGGCAGGCCGAGCAGCTCGTGGTCCACCCGGGCCACGTACCCGGTGATCACCCCGCGCTGCTCCAGCCGCTTGACCCGCTGGTGCACGGCCGAGGTGGACAGCCCGGTGGCGCGCCCGAGGTCGGTGAACGACATCCGGCCGTCCTCGGCCAGCAACCGCACGATCTGGGCGTCGAGGTCTTCCACGCCGGAAAGCCTAGACGCCGGGCGGGCCGCGGGCGTACGGGTCGTGCCATGATCGGGCCCGTGAACGAGCCTGGGAACGGACGGCCAAACCGATGAGCGGCCCCCGCATGCTGCTGGACACCGCGTCGCTGTACTTCCGGGCGTTCTTCGGGGTGCCGGACTCGGTGCGCGCGCCGGACGGCACGCCGGTCAACGCGGTCCGCGGGCTGCTCGACTTCATCGCCCGGCTGGTGGACCAATACTCCCCCACCGAGCTGGTCTGCTGCTGGGACGACGACTGGCGGCCGGCCTGGCGGGTCGAACTGGTCCCCACCTACAAGGCGCACCGGGTGCTGCGGACCGAGCGCGGCGGGGTCGACATCGAGCAGACGCCGGACCCGCTGGTCACCCAGGTGCCGGTGATCCGCGAGGTGCTGGCAGCGCTCGGTGTCGCCGTCGTCGGGGCGCCGGGCTACGAGGCCGACGACGTGATCGGCTCGCTGACCGCGCAGGCGGAGGGCCCGGTCCTGGTGGTCACCGGGGACCGCGACCTGTTCCAGCTGGTCGACGACGCCGCGCAGGTGCGGGTGCTCTACACCGCGCGCGGGGTCGGCCGGCACGACGTGGTCGACGAGTCATGGGTGGCCAAGAAGTACGGCGTGCTGCCGCAGCAGTACGCCGACTTCGCCACGCTGCGCGGCGACAGCTCGGACGGCCTGCCCGGGGTCGCGGGTATCGGCGACAAGACCGCGGCGAGCCTGCTCGCCCGGTACGGCGACCTGGCGTCGGTGCGGGAGGCCGCGGCAGGCGAGGAGGGCGGGATGTCGGCCACCGTGCGCGGCCGGATCCGCGACGCCGCCGACTACCTGGCGGTCGCGCCCCGGGTGGTGGCGGTCTGCCGCGACCTGGAACTGTCCAGCGGCCCGCTCGCCGTCCCGGACCCGGTGCCGGCCGCGCCGGACGACTTCGCCGCACTGGCCGAACAGTGGGGGCTGGGCGGATCGGCCGACCGGGTCGTCCGCGCTCTCCGCGGCGACTGAACCATCGGGCTCGCTGACTGGCGGCGGGGCGACCAGCGTGCCCCGTTCCGGCCGGCCCGGCGCTGGCGGCCCGGCGCAGGGCCGGCGACCAGCGTGGCGCGTTCCGGCCCACCTGTGTCCGATTTGTCCCCGACGAACGCGCCACGCTGGGCATCGACCGCGCACCAACGCGCCACGCTGCGGTGAAACGAGCCCGGCGTCAGGCCACGGACGAGTAGGCGACCACGCCGCGCCGCAGCGCTGTTCCGGTCGCCCGGGCGGTCTGCCGCAGCGGCGTGTCGCCGGCGGCGTCGGCGACCTGGTCGACCAGGTCCAGCAGTTGCTTCACCCAGCGCACGAAGTCGCCGGCGGCCAGGTCGGAGTCGATCAGCACCTCGTCCAGCGCGGCGCCCTGCGCCCATCGGTACGCCTCCCAGCAGAAGCCCAGGTCGGGCTCGCGCAGGAAGTCCAGCCGGTGATCGTGCTCGATCGTGTCGAGGTCTCCCCAGATGTCGACGGTACGGCCCAGGGCGGCGCGCAGCGCCGGGTCGCGGGGCAGCCGCGGCGCGACCGCCTCGTCCGGCCGCCGGGCCTCGTAGACGAGCGTGGACAGGGCCCCCGCCAGGCCGGCGACGTCCAGGTCGTCCCACACCCCGTGGCGCAGGCACTCGGCGGCGACCAGGTCCATCTCGGAGTACAGGCGCATCAGCCGCTCCCCGTCCCCGGTGACGCGGTCGTCGTCGAGATAGCCCAGCGACGTGAGGACCTCGCAGACCCGGTCGAACTGGCGGGCGATGGTGTTGGTGCGCTGCTCGATCCGGCGCTGCAGGTTCTGCGCCTCGGCGCGCAGCTTGGCGTGCCGGCCGGCCCAGCGGGCGTGGTCCTCCCGGTCGGCGCAGCCGTGACAGGGATGGGCTCGCAGCGCCTTGCGCAGCGCGGCGATCTCCTCGTCCGCCGGGTCGTGGCCGCCGTGCCGCTCCGCCCGGCTGCCGGTCCGGGAACCGTTCGGCCCGGGGTCGTGCTCGTGCGACGACGCGGTCTCCAGGTGGCCCGCCCGGGAGCGCAGCGCGGCAGCCAGATCGCGCCGCTGCTGCGGGTTGCGCGGGTTGAACGCGCGCGGCACCCGCATCCGGGTCAGCGGCTGCACCGGATGCGGGAAGTCGACCGTGGACAGCCGGCGGGCGTGCCGCTCGGTGGTGAGCACGAGCGGTCGTGGGCCGTCTCGACCGATGCCGGGGTCGATCACCACCGCCAGACCGGACCACTTGCCGGCCGGTACGTCGATCACGTCCCCGGGCCGCAGCTCCTCCAGCGAGCGCGCCGCCCGGTCCCGCCGGTCCGCCTTGCGCCGGCGCGCCGACGCCCGCTCGGCGTCGGTGAGCCGCTGGCGGAGCTCGAAGTACTCCATGAAGTCGCCAAGGTGGCAGCGGGCCGCCTCGGCGTACCCCTCCAGCGCCTCCTCGCTGCGCCGCAGCTGCCGGGCCAGCCCGACCACGGACCGGTCGGCCTGGAACTGCGCGAACGACGACTCCAGCAGCTCCCGCGCGGTCGCCCGGCCGACCTGACGGACCAGGTTGACCGCCATGTTGTAGGAGGGCCGGAACGACGAACGCAGCGGGTACGTCCGCGTGGAGGCGAGGCCGGCGACGGCCTGCGGGTCCAGCCCCGGATGCCACAGCACGACCGCGTGCCCCTCGACGTCGATGCCGCGGCGGCCGGCCCGACCGGTCAGCTGGGTGTACTCCCCCGGAGTGACATCGGCGTGGGTCTCGCCGTTCCACTTGGTCAGCTTCTCCAGCACCACGGACCGGGCCGGCATGTTGATGCCGAGTGCCAGGGTCTCGGTGGCGAACACGACCTTGACCAGACCCCGGCTGAACAGCTCCTCCACGCACTCCTTGAACGCCGGGAGCAGCCCGGCATGGTGCGCGGCGACGCCGCGGGACAGGCCTTCCGCCCAGTCGTGGTAGCCGAGCACCTGCAGGTCCTCGTTGGGCAGGTCGGCGGTGCGCTCGGCGATGACCGCCCGGATCTCGGCCCGCTCCTCCGCCGTGGTGAGTCGCAGGTTGGCATGCAGGCACTGCAGCACAGCCGCGTCACAGCCGACCCGGCTGAAGATGAACACGATCGCCGGCAGCAGCCCGTCGGAGGCCAGCCGGTGCACCACGTCGACCCGGTCCGGCAGGTACGGCCGCGGGGCGCGGTAGGACCCGTTGCGGCCACCCCGCCTCCCGCCCCGCCGGTCGT
>CAZNCE010000076.1:6357-15283 GCA_964571285.1 uncultured Nocardioidaceae bacterium | reverse complement strand
GCCGTTGACCATCGTGGTGTGGGAGTCGGTGCCGACCAGGGTGTCGGGGTACGCCGTGACGGTCCCGTCGTCGCCCTCCCGGGTGAACACCACGCGGGCCAGGTGCTCGATGTTGACCTGGTGCACGATCCCGGTGCCGGGCGGGACCACCTTGAAGTCCTCGAACGCGCCCTGGCCCCACCGCAGGAACGCGTAGCGCTCCTTGTTCCGCTGGTACTCCAGCTCGACGTTGCGTTCGAAGGCCTCCGGGGTGCCGAACACGTCCGCGATCACCGAGTGGTCGATCACCAGCTCGGCCGGCGCCAGCGGGTTGATCTTGGTGGTGTCTCCGCCCAAGTCGCCCATCGCCTCGCGCATCGTGGCCAGGTCCACGACCGCGGGCACGCCGGTGAAGTCCTGCAGGATGACCCGGGCGGGGGTGTACTGGATCTCCTTGCTGGGCTCGGCGGTCTCGTCCCAGCCGGCCAGCGCCCGGATGTCGTCGGCGGTGATCGTGTGGTCGTCCTCGTTGCGGAGGAGGTTCTCGAGCAGCACCTTCAGGCTGTAGGGCAGCCCGGCGACGTCCAGGCCGTCACCCTGAACCGCCGACAGCCGGTGGATCTGGTACGACCGGCTCCCCACCTCGAGCGAACCCCGTGCCCCGAAACTGTCGACGCCACCCATGGCCTACTCCTCCATCGCTCTCGCGGTCCCGACCTGTCCATCCTGCCCATCCGCCGCCGGAGTCACCAGCCCGGCCGGGGGATTCTCTTGATGTCAAGATACATCGTACCCGATCCGGCGTGCACCATGCGGGTGTCCCGTCGGCGTCCGCAGCCGAGTCAGGCGGTCAGCAGCGCCACGCACTCCACGTGGTGGGTCATCGGGAAGATGTCGAACGCCCGCAGACCGGCGAGACGGTAGCCCTGCTCGCGGAACGTCCGGACGTCCCGGCCCAGCGCAGCCGGGTCGCACGCGACGTACGCCACCGCCCGCGGCCGCAGCCCGGTGATCGCCCGCACCACCTCTGCTCGGGCGCCGGTGCGGGGCGGGTCCAGCAGCACCAGGTCAACCGCCTCGGTTCCGGTCGCCTCGGCCCACGAGCCGTCCCGCAGCACCCGGCCGACCGGCCCCTCCACGATCCGCACGTGCGGCACGTCGTGCAGGTTGCGGCGCGCGTCGCGGACCGCCCGCTGGTCGCCCTCGACCGCGATCACGCTCCCGGCCGGCCCGACCCGGTCGGCGAGTGCGGCCGCGAACAACCCGACGCCGCTGAACAGGTCCAGGGCACGCTCCCCCGCTCGTGGCGCCAGGAGGTCCACGGCAGCGCCGGACAGTGCCTCGGCGGCCCCCGGGTGCACCTGCCAGAAGCCGCTGCCGGTGACCCTCCACTCCCGGCCGAGGGCCTGCTCACGCACATAGGTGCGGCCCGACAGCCGGTCGCCGTTTGTGCTGACGGCGCCGTCCAGCCCCGCGCTGGGCAGCCGCAGCCGGCCGGTGGGCCGGGCCGCGGGCTCCACCACGGCCAGCCGCTCACCGTGGGCCGAGACCACCGACTCGACCGACCGGCTGCCCGGCCACGTGTGGTCAAGGACGTCCGCGACGCGGTCCGCGGCGATCAGGCATCGGTCCACCTCCACCACCTGGTGCGAGCGATGCCGAAGCAGGCCGAGCCGGCCGGAGCGGGTGCTGCTGAACCGCACCCTGGTGCGCCACGCCAACCCGTCCCGGTCGCCGGGCACCGGCTCGACCGCCAGCCGCCGCACCAGCCGTGACTCGTCGTCGGCGCCAGCCGGGTCGATGCCGCCGAGCCGCGTCAGCTGCTCCCGGACCACCTCCGCGAGCAGCCGGCGCTGTGCGGGCAGCGACACGTGCTGGAAGTCGCAGCCACCGCACCGCCCGGGACCGGCGTACGGGCACGGTGCCTCGACCCGCTCGTCGGACCGGTCGAGCACCTGGGCCGCATCGGCGCGCAGGAACCGCGGCGCCACCTCGGTGACCTCGGCCACCACCCGCTCCCCCGGCAGGGCGTGCCGTACGAACACCACCCGGCCGTCCGGGGCGCGGGCCACGCAGTGACCGCCGTGTGCGACGGCGCCCACCTGCACCTCGAACCGGTCGCCGGGGCGGACCTCCCGCCGCGGCGGCCCGGCCTCGGGTGGCAGTTCGGTCACGGCCTGCGGCGCCGTTCCCGCGGCCGTACCATCGTCTGCCGGTCGGTCAGGCCGCGCCTGCGGGCGTTGACCCGCTGGGTCTCCGCGAACCGCGCCGCGCGCTTGGCCGCGGCCTGCGACGACTTCAACTGGTACGGGACGCTGGTAACCATGACACCGGGCGTGAACAGCAGCCTGGTCTTGAGCCGCAACGCGCTCTGGTTGTGCAGCAGCTGTTCCCACCAGTGCCCGACCACGTACTCAGGGATGAACACCGTGACCACGTCGCTGGGGCTGGCCCGCCGGATGCTGCGCACGTACTCCACGATCGGCCGGGTGACCTCCCGGTACGGCGAGGACAGGATGCGCAACGGCACCGGGATGCCGCGCCGATCCCACTCGTCCATCAGCTCGGCGGTGGCCTCCGGGATCACGTCAACGCTGATCGCCTCCAGCACACTGGGGTGCGAGGCCCGAGCGTAGGCCAGCGCGCGCATGGTCGGCTTGTGCAGCTTGGACACCAGCACCGCGGCGTGCACCCGCGCGGGCAGCTTCTGGTCCTCGGTGCTGGCGCGCAACTCCTCGGCCACGCTCTCGTAGTGCCGGCTGATCGCCTTCATCAAGGCGAACCAGGCGACCATCGCGAACACCGCGATGTAGGCGCCGTGCACGAACTTGGTGACCACGACCACCACCAGCACGACCGCGGTCACGGTGAACCCGAGGCCGTTGATCAGCCGGCTGCGCTGCATCTGCAGCCGCCGAGCCCGGTCGCTCTCGTCACGAAGGTGCCGCGTCCAGTGCCGCACCATGCCCAGCTGGCCCACCGTGAAGGAGACGAACACGCCCACGATGTAGAGCTGGATCAGGCTGGTCACCTGCGCGTCGTAGATCAAGATCAGCGCGATCGCGAACACCGCGAGCAAGATGATCCCGTTGCTGTACGCCAGCCGGTCGCCGCGGGTGTGCAGCTGCTTGGGGAGATACCCGTCCCTGGCCAGGATGGACCCGAGCACGGGGAAGCCGTTGAAGGCCGTGTTGGACGCCATCACCAAGATGACCCCGGAGGCGAACGAGACCACATAGAAGCCGAAGCTGAAGTCCGCGAACACGGACCCGGCCAGCTGCCCGATCACCGGGTCCTGGTGGTAGCTCGCGGGAACCGGTGAGCCGTCGGGTCGCAGCAGATCGGCAGAGTTCTCGGCCATCCGGACGTCGGTGATGTTGGCCAGCACGATCACGCTCATCAGCATCGTGCTGGCCAACGCACCCAGGAGCAGCAACGTCCGGGCGGCGTTGCGGCCCTTGGGCTTGCGGAACGCGGGCACTCCGTTGGCGATCGCCTCGACCCCGGTGAGCGCGGCGCAACCGGAGGAGAACGCCCGCAGCAGCAGGAAGACGCCGGCGAGGCCGGCGAGCCCCTCGTTCAGTTGGTCGCGCTCGGGCAGCTCCAGCCCGGCGCTCTCGGCCGCCGGAAGGCCGCCGCCCACGAGGTACTGCCAGAACCCGTAGACCGCCATCCCGAGGATCGCGAACATGAACAGGTACGCGGGCGTCGCGAACACCCGGCCGGACTCCCGGACGCCGCGCAGGTTCATCGCGGTCAGCGCCAGCACCGCGAGCACGGCGACCAGTGCCTTGTGGTTCTGCAGCGGCTCGATCGCGGTGGCGGCGTACTGGGCGGCGGAGGAGATCGACACCGCCACCGTCAGCACGTAGTCCACCGACAGCGCGCTGCCCACCACCAGCCCGGCGTTGCGGCCCAGGTTGACCGTTGCCACCTCGTAGTCGCCGCCACCACTCTGGTAGGCGCGGACGTTCTGCCGGTACGACAAGACGACGACCACCAGCACCACCGCGACCGCCAGCCCGACCTGCCAGCTGACGCTGTAGCCGATGGCCCCGGCGAGGGCGAGGGTGATGAAGATCTCGTCGGGCGCATACGCCACCGAGGACAGTGCGTCGCTGGCGAACACGGGCAGCGCGATCCGCTTCGGCAGCAGGGTTTGCGTCACCTGGGTGCTGCGCAGCTTGCGGCCCAGCAGCAGCCGCTTCCCCACGTCGGTGAGACTCACAGGTCGCAAGGCTAGACCGCCGCTCGCGCCCCCTGCACCGCGAACCGCCACTCGTGTAGCGTCGGGTGCCGTGCATGTGGTGATCATGGGTTGCGGCCGGGTCGGCTCGTCCCTCGCCCGCAGCCTCGAGCGGCGTCAACACACGGTCGCGATCATCGACCAGAACGCCGACTCGTTCCGTCGCCTCGGACCCACTTACGAAGGTCTGAAGGTGACCGGCCCCGGGTTCGACAGGGACGTGCTGCAGGAGGCCGGGATCGACCGCGCCGGCGCGTTCGCCGCGGTCTCCAGCGGGGACAACTCCAACATCATCTCGGCCCGGGTGGCGCGGGAGACGTTCGGAGTGCACAACGTGGTGGCCCGGATCTACGACCCCGGCCGAGCCGAGATCTACCAGCGGCTGGGCATCGCCACCGTGGCGACCGTGCGGTGGACCGCCGACCAGGTGCTGCGCCGCCTGCTGCCGGAGGGCGCGGAGCCGGAGTGGCGCGACCCGACCGGGACAGTCCGCATCGACGAGGTGCCGACGGACGAGGGCTGGATCGGGCGGACCGTCGGATTCATCGAGGAACACGCCCGCACCCGAGTCGCGTTCCTGACCCGGATGGGCAGCGGTTTGGTCCCGACCTCGACCACCGTGCTGCAGGAGAAGGACCTGCTGCACCTCGTGGTGCGCGAGGACGACACCGATCGCGCGGCCCGGCTGCTCGCCGCCCCGCCCGAGGAGGCCTGATGCGCGTCACGATCGCCGGGGCCGGTGCGGTGGGCCGGTCTGTCGCCGCCGAGCTGCTGCTCAACGGCCATCAGATCCTGCTGATCGACAAGGACCCGAGGGCCGTCCGCCACGACCTGGTGCCGGACGCCCAGTGGCTCATGGCCGACGCCTGTGAGTTCTCCACCATGGAGGAGGCGGAGGTCCAGAACTGCGACGTGGTGATCGCCGCTACCGGCGACGACAAGGTCAACCTGGTGGTGTCGCTGATCGCCAAGACCGAGTTTGGCGTGCCGCGCACGGTGGGCCGGATCAACCACCCCGGCAACGAGTGGCTGTTCAACGACGCTTGGGGGGTCGACGTGTCGGTGTCCACCCCGAGAATCATGGCGTCGTTGGTCGAGGAGGCGGTGTCGGTCGGCGACGTCGTCCGGCTGTTCACGTTCCGGCAGGGCGACGCCAACCTGGTGGAGATCACGCTGCCCCCGGACTCGCCGCACAGCGGCGTACGCATCGAGGACGTGAGCTGGCCGGTGGACACCTCGCTGGTCACCATCCTGCGCGACGGTCACGTGCTCAAACCGGAGCCCGATCGGACCCTCGAGGCGGGCGACGAACTGCTGCTGGTGGCCACCAGCGAGCGGGAGGCCGAGCTGGGCAAGCTGCTGTCACCGCAGTCGCACGGCTGAGCGGCCGGCGCAGGTCCCCGGGGCGTGCGCGAATCAGTCCGGCTGCTGGGCCCCGTCCGGTTCTTCGAGCGGCGTGTGGTTGCGCGCGAGCACCGCCGCCATGGTGGCGAACGCGGCGACCTGCAGGGGCCAGCCCAAGGCGACCTTGGCGATGCCCAGGCCGGCGACCTCGCCGGCCTGGTACAGCGGCACGTAGACCAGCACCCGCAGCAGGCACGGGATGGCCAGGATCCAGGTGAGCAGGCTGCACAGCCGGACGATCGCCGGGTTGGACCGCCAGCCGGTCGGATCGCCGGTGACGCCGCCGATCAGGAACCCCATGATCGGCCAGCGGATCAGCGCCGAACCGGCCAGCCCGACGAAGTAGGCGGCGTTCCACCAGATGCTGGGCAGGAAGGCGTCCTCGGCGCGGCCGGAGCGAAGGGCGAAGAACGCGGCGATCGCGATGCCGACGAACGCGTTGACCACGAACTGCACCGACGAGCGCTGCACGATCCGCAGCAGCAGCGCGGTCACCGCAGCGCCGCCACCGATCCACAGCGACAGCCGCAGGTCGTGGGTCACCACCCAGCCGATGGTGAAGGCGGCGGTGGGCACCGCCCCCTCGAGCATCCCGCGCTTGCCGCCGAGCGCCCGCGACAACTGCTGCCGCACCACCTGCTCGACGGTGCGGGTCGAGACAGCTCCCGACGGCTCGCCGCGGGCCGTCCCGGGCTCGCTCGGCCCCGTTCCGGCGGACGCCGACGCGGCCTGTTCGTGGCCAGAGGTCACGGGTGCAGCTCGTAACGGGGGTTGTACATCACCGGCGCGCCCCGGCCCTGGTCACTGATCCGGCCGTGCACGGTCAGGGTCACTCCCGGCTCGATGCCGACGATCCGGCGGCGGCCGAGCCAGACCAGGGTCACCGTGCCGGAGCCGTCATAGAGCTCGGCCTCGAGCGCCGGCGTGCCGGAGCGCGGCTGCAGGATGACGTGGCGGACGGTGCCGCTGAGCCGGACCAGTTGCCGGTCCGGGGCGGTCGCGATCGGGGTGCACTTCTCGGTGCGCACGCCCTCCTGCAGCTCCGCGGCCTCCAGATCCTCCTGGCTCCAGGACAGCCGGCGCCAGACCCGCGTCAGCGGGCCCGGGTGGTCGTCGCCCGCCGACCGGTCGGAGACCGGGTCCGGGCGAGCCGGGGACTGCGTGCTCATGACATCCAGCGTAGTTCAGCGCGGGTCATTCAGGCCTGCTGTTCGGGGGTTGCGGGCGCCACCCCGGGAGGCATCTTCAGCGGGATGGGTGCGCGCGGCGCCATCGGCCCGTCACCGCGCCGGACCACCACCTTGCGGAAGGCCCGGTCCAGTGGCGAGTCCTCGCTGGGCTCCATCGCCTCCTTGCCCAAGAAGGTGCCACGCAGCAGCCAGCGCGGCGCGGAGACGCCCACGATCCGCGACACCTGCGCGCCCTGCCGCCCGTCGGGGGCGGTGGCGGGGATCGCCAGCCGAAGCTCCGTGCCGTACGGGCCGTCCTGCTCGGTGGCGGTGCCACCGCGACGGCTGGCGTCGGCGGCGATCTCGCGGCGCACCTCGTCCCAGATGTCCTCGGTGCGGGGCGCGGCGAACGCGCGTAGTTCCAGGGCGCTCTCGGCGGCGACCAGCAGCACCGCGGCGACCGCCTGGGCCTGCTGGTCGACCTGCAGCCGCAGCTCGAGTCCGGGGCCGCCGGTCACGACCAGCCCACCCAGATCGACCCGGTTGCCCTCGTCGGCGTCTTCAGCCTCGAGGTCCACGTCCTCGATGTCCCACGGGCCCTCCGGCCGCGGCAACTCGTCCCGGCGGCCGGCGTGCGGATCCACCGGGGTGCCCCGCAGCGCCTCGCTCTCCTTGCGCGCGGCCTCACCACGCTTTCGGCGCCCGAACATCGATGTCCTTCCGTCGTCCCGTGGTTGCTGGTTCCTGGCCGCCCCGGCGGGTCAGCCCGCGGCGGTGAAGCCGCCCGTGGAACCGTACCCGTCGGCGCCGCGATCCGATCCCGGGAGCCGGTCCACCTCGACGAACCGCGCCCGCTCCACCCGCTGGAACAACACCTGGGCGATCCGGTCGCCGCGGTGCAGGCGCACGGGCGTCGCCTGGTCGTGGTTCACCAGCAGCACCTTGATCTCCCCGCGATACCCGGCGTCGACCGTCCCCGGCGCGTTCACGATGGACACGCCGTGCCGGGCCGCCAGCCCGGAGCGGGGATGCACCAGCGCCACATACCCGTCCGGCAGCGCGATCGAGATGCCGGTCGGTACCATCGCCCGCTCTCCCGGGCCTAGCTCGACGTCCTCGGTGGTCACCAGATCGGCGCCCGCGTCCCCCGGATGTGCGTAGTCCGGTAGCGGAACGTCGGGGTCGAGTCTGCGGACCAGCACGTTGAGCGTCACGGTGCCAGACCCTACTTGAGCAGGGGGTGGCTGGCGGCGGCGCCCGGACCGCGCCTCGCATGGCAGGCTGTGGGCATGTCCAGGTCTGGCGGCACGTCCGGCACCACGCCCGGCCCCCACGCCCGCAGCGCGGCGGCCTACTCCGAACGGCTGTCCGCGCCGGTGTCGTGGTGGCTGCTGGGGCTGGCGTTCGTGGCCAGTTTCTGGCTGGCGTTCACCGTCGCGCTGACCGCCACGTTGACCTGGCTGTTCACCGGCGTCCTCGCCGCCGCGACGCTGGCCCTCCTGCTGGGGTACGGGCGGCTGCGGATCGAGGTGACCCCTACGGGGCTGCGGGTCGGCCGGGCGTTCCTGGAGTGGTCGGCCTGCGGCGCGGTCCGGGCCCTGGACGCCGAGGAGTCACGACGGCTGCGCGGCGTGGACGCCGACGCCCGCGCCTACCTGGTCCTGCGTCCGTACCTCGACCGGGCGGTGCGGGTGGACGTGATCGACCGGGCGGACCCCACGCCCTACTGGCTGGTGGCGACCCGGCGCCCGGGCGAACTCGCGGACGCGGTTCGAGTGGCGGTCGCCACGGCCGGATCGGCCTCATGACAGACTGAAGGCCATGGCGGAGAAGGGTTCGAAGCTCTGGAAGGTGTACGGCGTCGCCTCGGCCGTACTGGCGACGATGCTGGTTCGTCGTGCCCTGGACGTGTCGTGGCGGATCGGCACCGGGCGCAAGCCCCCGACGAACCCCGAGCATCCTGACGTCGACTGGTTCGAGGCGGTCGCGTTCGCTGTCGCCAGCGGTGCCGCGGTGGGCCTGGCGCGGATGCTGGCCAGCCGCAAGGCCGCCGACTACTGGCGCCGCTCCACCGGGGAGCTGCCCCCCAACCTCCGCGACGTCGGGCCCTGACCGCAGCCGGACCCAG
>CAZNCE010000076.1:2790-6257 GCA_964571285.1 uncultured Nocardioidaceae bacterium | reverse complement strand
GGCGCAGGGATCAGGCGGCGCAGTCTCGGCAGATCATCTTCTTCGGGTTGGCGAGTTGGCTGCGGTGGTGCACCAAGAAGCAACTCGTGCACGTGAACTCGTCCTCCTGGCGCGGCAGCACCTGCACGGCGAGCTCCTCGTGTGACAGGTCCGCCCCCGGCAGCTCGAACGACTCGGCCGCCTCGGCCTCGTCCTCGTCGACCTTGCCCGAGTTCTTCTCGTGCCGGCGAGCCTTGAGCTCCTCGATGCTGTCCTCGTTCAGCTCCTCGTCGGTCTTACGCGGTGCGTCGTAATCCGTTGCCATTCTCGATATCTCTCCCTGCCCTGAGCAGCGGTGGGGTTCCCCCCGGGTTGTACGGGTTATGCGGACACTCAACGCTCCACCCAGTCGTTTTGTGCCCGGTCCGGCGCGCAGATTGTGCCCGAAAGTTCGGTGAAATGCACGAGGATTCCATATCCCGTCACCGGAATGTCGCACACGTCACAACCTGGACCCCGATCCGACCCCGCGCGCACCAACCGTCGCCCGGCGCGGCCAGGGTACGCGGCTCAGGCGTGACCGAATCCGAGTTCGTCCACCAGCCCCTGCAGGGCGCCGAACAGCTCCGGGTTGGCGGCCAGCACCAGCCGGTTGCCGGCCGGCTCACCGGGCAGACCACCCACCATGGCGCCGGCCTCGGCCGCGATCAGCTGACCCGCCGCCAGGTCCCAGGGGTTCAGCCCCTGCTCCACGTACGCGTCCAGCGAGCCCTGGGCGACCAGGCACAGGTCCAGCGCCGCCGAGCCGATCCGACGGATGTCGCGGACCATCGGCAGCAGTCCGGCGACCGACCGGGCCTGGCCCTCCCGCCGGTCCACCGTGTAGGAGAAACCGGTGCCGACCAGGGCGTGGTCGAGCCGATTCTCCGAACCGACCGTGATCGGTCGTCCGTTGCGATAGGCGCCGCAGCCGCGCTGCGCCGTCCAGGTCTGCCGCGTCACCGGGTTGTGCACCACGCCGACGACCGGCTGCCCGTGGCGTTCGGCCGCGATCGACACGCAGTAGGCGGGGATTCCGTACAGGAAGTTCACGGTGCCGTCGATGGGGTCCACGACCCAGCGCACCCCCGTGCTGCCGTCTCGGCCGGCGGCACCCTCCTCCCCCAAGAACCCGTCGTGCGGGCGCGCCGCGACCAGCCGCCGGCTGATCAGCTCCTCCGCCTCGCGGTCCACCGCGGTGACCACGTCGGTCGGGCTGCTCTTGGTGTCCGCGACCGGCACCGGGCCCTCGCCGCGCCGGCTGCTGGCCAGCTCTCCGGCCTCCCGGGCGACCTCGACCGCCAGCCGGAGCAGTTCCTCGTCGTCGCTCACCGCAAGGCACCCTGGGATCGGATCGGCTGGGGGCCGTCGGCGGTCCCGCACAACGTCGGGCGGTCCGCCCGCGGATTGGGGCAGCACCGCGGCGGGCAGCGGTCCCACATCGGCTCGGTGTCGGCGACGGTCGCCCGCGGCACGTTCTCGGCGCGTTCGGCCGCAGCCCGTTCCAGCACCAGTTCCCGGGCCATCGCTACGAAGCGGGAGTCCGTTCCCGGGGTGGCCACCCGCACGAACGGCAGCCCGACCTCGGCCGCCGTCGCGGCCGCCTCGGTGTCCAGGTCGAACCGGACCTCCATGTGGTCGGACACGAAGCCGATCGGCACCACCGCGACGCCCGGCACGCCCTGGTCGGCCAGCGACCGCAGGTGGTCGTTGATGTCGGGCTCCAGCCAGGGGACGTGCGGCGGACCCGACCGAGAGCAGTAGACCAGGTCCCAGTCGGCGCCGGTCTCGGCGGCGATCTGTGCACCCACCAGCCGGTGCTGCTCGACGTACGCGTCGCCGTCCGGGCCGCTGGCCGAGGCCATCGACTCGGGCAGCGAGTGGGTGACGAACACCACCCGCGAGCCTGTCGGGAGCTGCCGCAACGCCTCCCTGGTCCCGTCCACGAACGGGGCGACGAAGCCCGGATGGTTGGCGTAGTGCCGCAGCCGGTCCAGCTGCGGTGCCCCGGGCAGATCCTGTACCGCGTCGTACAGGTTCTCCCGGTACTGCCGGCACCCGGAGTACGAGGGGTAGGCGCTGGTGAGCAGGCACACCGCCCGGCGTACCCCGTCGTCGGCCATCGTCTGCAGGGTGTCGCGCAGGAACGGGTGCCAGTTGCGGTTGCCCCAATAGATCGGCAGGTCGAGGCCGTGCCGGGCGAAGTCCTCCCGCATGGCGTCGAGCAGCGCACGGCATTGGTCGTTGATCGGGCTGCGGCCACCGAAGTGGTGGTAGTGCTCGCCCACCTCGGCGAGCCGCTCGGCGGGGATGCCGCGCCCCCGGGTGACGTTCTCCAGGAACGGCAGCACGTCGTCGGGGCCCTCCGGGCCGCCGAAAGAAACCAGCAGAAAGGCGTCGTAGGGCGCGGCGTCGGGCATACCGCCGATCCTGTCATGCCGGCTTCTCAGTAGTCTCAGCAGCAGCCTTGGCAGCTCCGGCCGCGGGATCGCCCGAGCCGGCACCACGCCTGCTGTTCGGTGTGGTTGCTTTGCGGGACCCACCGGGCCGGGGAAGGATAGGCGAACGACAACGAAACGGGAGACGAGGCGATGGCCGAACTCGAGCTCGTCGGCCTGAGCGAGGACCGGCAGTACCTCGTCCTGGCCGATGCCAGCGGGCAGGAGTTCACCATCCGGGTGGACGACCGGCTGCGCGCTGCGCTCCGGGGCGACCACGCCCGGCTGGGCCAATTGGAGATTGAGATGGAGAGCGCACTGCGGCCGCGGGACATCCAGGCCAGGATTCGATCCGGCGACTCTCCGGAAGACGTCGCCCAGGTGGCGCAGGTGCCGGTGGACCGGATCATGGGCTTCGCCATCCCCGTCCTTGCCGAGCGCCGCCACATCGCCGAGCGGGCCCAGCACGCCGGAGTACGCCGTAAGGGCGGCGAGGGGCCGAGCCGGCTACTCGGCGAGGCGGTGGCGGAGCGGCTGGGCTCCCGGGGCATCGACCCGGCCGGCGCCGAATGGGACTCGTGGCGGCGCGACGACGGCAAGTGGACCGTGTCGGTCAGCTACCACTCCGGGGAGCGGGAGCGACTGGCGACGTTCCTGTTCGACCCGCTGGGCCGCTACTCCGTGGCCGCCGACGACGACGCGCGGTGGCTGGTCAGCGAGCCGACACCCAAGACCGGCCCGCAACCCCGCGCCAAGGGCGGACGCCGGCTGGCCGCCGTCGGAGAGGAGCCGCCTTCGGGTGGCCTGGTGGATGTGGACGACGACCTCACTGCGCTGTCCGACACGCTGAGCGAGGTCGCTGCGGACGAGTCCCCCGAACAGCCCCAGACTGCGGACCTCGAGGCTGCGGACTTCGAGGCTGCGGACTTCGAGGCTGGGTCTGGGGCACCCGATGCCGCGGACGACAACGAACCTGTCGTGCCCGGCGCTCACGGATCGCAGGACACCGAG
>CAZNCE010000076.1:0-2690 GCA_964571285.1 uncultured Nocardioidaceae bacterium | reverse complement strand
GGACACCGAGCCGGCGGACACCGAGCCGGCGGATACCGAGTCGGGCGAGGAGCCGGCGGACGGCGCGGCGGACCAGGGCTCGGACGACGACGGCGACTCCGGTCCGCCGGCCAAACGCCGTAGCCGCAAGAGCAAGGGTCGGGCCAGCATGCCCAGCTGGGACGAGATCATGTTCGGGCGCACCAAGGAATGACCGGCCGGGGAGATCGCGTACCCGGGAGTGCCTCGGAAGCCCGGGGAGCACGGCGGGCGGGAGTCGCTCACCGGCGCCGGCCAGCCTGCCCCGGTGAGCGCTAAGCACCCGATGTCGATCCTGGTGACCGGCGGGTCCAGTTTCGTCGGCCGACACGTGATCGACGCGCTGGTGGAACTGCCCGGCGACGGGCCCATCTTCGTGCTGGTGCGCAAGGGCGTGCTCCCCGAGATGGCCCAATTGAGCAGGCGGTGGCACGAAAGCCCCCGGATCGTGCCGCTGGTCGGCGACCTCACCGCACCGCTGCTCGGGGTGGACCCGCACTGGCTGGCCGAACACACCGGCCGGATCGACCACCTGCTGCATCTGGTCCCGCGGTACGACGTCGACGCATCGGCCGCGCGCAACGAGGAGCGGTTCGTCGCCTCGACGTCGGCCGTGATCGAGATGGCCGAACGACTGCGCGTCGGCCGGCTGCACCACCTGTCGTCGGCCGCCGTGGCCGGCGACTTCTCCGGCCTCTTCGACGAGTCCATGTTCGACGTCGGCCAGCGACTCACGCAGCCGGAGCACCGGATCGCCTTCGAGGCCGAGCGCGAGGTCCGCGAACGTCTCACCGTGCCATGGCGGATCTACCGGACCTCGCACGTCCTCGGCAACTCCGTCACCGGTGAGATGGACCGCCCCGACGGGCCGTACCGGTTCTTCCCGATGGTCCAGCTGTTCCGCGATCGGGTACCTTCCTGCACACCGGTCGTCGGCCTCGACCTCGGCAGCACCAACGTGGTGCCGGTCGACTATGTGGGCCGCGCGGTCGCCGCGCTGGTCCTGCGCGAGGGCCTGGACGGCCGCACCTTCCATCTGGTCGGCGAGTATTCGATCCCGCGGGTCGACGTGATCAACACGGTGGCGACGGCGGCGCACGCCGTTCGGATCGGCCTGCCGCTGCGGGGCCTGTGGCGGCCGGACCCCGGGCGATCGCTGGCCCTGCGGACCCTCTACGACGTGGCCGATCGGGTGCTGTCGTCGCGTCCGGTGGCGACGGTGCTGGACACCACGGTCGGGCGGACGGGGTTGCCCACGGCCGCGCTGCGCGACCTCACCGTCTATCCGCGGTTGTCGGCCGACACCACCCGCCGGGAGTTGTCGGCCGTCGGCGTCGGCCCGCCGCCACCGCTCGCGTCGTACGCCCGGACGCTGTGGGACTTCTGGGAGGCGCGGCTGGGAAGTGACGCCGGACGCGATGTGCGGGCCCGCCGCGCGTTGCACGACCGGGTCGTGGTGGTCGGCGATCCCGGCCACGGCCTCGGGATGGCCATCGCGATCAAGCTCGCCCAGGTCGGCGCGACGCCGCTGCTGGTGGCCGGCCCGGCCGCCGCGTCGCATCTGCGAGCCGCGCTCGGAGCGGTGAGCGGCAGCGCACGGGTGTACGCGGCGGAGCTGACCGACCCCGAGCAGCTGGCCGAGCTGGCCAAGCAGCTGACCGCCGATCACGACAGCATCGACCTGGTGCTCACCGACCCGGCCGACGTGACCGGGCGGGTCGGATTCGGCACCGGGGTCGCCGAGCTGGCGGAGTACCTGTCCGCCTCCGGAGCCGACGCCGCCGCGGTGTCGTTGCCTCGGGTGCACGGGACGCCGCAGGCCGAGTCCGAGCGGCGGTCCCACGCGCTGAGCCCGGCGCAGGCCGCAGACCGGGTCCTGGGCGAACTCACCAGGCTGGTCGGGGATGGCTGAGCTCACGTTCTGGACCGGCACGATGGACGCCGGCAAGTCGACCCTGGCGCTGCAGACCGATCACAACCACGCGGCCCGGGGCCGGGCGGGCCGGATGTTTACCTGTCACGACCGCGAGGGCGCCCGGATCACGTCGCGACTCGGGCTGGTCAAGCGGGCGATCGAGGTGACCCCGGACTTCGACTTCTGGGGCTACACAGTGGACAGCCTGACCCACGGGGCGCGGATCGACTACCTGGTCTGCGACGAGGCCCAGTTCTACACGCCCGCCCAAGTCGAGGCGCTGGCCAAGATCGTGGACGAGCTGCAGATCGACGTGTTCTGCTTCGGGATTCTGACCGATTTCCAGACCCGGCTGTTCCCCGGGTCGGCGCGGCTGGTCGAGCTGGCCGACCGTACCGAGGTGCTGCAGGTGCAGTCCCTGTGCTGGTGCGGAAAGCGCGCCACCCACAACGCGCGCACCGAGGATGGCGAGATGGTCACCGAGGGCGAGGTGATCGTGGTCGGCGACGTGGAGGCCGGGTCGGGGGTGGACCCGGGCGCTGCGGCCCAGGTCGCCTACGAGGTGCTGTGCCGGCAGCATCACCGGCGGCGGCTGACCGCCGCGCGGGCCCGGGCCGTTTCGCTCGCCCCGGTGCCGTTGCCGTTCGGCGACGAGTGACCCGGCGTCCTGCTTGCCGCGCTCGGCCCGGCGTGCGTCGCCGGTTCTGGGCAGCGTGGCGCGTTCCGGCGGCCGCCCGAGCCAGCATGGCGCGTTCCG
>CAZNCE010000075.1:3034-15307 GCA_964571285.1 uncultured Nocardioidaceae bacterium | reverse complement strand
TGCCCAGCGCCATCGCCTCCAGCAGGATGGTCGGCAGCCCGTCCCGGTTGCCGTCGGACCCCACCACGCAGGGCGCGGCGAGGGCACCGGCGGCCTGCACGATCTCGTGCACCCGGTGCTGGGGCAGCGGGCCGAGCAGGCGTACGTGCTCGTGCAGGCCCAGCGCCGCGACCTGCGCGTGCAACACCTCCTCCTGCTCGCCGGTGCCGACCAGGTCCAGGCGCACCGGTCGACCGGTCCGCACCAGATGGTCGACCGCGTCGATCAGGTGGCGGAACCCCTTCTTCTCCACCAGGCGCCCGACGCCGACGACCACCCGCGGCCGATCGGCCGGGGATGCGTACGGGAACCGATCCAGGTCCAGGCCGTTGTAGACCCGGGCCACCCGGTCGGCGGCCGGACCGAAGGTGCTGCGCAAGTAGGCCAGGTTGAAGTCGCTGACCGTCACCACGCAGGCGGCGTCAGCCAGCCGGTGGCCGAGCGCCACCTCGTCGACCTCTTCGTGGAAGATGTCCTTGGCGTGCGCGGTGAAGCTGTACTCCACCCCCGCGATCCGAGCGGCCACCCGGGCCACCGCAGTGCCAACGGTGGCGAAGTGCGCGTGCAGGCGGGTGATCCCGCGTTCCCGCACCAGGACCGCCAGCTCCAACGCGGACACCGCGTCGTCCGCCGTCAGCTCGAGCAGCAGCGGCAGGTGGGTGGGCAGCTCGGGGAACACCTGCTGCGCGCGCGCCAGCCGCTCCCACAGTCCCTGTGCGCGCACGTTCCGGCTCAGGTAGCTGACCGGAGCCCGGACCTGGCTCAGCGTCTCGTGGAACCGTCCGTCGGCCGGGGGGCGCAGCGAGAAGATCTCCAGGTCCAGCCCGGCCTTCTCCAGCGCCAGCACCTCGTTGACGATGAACGTCTCCGAGAACCGCGGATACATCTTGGTGACGTAGCCGATCCGGATCGGGTCAGACGGCAGCATGGTCGTGCACCTCCAGCAGGTGGTCGTTGAGCAGCGCCTCGGCGAGCAGCGGAATGTGGGCCAGGCCGTCGAGGTCGATCGGCCGGCGGTCCCGATGCCGGCCGTTTGACGTGTTCTCGGCGGACGCGACGGCTCGCTCCAGCCAGTCGCCGATCCGTCCCGGCGCCAGCTCGTGCGGCCAGATGCTGTCCACCCAGCCGAGCCGCGACAGCGCGTCGGCGCGCAGTGCCTGTTCCATCCGGGGCACCACGCGGGGTACCACCAACGCCGGGCAACGGGCGGCCAGCAGTTCGCACACCGAGTTGTAGCCGCCCATGGTCACGGTGGCGGTGGCGCCGGCGATGAACTCGTGCGCCCGGGAGGTGAAGCCAAGCACGATGAGGTCGGACCGGTCGCGCGCGGCGCGGGCGAGCCGGCGACGTTGCTGCGGTGTCATGTAGGGGCCGGTGATCAGCACGCCCCGATGCCCCTCGGGGAACGTGGCGTCGACGAACACGTCGGCCACCGCCGACCCGTCCTGGCCGCCGCCGACCAGGCACAGCACGTACGGCTCAGCGGGGGGCGCGTCCTGGGCCTCGGTGTCAGCGGCCGGGGAGTCGCTGGTTCGGGGGGCGAAGCCGGGGCGCCGGTCGGCGAGATAGCCGGTGTAGACGACCTTGCTGCGCATGGGCCAAGGCATGGCGTAAGCCGCAACCGCGTCGAAGACGGCCGGGTCGCCGTACACCCACACCTCGTCGTAGAGGTCGCGGACGGTCTCGACCGTGCGGTCGGCCTGCCATTCCTGGACGGTCACGCCCGGGGAGTCGAGCACGTCGCGCAGGCCCAGCACGACCTTGGTGCCGCCGCCGCGCAAGACCCGCAGGATCGGGTCGAGTTCCCCGCGTACGCCGCGGGCCACCTTGTCCACGACGAAGATGTCAGGCTGGAAGGCGGTTACCGCCGCGGCGATGATCTGGCCACGCAGGTGGATCAGCTCTTCGAGCGACCCACCCAATACGCGAGGGCTGTACTCCCCACGGATGTCCTTGTGCAGTGTGGGAAGCGTCACAACCTCGGTGTTCGCCGGCAGCGGGAGCGACGTGGCCTCCGGCGCGCCGGTGAGCAACAGGATGTCGGTGTCGGGTCGGCTCTCCACCAGGGCCGAGGCGATCGAGATGTTGCGCCGGATGTGCCCCAATCCCTGTGTGTCATGGGAGTACAGCGCGACTCGCCGCCGCGCGCCCTGCTCCGTTAGTTGCTGCACGGGAGTGCCTCCGCCTCGATGGTTGCGGGACCGGTTCCGGCCCATGACATCCATCGTTGTGGGCAACCGTGAAGGGACCATGAGGCTGCGATGAGAGGTCTCTCATCTGCCACCGGCGGGTCGGCGGCGGTGCCGCAGATCAGTCGACGCTGAAGCGGTAGCCGGTGCCGCGGACGGTCTCGATACGACCCTCGCCGAGCTTGTTGCGCAGGTAGCGCACGTAGACGTCGATCACGTTCGAGCCGGGATCGAAGTCCAGACCCCACACCCGGCTGAGTAGCTGCTCACGGGTCAGCACCTGGTCGGGGTGGCGCATGAACTGCTCCGCCAGCGAGAACTCGCGGGCGGTCAGCTCCACCCAGCGGCCCGCCACCTGGGCGCGCCGGGTCTGCAGATCCAGGCTGACAGGTCCGGCGTGCAGCACGGTCGGCTCAGGTGGCGCGCCGGCGCTGCGGAGGCGCAACTGCACCCGGGCGAGCAGCTCATCGAAGGCGAACGGCTTGCGCAGGTAGTCGTCCGCGCCGCTCTGCAGTCCGCTGACCGTGTCCTGGACCGTGTCACGGGCGGTGAGGATGACCACCGGCAGCTTGCTGCCCTCGGCCCGCAGCGCACGCAGCACCGACATGCCGTCCCGGATCGGCAGCCCCAGGTCGAGGATCATCAGGTCGTACAGGCCGGAGCGGGCGTGCCGGTAGGCCTGCTCACCATCGCCCACGGTGGTGGTCGTGAAGCCCTTGGCGCGCAGGCCCTTCTCCAGAAAGGACGCGATCCGGCTCTCGTCCTCGGCGATCAGCAGATGACTCACTGCTCGCCCTTGCCGCGCGAGTTCATGTCCGCTCCGCAGGGGCCGCCGTCCGATGGCCGGCGAGCCGGGACGAGCCGTTCTCCTGCACCTGGGTGAACCTTTCGTGGTCCGAGTCACCTGGTCCGGCGGCGAACCGGGCCGGGAACCGGATGTGGAAGGTAGCACCCCCGCCGCGGGTGTCGGTGACGGTGGCCTCGCCGCGGTGCGCGGCGGCGATGGAGCTGACGATCGCCAGCCCGAGCCCCGTACCCTCGCCGGCCGAGCCGGAGCCCCGGTTGAACCGGCCGAAGATCGTCTCCTTCTCCGAGTCGGGCACGCCCGGCCCGGTGTCCGCCACCGACAGGTCGACCCAGCCGTCATCCAGCCGGGACCCGATACTGATCCGGTCGTTCTCGCCGGTGACGTGCACGGCGTTGGAGACCAGCTGCATCAGCGCTTGGGTCAGCCGCTGCCGGTCGGCGAACACGTTCGCCTCCACGGTGCCGGAGACACTCCACTGCCGCGGCCCCAGCGGGCTGGAGCGCGCTACCACGCCGAGCACCAGGTCGGTGAGATCCACCTGCTCCAGGGTGAGGAAGTCGGGGCGTTCGGCGGCGGCCAGCACCAGCAGGTCGTCCACCATCCGGTTCATTCGGCCGATCTCGTCCAGCAGCAGCGCGGTGGTCTCGGCCCGGTCCACCGGATCGTCGCCCATCAGCTCCAGATGGCCTCGGATCACGGTCAGCGGGGTGCGCAGCTCGTGGGCGGCGTCGTCGAGGAACGCCCGTTGGGCGCGGAACGCCGACTCCAGCCGGTCCAACATCCCGTTGAACGTGTGGGCCAGCCGGGCGACGTCGTTGCGGGCATCCGGTGCGATGTCGATGCGGCGGGTCAGGTCGGACTCGCTGATCGTCTCCGCGGTGCGGCGCACCTGCCGCAGCGGTGCGAGGATGCGACCGGCGACGAACCACGAGATCACCGCCGCCAGCACCAGGGCGGCGAGCCCGGTCAAGCCGATGATCCGGACGATCGCCTGCGTCTGCTGCGTGGTCTTCGACGTGTACTCCACGATCACCAGCGCGGCCGGGGGGGAGGTGCTGCGCGCGGTCTCGACCGGGATCACCGCATAGATCGCGTCCCCGTCGGGCGTCTGCACGGTCCGGGAGACCGGTTTGGTCGCCGCTGCGGCGGTGGCCACCACCTGCGGATCCAGGTCCAGACGGATCGGGACGGCGTTGCGCGTCCGGTGTGCCGCCTTGCCGCCGACGACGCTGAACAGCGCCTCCTCCTCTTCGGGCACTGCTTCGCTGAGGTACCGCTTCAGCAGCTCCTCCTCGCTGGTGAAGGGCCGGCCGGTGGACTCGTCCACGGCGCTCTTGGCGTACTCGCGGAACTTGAGCACCTCATGACTGAGCTCGTCCTCGATGGTGGACTGCGCCCGCGCATGCAGCGTCTCCTGCACGGCGAGCAGGTTCACGCCGAGTGCGACGGTGACGATCAGCAGGAACCAGCCGAGCACCCGGGCTCGAGTGCTCCGGACGATCACCGGGGGTCGCAAGCGCATGCTCAGTCGTCGTCCCGGTCGTCGTCCCGGTCGTCGGCGTCGTCATCGTCATCGTCGTCGTCGTCATCATCACCGGCCTGTGCCGGCTCGTGACGGGGTACCGTCTCCGCCCCCGACGAGTTGCCCCCTGAGGCCGGCGGTTGGGCCTGGTCGGGGCCAGTCGACCCACCGGACGACCCACCGCCGTTCGACGGGCCCTGGTTGCCGTTCGGCTTCTCGTTGGGCTTGTCCTGGCCCTTCTGCTTGTCCGGCTTGCTGTCCGGCTGCTTCGTATTCGTCGCCGGGTCGCCGCCTGAGTTGCTGAGCTCTACCCGTACCGGCTGGCCCAGGTCAGGCTGGGGCGGCCCGGGACGGTCCACCAGCGCGACCCAGACCAGCGCGGAGATCGCCACCAGGCCGGCGACGGCGAGCAGCAGGGTCGATCGGAAGCGCATGGCACCATTGTGGCCGACGATCCGCGCCAAACCTCGTCCGATGAGAGCACTCTCATCGGGCCTAGCATGACCGGCGTGGGTCAGTGGGACGCGACGGCCCCTGGGGTGTTCCGCCTACCGTCGGGGCGGCTGGTTCGCGGCCGCAGCCTGCGTGCGCCGCTCCCCACAGGTCCGACCCCCGAGTTCGGTCTGTACCTGCGCTGGTCGCCGCTGCATCCGCCGTGGGAGCATCGCTGGCTGCGGTGGGCGGACTTCTGGCTGCCGGCCGAACCAGCAGCGGCCAGCGCCGCGTTCACCGAGGTGCTGCGGCGCTGCACACACCAGCGGGTGGAGGTCGCCTGCCCCGGCGGCGTCGGCCGGACCGGCACCGCGCTCGCCTGTCTGGCGGTGCTGGACGGGATCGCCGGCAGCGACGCCGTGGCGTACGTACGCGTCGGCTACCACGCGCGCGCCGTGGAGACGCCGTGGCAGCGGCGCTTCGTGCTCAACACCGGGCGGGCAAGGGATTGAGTCAGCCGGCCGTCGCATGGAGACCCAGATAGTGCTGGCGCCGGTCGCGGGCATGCTTCTCGACGGCGTACCTCAGCATCACCCGCGGCATCGTGGCCGCGTGCTGGTCCAGGAACGTGTCCAAGCGGGCACGGTCCCGCATCCCGACCTCGCGAAGAACCCACCCGACTCCCTTGCGTACAAGGTCATGCTCGTCGTGCAGCAGCAGTGAGGCGATCCGCATGCTCGGGTCGAGCAGCCCCTCCCGCGCGGTCGTCAAGGTGGCGACCGCGGCGGCGCGACGCCGCCACGGGGAGGTCGCCGAGGCCAGGTCCTCGAGCACTCCGAGGTCGGCCCGGCCGTCGGCCAGGTGGCGGCCCAGGGACTTCGGCACGGCGGTGTCGACCAGGTCCCAGTTGTCCAGCCGGTCCAGCCGCCGCAGCAGCAGCGCGACCAGGCGGTCACGCCGGTCCGGTTCGGCGCGCTGGTAACAGTCGACCAGCAAGATCGCGCCGAGCAGCCTGGCCTCATGCCACTCGCTGAGCAGCAACTGCTCCACGTCCGGCAGGCCCACCCGAGCCCGGTTGGCCGCGGACAGCCGCCGCAGCTGCGGCACCGACACCCCGAGGAAGCGATCGCGGCCGGTCCCGCCGGTGCCGAAGTAGGCCGCCTTGCCGGCTGCTGCGGCGGCATCGCCCATGCCGACGAGCCGGGCCAGCAGTTCGTCGTGCAGGGGCATGTCCGCGCACGTTACCGGTCGCGCACCTGCTCAGGTGGGCCGGCGGCCGTACGTCACCGCGTGCACCGGGCTGAGCTGGAACCAACCGAGATCCGTGAAGCCGTGACGGCCCAGCAGGTCGTCGTAGGCCGACCTCGGGAGCAGCTGGTCGTCGATCTGCGCCTCGAAGAACTGGATGCCTGACATCAGCCTGCCCGGCACCGAGCGCAGCCCCTCGTCGGTGTCGGGGAAGGGGAAGTCGGAGATGACGAACCAGCCGCCCGGTTCCAGCACCTCGAACACCCGGTCAGCGACCTGGTCGATGTCGCGGCACTCGTGCATGGAGATGTTGTTCACGACTGCGGTGACCGGTTCGGGCAGCCGCAGCTCCTCCAGCGCAGAGTGCACCAACTCGACCCGGCCGCTCAGCCCGGCCTCCGCCACGCGGGCCCGCGCCTGCTCGACCGAGTGCGCGTCGCCGTCGACCCCGACGATCGTCGCCTGCGGGTACGCGCCGGCCAGCCGCACGACGCCCACACCGGCGCCGCAGGCGTGGTCGATGATCCGGCCGCCGGTTGCCAGCCGATCGGCGAGCCCGGGAACCTGCGCCAGCCCGCCCGGGATCAACCGGGTGTAGAACGGGGTCCCCGTGCCGGACACCCCCGCGATCCAGTCCGGGCTGGTCTCGTCCCACCACATGCGGTGTCCGCTGTGCAGGTTGTCAGCGAACCTGCCGAACATCTCCTCCTGCAGCACCAGCGGGAACATCGCCCCGACGTACCCGGGTGCGGTGTCGTCGAACAGCAGCGTCCCGACGTGTGGAGACAGTCGGAAGCCTTGCCCGGCGCGCTCGAGCAGGCGAGCGCCGAAAGCAGCGCGGCACCAGACGGACACGTAGAGGTCGTCCATCTCCAGCTGGTCGGCCAACTCGTCCGCGGTCACGCCGGGCCGGTCGCCGATGGCCGCCACGAGCCCCGAGCGCAAGCCCATCTCGATCACTCGGTGTGCCATATAGCCGGCGACATGCCCGAGCAGCAGGCCGGCCTGTTCCTGCACGGTGGGTTCGGCGGCCCGCTCCGGGGCCGGCTGTGCGTCTGTCAGCGTCGTCATCGTCTCGTCCTCTCCTTCGACCGCTGAGTACGGCTTCAGACTGGACGCCGGCGCGTACCCGGACTAGTTCAAGATGTGTAGCCGGGTGGTACAGCCGCTGTACCTGTCGCGCCGGGAAACCGGCCTATCCTCCCGGCGCCGCGAGGGAGGACCGCAGATGGCGAGCTACGGCCAGTTCTGCCCGATCGCCAAGACCATGGAGGTCTTGGACGAGCGGTGGACGATCCTGATCATCCGTGAGTTGCTGCTGGGCAGCTCGCACTTCAACGAGCTGCGCCGCGGCGTGCCGCGGATGTCCCCGGCGTTGTTGTCCAAGCGGCTGCGCAGCCTGGCCCGCAGCGGCATCGTGGCCCGCCACACCGACGGGAACCGGGTGCGCTACGAGCTGACCCCGGGCGGACGCGAGCTGGAGCCGGTGGTGATGGCGCTCGGCGAGTGGGGCATCCGGTGGCGCAGCCAGCTCGGGGACGAGGACCTCGACCCGCATCTGCTGATGTGGGACGTGCATCGCAGCCTGCAGGTGGACGCGATGCCGGCACAGCGCACCGTGCTTGCGTTCTCATTCGGCGACGTGGAGCCGAAGAGCCGGGACTGGTGGATCGTCGTAGAAGCCAACGGCACGGTGGATCTGTGCGACTTCGACCCTGGCTACGAGGTGGCCGTGACGGTGCGATCGGACCTGCGGACCCTGGTGCAGGTCTGGCGGGGGGATATCCGCTGGAACCAGGCGGTGCGATCGGGAGAGCTGCGCCTGGAGGGCAACCGGAACGCGGCGCGGGCGCTGCCCCGGTGGCTCAAACTGTCGGTGTTCGCGGGCGTGCCTCGACCGGCCGGGGCGAAGCTGGTCGGCTGAGCAATCAGCCGCCTGAGGGAACCGGAGTCTGCTGGTAGAGCGCGAGACCCCAGGCGTCGCCGGATCGGACGTACACGCTGGTCATGACACCGACGAAAGCCGGCTCTTCAGCCTCCCGATAGCCGGTGCCGACGTAGACCAGGGCGACGCTGTTCGGGCCGGTGCGGACCAGGCGCGGGTCGTCGATCGCGTACGTCCGCCAGGTCGGGGACTGCTCCAGCGAGCGGACTACGGCGTCGCGATCCAGCACGGCACCGTTGGCGAGCACCATCACGCCGTCCTCGGTCATCAGGTCGCCGTAGAAGGCGGCCCCGGACCCCTCGCACAGCGACCGCCAGCCTCGGTGCTCCAGTTCGAGGAGTCCCGCGATGGGATCGTCCGGGTCAGCGGAAGTCATCGATCCCCTCGCCACTTTGTTCGTCGATCCCGTGTGCGGCGATGTAGCCCCAGCAGTCGGGTCGCGACCCATCGGTGTCGGTGTGGCCGTACTCCCGCGCCAACTGGAAGGAGGTGAGCACCTGTCCGGCGTACCGCGACGCGTCGGCGTCCGCTGCCAGGGCCGCGACACCACGGGCCACGAAGACCGGGCTCTCGGAGATACCGAATCCGGGCACCCGCTCCAGCGCGTCCCGCCAGGTGTCCTCGGTGACACCGAAGTTCTCGAGCATGAACTCGGACCGCAACCAGCCGGGGGTGACGCCGACCGCGGTCACCGGACGCCCGCGCAGCTCATGGGTCAGCCCCAGCACGATGCGTCCGACGTTGGCTTTCACCAGGTCGTAGTAGAACCCCACACCCTCGCGGAAGTTCGCGTTGAACTCCGCGGTGCCGTCGGTCATCTCGACCAGCAGGCCGTGGCGCCCCTTGAGCATCAGCGGCAGCGCGAAGTGGGCGGTGATCAGGTGGGTGTCCACCCCCATCCGCAGCATCCGCAGGCCGCCGGCCAGGTCGTGCTCCCACAGCGGCTTGTCCCACTGTGCGTAGCGGTCGCCGCCGAAGATGTCGTTGACCAGCACGTCCAACCGGCCCCGTTCACCGTCGATCCGGGCGATCAGCTGCTCGACCGCGGCCTGGTCCTCGTGGTCGAGCACCAGGGCGATGCCGCTGCCCCCGGCGTCGGCGATCAGCTCGCCGGTCTCCTCGATGGTCTCGGCGCGACCGATCTCGGACGCCCCGGACCGCCGGCTGCTGCGCCCGGTGGCGTAGACGTGGAAACCCGCCCGCGCCAGCTCCACGGCGATCGCCCGGCCGGCGCCGCGGGTTGCGCCCGCCACCAGCGCCACTGGCTGTTGTTGGTCGGCCATGCCCGCCATGCAAGCACGACGACTCCGACGGCCAAAGCCCATTTGCCGCCGGCGACCGATGAGTTCGGGATCACCGCGGCGTCAGAGGATGCATGACCGTGCTGATGGAGGGACTGCAGTTCACCGAGTCGCCGCGCTGGCACGAGGGCAGGCTGTGGTTCTCCGACTGGGCGGCCGGACAGGTGATCGGCCTGGACCCGGCCTCCGGGCGCCATCAGGTGATGGCGAGGGTCGAGTCGTTCCCGCTGTGCATCGATTTCCTGCCAGACGGGCGGCTGCTGCTCGTCGACTCCGCCCGGCGACGGCTGCTGCGCCGAGAACCGGACGGCACCCTCGCCACGCACGCCGACCTGAGCCCACACGGCGGCCACCCGTGGAACGACATCGTCGTCGACCGACGCGGGAATGCCTACGTCAACTGCATCGGGTTCGACTTCCCGGGCGGCGAGTACGCCCCGGGCCACCTCGTGCTGGTGACGCCGGACGGAGTCGTCCGCCGGGTGGCCGGTGAGTTGGCCTTTCCCAACGGCATGGCGATCAGCGTCGACGGGGGAACGCTGATCGTCGCCGAGTCCTACGCCAACCGGCTGACCGGCTTCGCCATCCGACCCGATGGCGGCCTGGGCGAACGCCACGTCTGGGCGACCACCGGTGACCACCACCCGGACGGCATCTGCGTCGACACCGAGGGAGCGGTGTGGTATGCCGACGTGAACACCGGCCGATGTGTCCGTCTCCGCGAGGGTGGCGAGGTCCTCGAGAGCGTGCAGACGGACCGGGGCGCGTTCGCCTGCGCGCTGAGCCGCAGCGGCGAGCCGCGGCTGTTCGTGGTGGGCCAGGAGTATGGAGCCGAGGCTCCGTCCAGCCCCACCGGCCAGGTGGTGATGTTTCCCGCGCCGGCCGCCGGGGCGCCCACCGCTGTCACCCGGTCCAGCGACGTCAGCCGGTGAGTGCCCGGTCGGCGAAGAAGTACTCCACCGCCGACGGCCACGGTGTCCCGGGCGGTGGAGGCGCGGTCGCACGGTAGGTGTGTCCGGTCGGTGTCGTGGTGTCCACGGTATGGCGGCCACCGGGTGCGGGCCGCGGTCGGGCGGACCAGCCGGGTGCCTGCTTGGCGTGGTTGCAGCCTTCGCACAAGCCCTGGGCGTTCGCCAGGCTGGTCGGCCCCCCGTACCCGTGGCCGGTGATGTGATCCGCGTGCCTGATCGGTGCATCGCACCACGGCATGGCGCAGGTCTGGTCCCGAGCGCGGATCAGCTGTTGCAGCGCTCTGGGGAACAGTCGGCAGCCGGCGTCGGCTCCGGTCAGGTCGCCGCTGCCCGGAGCCCGGTAGATCCGCCGCAGCCACACCTTCGCTTCGGGGTTGGTGGCCAGGTCCCGGGCCACCTGGGCGTGGACGGGTCCATATCCGCTCAGCACCGCGGGTTCGTCGCCGGAGGTGAGCAACGCGGTGTCATCGACCAGCAGCTGGACCTGGACCGGCACCGCGGCAGCCGACGTCTGGCCGGTGGCCCGTTCGATCAGGGTGTCGGCCATCACCTGCCCGCGAGACCGCGGGTCGCCGTCGGCGCGGGCGGTGTCGGCCGCCCGGACCAGCGCCGCATAGCCGGCCACCGCCTGTGCCGCGGGCGCCAGCACGGTCAGGTAGGCCATCGCGTCCGGGGCCGGGCGGCAGGTCACCGTCCGGTCCGCCTCCGCCTGTGCGCGGCGGCGGACCAGCGCGGATGGGTCAGCACGCGCCACCAGGGTGCGTGCCTGGGCCACCAGCTGCCGGTCGCCCAGCCGGGACAGACGTTCGGCGCACCCGGCCAGCTCCGCGTCCACTTCCCGCCGGGTGTCCGGGTCCAGGCAGGCGGTCTCGCGGGCGATCAGCGTGGCCCGCCACTCCGACACCCACCCGTCGGCCATCGCCGCCAACGTGCACGGCAGCTCGGAGACGAGAGCCTTGGCGAGTCCCAGTTGCCGGTTGCCCCGGTGCGCCGACTCCCGCCGGGCCAGACCCACCTGGGCGCCGACCCCGCGGCCGGCTCGCTCGGCCGGCTCACCCAGCGCCATGGCCGCCCGGCGCTGGGACGCGTCGAAGTCGGCCGCACACACCGCCTGCGCCGCCGCTGCGGCGGCCTTCAACTCCTCCAGCACCCGCAGCCGCTCCACGCGGGCCGCATCGTCGATGTCCCGGTCCAGCCGGCCCAACTGCTCGATCCACCCGCGCACGTCCGGCCCGGCCGCGGAGCCGCCGGCTGCGGACTCGGCCACAAGCACCCGCCGTGGTGCCTCGCCCAGCTGCCGGCGCAGCGACTCCCATGCCTGGGCCCGATCCGCGCTCTCGAACATGTGTTCGATTCTAGCACGGATCCGCCGACACTTCGACGCATCCCGGCCACCGAGTGCAAGGCTGGGCCCCACCGCCCGATGATTTCCGACAAGAGCGGCCACTTACGCCCGGCTGGCTTTTCCTGCAGCCAGCTCCTTGGCTGCAGGAAAGGAGAGTCTCCGTGGGCACGGTGGTGATGTACGGCTCGGTGTCGGTGGACGGCTTCGTCGCGGACGAGCACGACCAACCGGGACCGCTGTTCGACTGGTTGTCCAGCGGCGACGTCGCGTTGGACGAGAGCGGCGTGGTGAGGGTGTCGCAGACGTCCTACGACTACATCCGGCCGTATTGGGACCAGATCAGCGCGACGGTCGTCGGTCGCCGGGTCTTCGATCTGACAGACGGCTGGGACGGCACGCCCCCGGGCGGGGTCGACCACGTGGTTGTCGTGACGCACCGGCCGGAGCCGGAGGGCTGGGACCCCGAGGCGCCG
>CAZNCE010000075.1:0-2934 GCA_964571285.1 uncultured Nocardioidaceae bacterium | reverse complement strand
CCGAACTCGACGGACTCGCCGGGCCTCGCGACTGCGGACGGCCACCCGCTCACCGGGCGATCCCGACGATCCTTCCGACTGCGTCCGGCTGGTCAACCGCGGCCAGCATGTAGTGCGCGAGGTCGGACCGAGAGATCGTGACACCACCACGAAGGTTGCGCCCATAGGCGGTTCGGTAGTTGCCGGTGCCCGGCCGCTCCGTGAGCCGTGGTGGCCGCACGATCGTCCAGTCCAGTCCGCTGTCGGTCACGAGCGACTCGGCCATCGCCAGGTCGACGTAGAGCCGACCGAGCAGCGCCCGCACCAGGGGCGCACCCAGATAGCGCACCAGCGGTCCGTCGCCAGGGTCGTGCCGGGGCGGATGGGGACGAGTGGGGGACGGCACGGTGCCGACCGGCGCGGCGCTGACGATCAGCAGCCGGCGGGCGTCGGTCGCGAGCATCGCCTGGACGATCGCGCGCGTACCTGCCGAGGTCACCCCGGTATCGGACCGGTTCCGTGGCCCGAGTGCGGAGAGGACCGCGTCGGCACCGCGGAACGCGGGTTCAAGCATCGCCGGGTCCGTGGTGGCCAGGTCGGCAGCGACGACGCGAGCCTGCGCGCTGCCGAGCTTTTGCGGAGTGCGTACGACTGCCGTCACGTCATGTCCGCCGGCGAGCGCCTGCTCGAGAAGTCGCCGGCCGAGTCGGCCGGTCGCTGCCACGATCGTGAGCTTCATCGCGCGCCTTCGGTCCCCGGCAGGTAGCGGCCTGCCGGTCTGCGCAAGAGCACGACCAGGTTGACCATCAGCACGACGACCAGCCCGATGACCAGCGGTGGCAGCACCTCGTCGCGGGAGACGGCGGGCCCGGTGGAGAAGTGCTCCCAGCGCGCGGCGGCGATCGACCCGGCCAGCGATGCCCAGAAAACGGTCTCCACCATGGGGAGCCACTCATGGTTGCGGAGGTGGAATCCCCCGGCCATCAGCGAGATCGTCGCGACCCCTATCGCGGCGAGCGGCGTCGCCCACTCACCGCGGTTTGCGAGCATGGGTACGACGAGGCCCACCCCGGCGGCGATCTCGCAACCGCCGATGAGGAGCGTCATCGCTCGCGGTATCTGGTCGAACCCGACCCACCGGTCCAGCCCCCGGCCGACGATCTTGGGCAGTCCGGCGAGTAGGAAGAACACGGCGAGGAACCCTTGCGCGATCCAGACGGTGGTGTCGAACACAACCAACACTCCTGATGCATTGCCTGCAGCGTTTGACCACCACGTCGGATTCGACGCGCACAATGTGACAGCGGAAGTCCTGCGGTCTGTCACATGCATGGCGGCGGAACCGACCCCCCTAGGGAGACGCCGCACAGCGGGCGATCGGCACCGCCCGGGAGACGACGAGTACGAGAGCGAAGCAGCGATGACCACCGAGCAACAATGGTTCGCCGACCGGTTCGCGGAGCAGCGGCCGCGGCTTCGGGCTGTCGCATACCGAATGCTGGGCTCGGTCACCGAGGCCGAGGACGCCCTGCAAGAGGCCTGGATCAGGACCACGCGCTCGGACAGCAGCGGGATCGACAACCTGGACGGCTGGCTGACCACGCTGGTCAGCCGGGTGTGCATCGACATGCTCCGTGCCCGCCAAGCGCGTCCGGAGACGCCCACCGAGCGGTTGCCGGAGCCGGTGATCGTGGCCGACGGCATGGTCGACGACCCCGAGCACGCCGCCCTGGTGGCGGACTCGGTGGGCCTGGCTCTCCTGGTGGTCCTGGAGAGCCTGGACCCGGCCGAGCGGGTGGCTCTCGTGCTGCACGACATGTTCGGTGTCCCGTTCGACGAGATCGCCCCGATCGTGGAGCGCACTCCGGTGGCCGCCCGCCAGTTGGCCAGTCGCGCCCGACGCCACGTCCGCGCCACCGCTGCCCTGCCGGACGCGGACCTTCCCACCCAGCGGCGGGTCGCCGAGGCGTTCCTTGCCGCCGCACGTGCGGGGGACTTCGAAGCCCTGCTCCGGGTTCTCGACCCAGAGGTGGTGTTCCGGGCCGACACCGGAGCGCGCGCGTGGCTCGCCCCGGCGCGGCTGAACGGCGCCGAGGCCGTGGCCGAGCACACCGCCACGCACGGTCGGCGCTACGCCAGGCTCTGCCGCCTGGCCACTGTCAACGGAGCGGTCGGGATCATCGCCCGCAACCGCAGCAGTGTCGTCGCGGTGGCCGGCTTCACCGTGATCGGCGAACGGATCGCCGAGATCGACCTGATCCTCGATCCCGACCGTCTCGCCGGATTGACCATCAGGCAGTAGGGCGAGCGACGCCGTCAACCCTTACAGGACAGAGAAGCCGGACCCACCGCGTCCGGTCAGCACGCCCAGGGCCGCTCGCCCCGACCTGTCGGCGACCGCCGCCTCGCCGGCCAGCCGCAGCGCCGACCGGATCGCGTTCTCGGGCGGCTCCTCGTCCAGCCCCAGCGCGTTGACCAGATCACAGGTATGCGCGGTGAGCTCGAAGGTCCGGGTCGGCACGTACTCCGCCAGCGTCATCAGGCCCGCGATCGTCTCCATCCGGGCCTCGTCCGGCGTCTCTCGCACCAGACCTCGTACGCGTCGAGCCAACGCCGCGATCGCACCCGCCGGGTCGTCACCGAGGCTCGCCCCGGCGGCACGCCCCCGCTCGGCGACCTGCTCCGGGTCGGCGCCGGACGTGCGTCGTACGTAATCCGCGGCGGCGGGCACCTGGACCGGGTCCGAGCGGTCCGGACGCAGGTAGGACTCGATCGTCGACAACGCCCGACTGGTGTGCCCGAGCAGGTCACGGACCGACCACACCCCGAGAGCCTGGTCCTCCAGCCGGCCGTCGGTCCGCGCGGCGATCTGGGTGAACCAGTGCGCCGCGGCGTCGAAGGCCGCCCGCCATTGTCGGCTGTCCTCACCGAGGGAGTTCATCGGTCAACGCTAAG